>DATBQU010000035.1:0-4638 GCA_036560665.1 Polyangiaceae bacterium
GCATCACGCTGGCGTGGACGGGGACGGGCGGCGGCGGAGGCGGCGGGATCGATCAGTACACGAGCACGTTCGTCGACCTCGACGGCGCCGCCGACGGGCACCTCGAGCTCCTCGCCGGCAACACGGCCTACAAGAGCAACGGCGCGGTCCTCTGGAACAACGCCGCCCTGCCCGACGGCTTCCCCGGCGTCGGCGACTTCGACAAGGACGGCAAGCCCGATCCGGTCCTCGTCGCCAACGGGAAGGTCTGGGTCCTCGACGGCCTGACCGGCGCCGTCGTCCTCGGTCCGGCGACGCTGCCGGGGACGGGCAGCGGCGGGCCCCCCACGGTGGCGGACTTCGACGGCTCCGGCGCGCCGCAGATCGGCGTGGCGATGGCGACGTTCTACTCGGTGATGAAGCCGAACTACGCGACCAAGACCCTCGACGTCCTGTGGAAGACGCCCAACCACGACCTGTCGTCGTCGGTCACGGGCTCGACGGTGTTCGACTTCGAGGGGGACGGCAAGGCCGAGGTCATCTACGGCGACGAGTGCTTCCTGTGGGTGTTCAACGGGCAGAGCGGGGCGGTGCGCTTCGCGGCGCCCCACACGTCGTTCACCGCCACCGAGGCGTCGCTCCTGGCCGACGTCGACGGCGACGGGCACGCCGAGATGGTCATGGTGTCGAACGGCGCCGACCCGAGCTCGGCCGGCTGGGGGTGCATGGACGCGGCGGGCAAGCCGGGGACCGTCAACGGCGTGACCTGGGCGCAGGGCCCCACGGCCGACAAGGGCTACCGCGGCCTGGTCGTCTTCGGCGACAGCGCCGACTCCTGGGTGGGCACCCGCACCCTGTGGAGCGAGCACACCTACCACGTGAGCAACATCTGCGACGATCGCGACACGGCGTGCCCCGCGCCCAACGTCTACGGCTCGATCCCCAAGGGAGAGACGAGGAACTGGACGCTGCCCTGGCTGAACGACTTCCGGCAGAACGTGCAGGACAAGGGCATCTTCAACGCGCCCGACGCCGTGGTCGCGCTGGCGGTGGACTGCACGACGCCGCCGATGGCCCACGTCGCCATCCGCAACATCGGCGCGGCGGGGCTGCCGGCCGGCGTGGAGGCGGACGTCTACGACACCGCGACGAACACCAAGGTTGGCGCGGTGACCACCACCTACGCGCTCTTCCCGGGGCAGACGCAGACGCTGTCGACGCCCCTGGTCGCGCCGGCCACGTCGCACGGCACGTTCGTCGCGAAGATCTACGTCGATCCCACCAGCCCCAAGTTCCACGAGTGCCGCACCGACAACGACACGAGCAACCAGGTCACCCCCAGCTGCGTGCAGTGACTTCTCAGTCGTCGTGAATGCCGCCCGGGACGTGCGCCGTCCCCCTGGCGACGCGGTCGTTCCACGTTTCCTTGGGGCCGTTCGGCACTTCCTTCATCGTGATGCAGCCGGGCACGGGGCAGACGAGCTGGCAGAGGTTGCAGCCGACGCATTCGGGCTCGTCGATCCAGGGGACGCGCTCGCCGGCGAGGAGGCCGATGGGGAAGGGGAGCGGCGCCTTCGCCGGGCCGTGCGCGTGGGCGTGCGGGGGGCGCGGCCGGTCCTCGCGACCGGTGAAGATGCACTGGTGCGCCCCGTCCTGGCAGGCGACGACGCACTTCTGGCAGCCGATGCAGGTGCGCGCGTCGATCTCGGCCACGACCTTGTAGGACAGATCGAGGTCGCCCCACTCCTTGTAGGCCGGCACCGCGCGCCCCACCAGCTCGCGCACGCTCTTCATCCGGTGCTGGTCGAGCCACTCGCTCAGGCCGTCGATCATGTCGCCCACGATGCGGTACCCGAGGTGCATCACCGCCGTGCACACCTGCACCGTCGACGAGCCGAGCGCCATGAACTCCGCGGCGTCGCGCCAGGTCTGCACGCCGCCGATGCCCGAGATGGGCAGGCCCCGGACGTCGCGCGCGATGGCCGCCACCATGTGCAGCGCGATGGGCTTCACCGCCGGTCCGCAGTAGCCACCGTTGCTCGCCGCGTCGCCGACGCGGGGGAAGGGGACCATCCGCTCGAGATCGACGCCCATCAGGCTCTTGATGGTGTTGATGAGCGAGACCCCGTCGGCGCCGCCCGCCTGCGCCGCCTGCGCCGCCTCGACGATGTCCCCGGTGTTCGGCGTGAGCTTCACCAGGACGGGGGTCTTCGCGACCTCCTTCACCCAGCGCACGATCTCGGTCAGGAGCTTCGGCTCCTGCCCCACGCTCGAGCCCATCCCGCGCTCGCACATGCCGTGCGGGCAGCCGAAGTTGAGCTCGAGGCCGTCGCAGCCGGTGTCCTCCACCTTGCGGATGAGGGTGTGCCAGTCGCGCTTGGTCTCGGTCATCAGCGAGACGACGACGGCGTGCTTCGGGAAGCGCCGCTTGACCTCGCGGATCTCGCGCAGGTTCACCTCCAGCGGGCGGTCGGTGATGAGCTCGATGTTGTTGAAGCCCATCACCTTGCCGGAGGCGTAGTCGATGGCGCCGAAGCGGCTGGAGGTGTTGACGATGGGATCGCCCAGCGTCTTCCACACCGCGCCGCCCCAGCCGGCCTCGAACGCGCGCATCACCTGCTCCCCGGTGTTGGCCGGAGGCGCCGAGGCGAGCCAGAAGGGATTGGGGCTCCTGATCCCCGCGATGTCGATGCTCAGGTCGGCCATGTCAGCCTCTCGTCCTCCACCTGGCGTTCAGGTGGCGGGCGGCGTCGCGACCCTCGGCGACGGCATTGACGACCTCCTTGCCGCCATTGACGCAGTCGCCGCCGCTGAAGACCTTGGGGTGCCCGGTGACGCCGGTGACGGCATCGGCCACGACGCATCCGCGCGCGTCGAGAGCCACGCCGGGGAACTGCGCCGCCAGGCTGCGAAGCTTCGATTGCCCGATGGCGACGGCCACGAGGTCGCACGGCAGCTCGCGCTCGGTGCCGGGGACGGCCTTGCCGTTCTCCGCCGTCGCCACGCGCAGCGCGCGTACGGCGCCGCCCGCGTCGCGGACCACGGCCACGGGGACCGCGTGCAGCGCCAGGCGAGCGCCGTCCTTCCTCGCGCCCGCCACCTCGTGCTCGTAGCCGCTCATCTCGGCGGCGCCGCGGCGGTAGACCATGGTCACCTCCTCGGCGCCGAGCAGCGCGCACTCGTGGGCCACGTCGACCGCGGTGTTCCCGCCGCCGACCACCACCACGCGGCCGAGCTTCGCCCGCGACGACGCAGGCGCCAGCTTCATCTGCTCGATCCACGCCGTCGCGCCCACCACCCCCGGCCCGTCCTCGCCCGGTACGCCGAGGCGCGTGTCGTCCCCCAGACCGAGGCCGAGGAACACCGCGTCGTACTCGGCCACGAGCTGCGCGCCGGTGACGTCGCGCCCCACCTCGACCCCCGTCTTCACCTCGACGCCCAGCGACCGCACCCACTCCACCTCGCGCAGCGCGTCCTCGGCGTGCAGCTTGTAGGGCGCCACGCCGGTCGCGTTGAGCCCACCCGGCAGCGGGCGCTTCTCGAGCACCGTGGCGTGATGGCCCTCCAGCGCCAGGTTCGCGGCGAAGGCCAGCGACGCGGGACCGGCGCCCACGCAGACCGCGCGCTTGCCCGTCGGAGCCTTGCGCGGAAAGAGGCCGTCGCGCAGCTCGCCCGTGGTCGTGGCGGTGGCGAAGCGCTGGAGTCGCCCGATGGCGATGGGCTTGTGCTGCCAGGCCTGGTACACGCACGACCCCTCGCAGAGCACCTCGACCGGGCACACCCGCGAGCAGGAGTACCCCAGGACGTTCTGCTCCAGGATGGTGCGCGCGCTGCCGCGCACGTTGCCGCTGGCGATGCGCTTGATGAAGCCGGGCACGTCGATGCTGGTCGGGCATGCCTTGATGCACGGCGCGTCGGCGCAGTAGAGGCACCGGTCGGCCTCGGCGCGCGCCTCCGCCTCGCTCAGCATCGGCTTCTTGTCCGGCAGCGCGCTCTCGGCGCGCGGGGAGGGGAGAAGAAACGGCGCCGTCATCTTGCGAGCGCGGCGAAGGAGTCGTCGAGGATCTTCAGGGCGTCTTCGATCTCGCTCTTGCCGACGACGAGCGGGGGCGCGACGCGCAGCACGTTGTTGTAGAGGCCCCCGCGGCCGACGATGAGCCCGCGCTTCTTGGTCTCCTCGAAGAGACGCAGGGTGGCGTCGGGGGCCGGCGTGCGGTCGCCCGCCTTCTCGTTCTTCACCAGCTCCACGCCCTGCATCAGCCCGCGCCCGCGCACGTCGCCGATCACGGCGTACCGGGCCTTCATCGCCTCCAGGCCGTCGCGCAGGATCTTGCCCATCGCCGCCGCGTTGTCGGCGAGCTTGTCGCCCACGATGACGTCGATGGTCGCGTTGGCCGCCGCCGAGGTGATGGGGTTGCCGCCGAAGGTGGAGATGTTGCCGCCCTTCCACGAGTCGGCGATCACGGTGGTGGCGAGCGTGGCGCTGATGGGGAAACCGTTCGCGATCCCCTTGGCCATCGTCATGATGTCGGGCACGACGCCGTCGCTGTGCTCGATGCCCCACATCTTGCCGCCCGTGCGACCGAAGCCCGTCTGCACCTCGTCGCAGATGAAGACGCCGCCGTATTTTTTGACGATGTCCGTCGCCAGCTTGAAGTA
>DATBQU010000036.1:0-8216 GCA_036560665.1 Polyangiaceae bacterium
GAAGGCGCCTGGGGGCCCCGCGAGGATGAGGTTCACGTGGGCCTTGAAGGCGGCGAGGGCGCACAGCATCTCGCCGTCGAGGGTGTAGAAGGGCATGCCCCACTTGATGGACGCCTCCGCGTCGGGCGCGGCGTCGTCGACGAGCTTCCGCAGCGCCTCGAGGACGGCGCGCAGCCCGGGCGGCTGCCGCGCGAAGAACCCGTCGATCGGTGCGCCGTAGTCCGCCCGACGAGGGGGTGATGGTCGGGTCGCCCTCGTCGAGATCTCGGCTGGTCCGCCCCTGGTCCTGCTCCGCTTCTGCGCCGTCTTCACCAGCGCATGATGCCACGAACGGACGCATGGTCCGCTCATCTTCCCGCCCGTAGCTTCCGCGCGATCCGGGCCCCGCACGGCACGCACACCCGCACCTCGATTCCCAGGTCTTTCGGCCAGTTCAGCACGAGCCGCTGCACGTCCGCTGGCGCGACGCGCTCGACGACCTCGAGGGTGGCCCACGCCGCGGCGCCGTGCTCGACGCCGCACCGCCAGCACCGCGCCCGGGGCGGCACGACCTCCCCTGACTGTGGGTTCATGGGGGACCGATCTCCTCTCCTGTCTGGTAGACGAACGGGGCCGAGACGAATCGACATCCCGGAACGACTTTTTCTTCCAGTGGTGTCGATCTCGTCGTTCGTCGTTCGTCGTTCAGGCGAAAGGAGCAGACACCATGCGTTTCATGCTGCTGATGTACCCCGGTGCCAAGGCCGAGACCGGCGCCCTGCCCGACCCGAAGGCCATCGCCGGGATGATGAAGTTCAACGAGGAACTCCAGAAGGCGGGGGTCCTGCTCGCGCTCGACGGGCTTCAGCCCAGCGCCAAGGGCGCTCGCGTCCGCTTCCCGGGAGGCAAGCCCGTGGTGTCCGACGGCCCGTTCACCGAGAGCAAGGAGCTCGTCGGCGGCTACTGGCTCATCCAGGTCAAGTCCAGGGAGGAGGCGATCGAGTGGGTGAAGCGCTGCCCCTGCGACGGCGGCGAGATGGTCGAGATCCGCCAGGTGTTCGAGATGGCGGACTTCACCAACATCACCCCCGAGCTGTCCGGCACGGCCAACGAGCTCGGCAAGAAGCTGGGGCAGAAGGAGGCGGCGCGATGAAGTTCATGGTGTTCGTGAGGGCCAACACCTACTCGGAGGCCGGTGAGCCCCCGCCCCCGAAGCTGATGGCCGTCATCGGCAAGCTCGCCGAGGAGGGGTTCAAGAACGGAACGCTGGTCTCGACCGGAGGGCTGCTGCCGAGCTCGCAGGGAGCGCGCCTCCGGCTGTCCAACGCGAAGATCAACGTGACGGACGGCCCGTTCGCCGAGGCCAAGGAGCTCGTGGGCGGCTGGGCGATCATCCAGGCGAAGTCGAGGGAGGAGGCCGTCGAGCAGGTGAAGGCGTTCATGAAGGTACACACCGACGTGATGGGGCCCTCGTGGGAGATGGAGTGTGAGCTGCGCGGGATGGCCGAACCGCCGAGGGGGACCTCGTAGTACGCTCGGTGCGTGCCGGTGAGCGACGCCCATCGCGCGATCGACGCGATCTGGAGGATCGAGTCGCCCAGGCTCATCGCAGGACTGACGCGGATGGTGCGCGACGTCGGTCTCGCGGAGGAGCTCGCGCAGGACGCGCTCGTCGTCGCCCTGGAGCGGTGGCCGGTGGCAGGCATCCCGGACAACCCGGGGGCATGGCTGATGGCCACAGCGAAGAACCGCGCGCTCGACGGGCTGCGGCGGAGGAAGCGCCTGGAGCGCAAGCGCGAAGAGATCGGTCACGTCATCGAGGCGGAGCACGAGGCGGCTGCGCCCGATCTCGAGGCGGCGATGGACGACGAAGTCGGCGACGATCTCCTGCGCCTGGTCTTCATCTCGTGCCACCCGGTGCTGTCGCCGGAGGCGCGCGTCGCGCTGACGCTGCGCCTCCTGGGTGGGCTGACGACCGAGGAGATCGCGCGCGCCTTCCTCGTGCCGGAGCCGACGGTGGCGCAGCGAATCGTGCGCGCCAAGAGGACGCTGGCGGAGGCGCGCGTCCCCTTCGAACTGCCGCGCGGTGCAGAGCTGGCGGCGCGGCTGTCCTCGGTGCTCGAGGTGGTCTACCTGGTCTTCAACGAGGGCTACTCGGCGACGGCCGGCGACGACTGGCTGCGGCCTGCGCTTTGCGAGGACGCGCTGCGCCTGGGGCGCGTGCTGGCCGAGCTCGCTCCGCAGGAGCCCGAGGTGCACGGCCTGGTGGCGCTGATGGAGATCCAGGCGTCGCGGGCCAAGGCGCGCGTGGGCCCGACGGGGGAGCCGGTGCTCCTTCTCGAGCAGAACCGCGCCCTCTGGGATCACGTCCTCGTGCGCCGCGGGCTGGCGGCGCTCGAGCGCGCCGAGGCCCTGGGGGGCGCGCACGGGCCCTACGCGCTTCAGGCCGCCATCGCGGCTTGCCACGCGCGGGCGCCAGTGCCCCAGGAGACGGAGTGGTCGCGCATCGCCGCGCTGTACGACGCGCTGGCGCAGCTGGCACCGTCGCCGGTCGTCGAGCTCAATCGCGCGGTCGCGCTGTCGATGGCGTTCGGCCCTGCAGCCGGCCTCGAGCTCGTCGACGCGCTCGTGGCCGAGGGCTCGCTCGCGGGGTACCACCTGCTGCCGAGCGTCCGTGGCGACCTGCTGTCCAAGCTGGGTCGCCTCGACGAGGCGCGCGTGGAGCTCGAGCGGGCGGCGTCGCTGACGCGCAACGCGCGCGAGCGGACGCTGCTGCTCGAGCGGGCCGCCGCCTGCGCGCGGGAGGCCTCGCGCGCGCAGGCTCATTGAGGACAGCTTCCGCCGCCCACGTCAGTGGCAGGTCCCGTTGCCTCCGCAGGTGAAGGGCTCCGCGCACCAGTCGTTGCCCTGGCCCTGGAGGGGCGGGCAGCAGCGCTCACCCGAGCCGCCGCAGGCGACGCACAGGTTGCCCTGGCATCGAGCGTAGGGCGCGGTGCATCCCACGCCGCCGCCGCAGCAGGCCTGGCCGATCTCGCCGCACGCGCCGCCCTGGCAGCCGCCGCCGGTGCACGTACCCTGCGCCTGCGAGCAGGCCGTGGCCGGGCCGGCGCAGGTGCCGGTGGTCCCGTCGCAGCAGCCGCCCCCCGCGCACACGTTGCCGTCGCAGCAGATCTGCGCGGCGGCGCCGCAGAGCGCGCACTTCTGCGAGTGCGGATCGCACGCGTAGCCGCCGACGGTGCAGAAGTCGGGGCCGTTGTTCCCCTGGCAGCAGCTCTGGCCAGGTCCGCCGCACGCCTGGGTGCCCACTCCGCAGCTTCCCGCCGTGCACACGCCGTTGCCGTTGTTGCAGCTCGTCGTGGTGGCGAGGCAGGTGCCCCCGACGCAGCACGCGCCCACCGCCGTGCAGGCTCCGCCCCCGCAGCACGCCTGCGTCGCCCCGCCGCAGGGCGCCGAGGTGCCGTTGCTGCACACGGTGCCATTGCCGGTGGCGGCTCCGGAGGCGACGCACGCGCTGTTGACGCAGCACCCGCCGCCGCCGCACGTGCTGCCCGGGCAGCAGGCCTGGCCCGGCGCTCCGCACACCGCGCACTGTCCGTTGCTGCACGCGCCGCCCGTCGAGCAAGTCCCCGCGGAGGCGACGCACCGGTCGGTGGCCGGATCGCAGCACCCGCCGCCGCCGCACTGCTGGTTGGCGCAGCACGTCTCGCCTGTGCCGCCGCACGCCGAGCACGTGCCGTTCTGGTCGCACGCCAGGCCCGTGCCGGCGCACGCCTGCCCGGGGCAGCACGGCTGGCTCTGGCCGCCGCAGGTCGCGCAGAGGCCGCCGTGGCAGACCAGCCCGGGCGCGCTGCAGGTATCGTTGGCGCAGCACACCTGGCTCGCCCCGCCGCAGGGCTGGCAGCTGCCGCCCACGCACGACGTCCCCGACGCGGTGCACGTGTTGTTCGTGCAACACGGCTCGTTGGCGCCGCCGCATGTCCCGCAGGCACCGTTGGCGCAGGTCCCGCCGACGGGGTTGGGGCAAGTCTGCGTCGCGGGGGTGCAGGTGTCGTTCACGCAGCAGCCGCCGCCGGCGCAGGTGTTGGCGGCGCAGCACGCCTGGTTCGAGCCGCCGCACGGCGTGCACACGCCGGTGCCGCCCCCCACGCACACGTCGCTCGCGTCGCACGCGCGCCCGGGGCAACACTGGATGCCACTCGCGCCGCACGGCTGGCACACCCCGCCGACGCACGCGCCTTGCCCGGTGTTGCATGTCTGGCCCGCACAGCAGGGGCTGCCCGTGGTCCCGCAGTTGGTCGCCGCGTCGTTTGCGGCGTCGCCTCCGCCTCCGGTGTCGCCAGCGAGCGAGTCGGAAGTGGCGCTGTCGCCGCCTCCGTTTCCGTCCGCGAGCGACGAGTCGGCTCCGGCATCGTCCCCCGACCCGGTGAGCGCGGAGTTGTCTCCCCCGCACGCGCCGAACGGCACCACCAGAGACAGGACCCCGCACACGAGCCACGCGCGACACCGGGTATTCATGATGAGGAAGCTCCCCGGGGCACGACACGCACCCCGTCCTGATGTCAGACCGGTGCCGGAGGGCAGGAATGATCAGGCGGGAGCGGACGAGAATGGTGCTCTCATGTGGGCGTCGTGGTCAGGGTCCCGACCGCTTCTCGGCGCGTCTCGGCGCGTCTGCGCGCCCACGGCCGCGCTCGAGGTCGATCGCCTCGCACCGTGGCGTGATGACACGCGCACCCCACGCCGACCCGCGTCATTTGCCGGCCGCGGCGTGCCCGGACTCCCGGCTCGGCTTGTGCAGTTCGGCGTATAGCCCATGAAGCGCCTCGCCGCGGAAGAAGGACCGGTCCTCTCCGGTGAGGGCCTTGTGGCGGCGTCGGAGAGCGGGTCGCAGCGGCTCACGGTGAGGCTCGACGACGGGCTCGACGACGCCAGCGACGTCGACCCCGTCCCGGCGCCCCCGGCGGGCACCCTGGTAGACGGCCTCTACCGCATCATGGGCCCCCTCGGGCGCGGTGGCATGGGCGTCGTCATGCTGGCGCGCGACGAGGTTCTCGACCGCGAAGTCGCGCTCAAGCTGATCCGCCCGCCACGAGTCGGCAGTGGTCTGCGGGATCGCTTCCTCACCGAGGCGCGCGCCATGGCGCGGGTGAACCATCCCAACGTGCTCCAGATCCACGCGTTCGGTCAGCACCGGGGCACGCCGTACCTGGTCATGGAGTACGTCGACGGCCAGACGGTCGGACAGTGGCTCCGCGAAGCCAGGCGAGCCGGGGTGCTCCCGGACATGGACGCGTCGCTGCGGATCCTCGACGCGACTTGCCTCGGCGCGCAGGCGATCCACGACGCCAAGACGGTGCACTGCGATCTGAAGCCGAGCAACGTGCTGCTCGACGCCGAGCTGCGGGTGCGCGTGGCGGATCTGGGTCTGGCGGACCTCGTGCGCGACTTGATGAGCCCGGGCAAGCGCGAGCTGGCGGGGACGTCGTGGTACATGGCCCCCGAGATCGCGCTCGAGCACCGGGTGGCGCCCGAGCTCGTGGCGCGCGCGGACGTCTATTCCCTGGGCTGCATCGCCTACGAGCTCTTCACCGGCCAGGTACCGTTCAAGGGGCCGACGACGCTGGCGACTCTCCTCGAGCACGCCATCACCGCGCCGGTTGCGCCGAGCGCGCTGCGGCCGGAGCTCGATCGGGCATTCGACGAGGTGGTCCTGCGGGCGCTCGCGAAGGAGCCCGCGGCGCGCACGCCGAGCGCAGAGGCCTTCCGGCGCGAGCTCGTCGCCGCGCACTACCGGACGCGTGAGCCGGTGCGCATCCTCGTCGCGGAGGACGACCCCGATTCCCGCCAGGTGCTCGAGATCGTCCTGCGGCACGAGTTCCCGGGCGCGGAGATCGAGGCTGTCGAGGACGGGGCGCAGGCGCTGGCTGCGTTCGACGCCCACCCGCCGTCGGTCGCCATCATCGATCTGGCCATGCCGGTCCTCGACGGCCTCGCGCTCACCGGGCTGCTGCGCGCGCGTGTCGCGGCGGCGCGTATGCCCATCATCGTCCTCACCGCATCGGGCGGCCCGGAGGAGTGGAAGCGCCTCCTGGCGATGGGTGCCGACGGATTCCTGGTGAAGCCCGCCAACATGGCCGACCTGGCGACGCTCGTCCGCAGGGCGCTCGGCGACCGCTCGCGAAGCGTCCCGAGCTGACGGGCAAGGCCCGGCACACGCCGCCGAAGGGAGGGTAGTCGATGAATCTGGTGGCCGTCGTGGTCCGGCTGGTCACGGGTCGCTCCCTCGCGTCGTAGATGGCAGGATGGGCAGGCGGACGCGCCTGTCCGCGGGCATCACCACGGTGCCGCGCGGCGGTGGGAGCGGCAGCTCCTGGTTCTTCGCGTAGACCGGGTGCCGGCCTTTTTCCCGGTACCAGTCTGCGGTCGTCGCGTTGGCCTTCATCTTCTCGATGACGTTGCGCCAGCCGACGCCGGTGTTGTACGCGCAGAAGCTGATCTCGCCCATCTGGGTCCCGTAGGGGATGATGCACATCTCGGTGCGCCGGAAGTCGTAGTTGAAGAGGTCCTGGAACCACATCCCGGCGACGAAGAGCGCCCGCCACTCGAACTCGCGGGCGTCCCCTTCCGTCTCGCCGACGCGACGGCCGCGGGCCCCGATCTGGCTGAGGAGCTGGCGCGCGAGCGTGTACGCGCCGAGGCTGGCCGGAGCCCTATGCGAGTCGAAGTTCTTCAGCAGGGCCAGGCCGAGCTCGATCAGCGTGATGCCGCGTGGGAGCGCGCCGTCCGTGATGACCTGGACGTCCTCGAGTAGCCGCTCGAGGTCGAGGAACGCCGAGAGGGGCACCATCTCCTTGGTGCGCTTGTTCACGAAGAGCACCGTGCCGATGCCGCAGTCGGGGTGGCAGCCGCACTTGAGCGAGCCCCAGTCCGAGCGCGCGCCCACCAGGTGGTCGGTGAGGTCGCTGAACGGGCCCATCGCCGAGAGTGGGAACCAGTCGCGCAGCGGCTCGGTGGCGCCGGTCTGCTTCTTCACGTCGTGCGCCAGGTGCGACAGCGTGTACCTCTGCCGCGCCCGTGCGTCGTCGGCCACGTCCTCGTCGCGTCCGGTGAAGCTCACCGGCTGGAACGAGACCACCGTGATCTTGTCGGCGTTGGCGACGGCAAAGTCGATGATGGGGCCGACCTGATCGTCGTTGACGCCGTTGACCACCGTGACCACCAGCACCACGTCGACGCCGGCGGCGTGGAGGTTCTCGATGGCGCGCTTCTTCACCTCGAAGAGGTTGCCCACCTTGCGGTGTGCGTTGGCTTCGTTCGTCACGCCGTCGAACTGCAGGTACGCGAGGCGCAGCCCCGCCTCCTTGGCCGCCCTGGCGAACGCGGGCTCCTGCGCGAACCGCACGCCGTTGGTCGCGCACTGGACGCAGAAGTAGCCCACGTCGCGCGCGTACCTCACGGAGGCGAGGAAGTGCGGCGACAGGGTGGGCTCGCCCCCCGAGAACTGCACGCTCATCTGCCGCCGCGGCTGGATGGTGAGCGAGTCGTCGAGGATCCTGGCGATCTCGGGCCACTCGAGCTCGTGGACGTAGCCCACCTGGTTCGCGTCCATGAAGCAGGGATCGCACATCATGTTGCAGCGGTTGGTGAGGTCGACGGTGAGCACCGCACCCCGCCCGTACTTGATGCTCGAGCTGCCGTGATTCCGCAGCGCGCTGAGCGGCGCGAGGTAGTCACGTCCGGGGTAGAGGCCCTCGATTCGCCGCAGGAACGCGGGGTCGATCGCCATCACGTCCTCGAAGCGTCCGTGGGTCGGGCAGGTCTTGACCATCTTGACCTGTCCGTCCTGTTCGACGATGCGCGCGCGAATCTCGCCGGGCTTTCCGTCGACGAGAGAGGACAGGGCGCGCTCGCCCGAGAGGATCTGCGTCCGCACCTCCTTCACGCATCGCGGGCAGAGCGAGTCGGTCTCGCGCGGCCAGCCGAGCTGGGGGAAGGTCCGCTCGCGGCGCTTCGGCAACGGCCCCGGCGCCCATGTCGGCGTCGGGGAGGGGCGCTCGAAGGCGGCGTTGAAGCGGGCCACGAGAGGCCACGCGCGGCGGGCAATGCGGGCCAAGGCGAGCTCGACGGCGCGAACCAGGGAGCGAGAGAGACGTCGTCGCATCGGGCGCCGAGACTACCCGTCTGCACGGCGCGCGCCCGGGATCGGGCACAAGCGAACGCGACCGTGTATTTGTTCG
>DATBQU010000037.1:0-15028 GCA_036560665.1 Polyangiaceae bacterium
CGTGAAGACCATGCCCGCGCGGATGCGGTCGCCCGTGCCGCGCTTGCCGTAGTGCTTCACCTGTGGCGGCTCGTGGAAGCGGCGGCCGATGCCGTGGCCGACGAAGTCGCGCACGACGCTGCAGCCTTCGGCCTCGACGTACTCTTGGATCGCCGCGCCGATGTCGCCGAGGCGCGCGCCCTCGCGGACCTCTGCAATCCCCAGATCGAGCGCGCGTCGTGCCACCTCGACCACGTGTCGCGCCTGAGCGCTGGGCGTCCCCACGTAGAACGTGGCGCTTGTGTCGCCGTGGAAGCCCTCGTGGATGTGGGTCACGTCGACGTTCACGATGTCGCCGGCTTGAAGGACCGTTGCGTCCGGGATGCCATGGCAGACGACGTCGTTGATGCTGGTGCACACGCTCTTGGGGAACCCCTTGTAGTTCAGCGGCGCGGGTCGAGCTCCCTGGCTCAGGGTGTGGTCGTGGACGAGGCGGTCGATGTCCAGCGTCGTCATCCCGGGACGGATCTTGTCGCCGACGAGCAGCAGCGTCTCTGCCGCCAGGCGGCAGACCGTTCGCATGAGCTCGATCTCCTTGGGACTCTTGATGTCGACAGCCACGGGTCTTTTCCGCTTAGCACCCCGCCGTCCTCAGCGCACCTGGTCCAGGAGGACGGCCGACTTCACGGCTTGGACCTCGTCCTTCGAGTCGACGGCGAGATGGAAGTGCAGATCGGAGTCTCCCGGTGCGCGCGGTCGCTCGAACTCGCGCACGAAGGCCACGAACGTCGACCCGATGAGCTTGCCCTCGAAAGCATGGACGATGCCCGCGGCGGGGGCGGTGGATGGCACGGTCACCGTGAAATCCTGCTCGAGGGGACCGGTGCCGGCGAGTCGCTCCAGCGTGTGCATGCCGATCTGCCAGGAGCGGCCCTGGTCCTCCTGCTTCGAGGTCACCGTGACGACGCGCGCGCGCACCACCGCGTCTCCGGTCTGCGTACGCTCGCGCAGGCGGTTGTCCGTCATCGGCGCGGCCCCCTGTTCCAGGGGGTAGCCGACGGCGTTGGGCTCCAGGCCGTCGTCGAACAGCTCGACCGCCTGCCCGGTATAGGGAGGCAGAGGCCGTCCCGGGGTCCGGCCGTCCGGGGTCCCTCCGCCGCACGCGACCTGCAGGAGGACCGGCAGGCCCAGGCCCCAGAAGGCACGACGCATGGCGTCTTGTGTATCGCGGAACCCCCTGGTGCGTCCAACGCGCAGGAGGCTCGACTCCCCGATGCTGTGCTACCTTGCGCGCATGAAACGCGCCGTTCTTGCCGCGTCGCTCGCGCTCGCTGCCGTTCTCGCAGGGGGCATGATGGCCCTCGCCGCGCCGCCGCGGAGCGGTCCGGTGGCCGCCGACGCGCCCACCGTTCCGTCGCTCGCGGGGCTGATGGAGAAAGAGCTCCACTGGGGGATGACCCACGACGAAGTGATCGACGTCTACAACAAGGTGAACGGCCTGTTCGATCGCGAATACGCCCCCCTGCTCGCGACCAAGCAGCCGGGCGTCGACCAGCAGCAGCTCGAGGCCGACCGCGACAGCCGGAAGACCAACCTCAAGCGGAGCTACACAGAGTTCCTTCCCGGGTCGCCGACGGGCTTCGACGTCACGCCGATCCACCTCGAATACACGTACAACAACGGCGAGGCCGTCCTGAAGCTCTTCAAGGACGGAAAGAACCGGTACATGTTCTTCATCAAGGACCGCTTCTGGAAGCTCTGCGACGAGATCCCGGCCAAGGCCGACGGCCCCCTCGGCGGCACCTTCCAGGACGCCGTGACGAAGCTGAACACGCTGTTCTCGGTGCCGGGCCGCATCCGCCCCGCCGACGCTGCGCAGGGCCTCGAGCGCACCGAGGCCGACTGGCAGGACGGCAAGAGCCACCTGCGCGCCGTCGATCGCTCGAGTGAGCACCTGATTGGCCTCTACCTGGCGGACAAGGTCACCGAGGGCAACCTGTCGTCGCTTCGCGTGAACAAGGCCGTCGATCCCTTCGCGCTCGACCCCTCCATCGCTGCGATCACCAAGAAGGGCGTCAGCGATCCGAACGCCGCGCGCACCCCCGGCGCAGACGCGGGCAAGGGCAAGACGCCGAAGAGATAGCCTCCGGCGGGCTCCTCAACCAGCGGTCAGCTTCTCCGCGCCGTCGGGGATCTTGATCCCGGTGGTGACGACCACCCGCACCTTCGGGGCAGCCGTCCGCAGGGCGGGCAAGAGGACCTTGTCGCCCGTGATGGACGCACCGGGGCAGCCTGCGCAGGTGCCGGAGAGGTGCAAGTGCACGTCGTCCCCGTCGAAGCGAACGAGGTACATCTCGCCGCCGTCAGCCTTGACGAGCGGCGCGAGGATCTCGCGGCACACTTTCGCGATCTGCTCCTTCACGCTCTCGTCCACTTGGCCGTGCCTGACTCCCTACGCTTACATGGGGTGGTGCGATGATGGCAACCTGGGCCGCAAAGGCCTGACCTTTTGCCGGGCGGCGCGTTATAGTCCATGGAGGGCGGGCGTGGTTTCCGATCTCGGAACAGCGCTTCGCTCCACAGGAGCGACGTGGCGCGCTACCGGCTCAGGTTTCTGCTGCAGGAGTTCGACCTGCCGCGCGGCATGACCGTGATCGGGCGGAGCCTCGACTGCAACCTGACCATCGAGGACCCGCTCGTCTCCCGGCAGCATGCGCGCATCATGGTCGACGACGACGGTGGGACCGTGGAGGACATGGGCAGCCGCAATGGCGTGCGGGTCAACGGCCTTCAAGTCCGGGAGCCGACCGCCCTCCGCGACGGCGACCGCGTGCGCATCGGCACGCAGGACTTCGTTTTTTGCCGGGTCGACCCCCTCGGGAAGGCACACTCGAAGACCACCGGCGTGCTGCGCCTGTGCGCAAAATGCCGCCTGCCCTATCCGCGCGAGATGGTCTCGTGTCCCAACTGCGAGGCCACCGAGCAGACCGACGAGGAGACGCTGAGCGGAAGCTTCGGGAGCGAGAACCAGACCGCCTGGAGCGTGCAGCTCCTGGTCGAGGCGCTCGATCGCGCGCTGACCCTGGGGCGCGTAACGGACGCCGAGCGCATCGCGAAGCGGGCCACCGCACAGGTCGAAGAGCTCGTCGTCTCGGGCGGCTCGGTCGACGCCAAGGCGCTGGCCGCGCTTGGCATGCAGGCGGTGGCAGTGACGCTGGCAACCAACGATCCCACCTGGGCCCTCTGGGTGCTCGACGTCTACCGCCGGACCGATCGGGTCCCGCCGGTGGAGGTCGTCGAGCGCCTGGGCGAGGCGGCGGCCAGGCACACCGGGGTGGTTCGCGGGGGTTTGACGTCGCTACTCGACCACGTCCGTTCCACGGCGCGCAGCGCCTCGCCGAGCGACGTCGAGGCCCTCACCCGCCTGGAACAGATCCGCCACTCGCTCGAAGACAAGACCCAGGACAGCGGCGAGGTCACGGGCGAGTGGCCGGGCCCCTCTTGAGCGGACGCGCGAAGCTTGCCACGGCGAGCAGGCAGAAGGTAAAGCTCTAACCTACCGAGCGTCATGCGCTTTCGCCTGCGCTACCTGCACCACGACCTCGAGCTCAGCGAGGGGCAGTTCGCGGTGGGGCGTAGCGCGGGCTGCCAGCTGTCGCTCGACGATCCGCTCGTGTCGCGGCGCCACGCGCTGCTCATCGTCTCCAGGGACGGCGTCACCATCGAAGATCTGCAGAGCAGGAACGGCGTCCTGCTGAACGGCCAGCGCATCCCGGGCAGGACGCCGGTGCGCGCGGGCGACAAGATCGTCATCGGCTCGCAGGAGCTGACGCTGCTCGAAGGGCGAGAGAGCGCAGGCCGCGAGACCGCGAGCCTTCAGTTCGGCAAGCGGACGCTGCCCAAGATGCCCGCGGCGCCCGAGCTGATCGCCGCGGAGCGCGGTTCGTCGCTGCCCCCCTCGCTGCCGTCCGAGCCGAGCAGCGATCCGGACGCCGAGCCGAGCATGGTGAGGCGCGCCGACGCGTTCAACCTGCTCGGAGGGGTCGCGGAGAAGGCGCTGGCGATGGGACGCGCCGACGAAGCCGAGCGGCTCCTCGCCAGTCCGCTGGCGGACGTGGTGGAGGCGAGTCGCGCCGGCAAGCGACTGTCCCCGTGGCTGGTCGACATGGCGGCGCGGTTCGCGGCCAAGCTCGCGACGGCGACGGCGAAGGGAGCCTGGGCCGACTACGTCATCGAGCTCTACGACGCCCAGTTGCGTCCCTGTCCAGCGCCGGTGGTGGACGAGCTTTACAATGCGTTTCGCAAGGTCAACGCGATCGATCTCGTCCGCCTGCGCGGTTACGTGGCGCGCCTCCGCGAGAAGCAGGCGGTTCTCGGTCCGGCGGAGCGTTTCCTCCTCCAGCGTCTCGAGGGGCTCGAGCGGCTCGCTGCGCTTCGCTGATCGCCTGCGGCGGGGCGGGGCGGTTCACCGTCTGCCAGGCCAGGTTGGCGGCCGCAGCGCGCGCGATGGTGGCCCGCAAGTCATCGTCGGAAACGCCGCCCAGGGCCCGGGCGAGCTCGGGCGGGACCGGCTCGGCCGGCGGAACCGCGCGCGCGATGCGCCGCTCGGGCGGCCGGTCGACGACCGGGACGGAGCCCACCCGGAAGCGCAGCTCGCGGGCCGGTACGCCGCGCTCGCGCAGGCGGGAGCACACCTCGTCGGTCAGCAGCGACAGCTCGTGCGCCCACGTGCTGCTGGCTACCCGCAGGACCAGCACGCCGCCCCACAGCGAGAGCGGGCGGGCGCGCTCGGCGATGCGTGCCCCCACCGCCTCACGCCAAAGCGCCTCGGGGATGGGCTGGCGGGCGCGGGAGAAGCGGCTCTCGCCCGCGCGGTCGAGGATCGCGTCGAGCGCCTCGGGCGTGTGGAGCGGCTTTCGATGGCGGCGGCCCACGCGCTCGTCTTACCCCGTCGTCGGTCGCCTGTCGCCATGCCAAATGGCACGGGCGATGGGGGGCTTCCGGGATCAGCGGGCGAGCGCGCTCGGACGACGCAGCGTCACGTCGCCCTCGGGGGCAACGGGATCGAACACCGCGCCGCGGCGGTCGGTCGTGCCTGCGTGGAGCGTGCCGTCCGCGAGGAGCATGGCGTAGGCGGAGCCCGGGTGAGGGGAGGGTGCGCCCTCCGCGACGACGTAGACCAGCGTGGGGTGCGTGCGCGAGGGCAGCGGCGAACTCGCGCGGCATCTTCCGGCGACCGTGCCCGAAGGGTCGCTCCGCGCGCACCGGGCGAGCGCCCGCGCGTCGTCCGGCGCCGGAGCATGGCTCAGCACGAGCGCCGCCGCAGCGCGCACGTCCTCGCTGGGATCCTCGAGCAGCGCAGTTCGCTCGGCTGCGCCGTCGCCGCAGCGCCCGCCGCCGAGTGACAGCCCCGCCAGCGCGTTCGCGCGCACGTACGGCCGCGGGTCGGCGGCGAGCGGACAGAGAGCGCGCGCGTCGATGTCGAGGGCGTTCGTCCGCGCCGCGATCCGTCCGAGCGCTGCCGCGGCGTTGGTCGCCGCGTCCACGTCGGCCGCCTGGGCCAACGCCGTCAGCCGGGGGACGTCCGACGCGTCGCCCACGGTCCCCAGCGCCCAGGCCGCCTGGGCACGCACACCCGCGTCGGGGTCTCCGAGGAGCGCCCTCGTCGCCGCGAGTGCGCTCGCGTCCCCCGGGTGGGCAGCGAGCATCGCCGCCGCCGCCCGCCGATCCATGGGCTCCTCGCGGCGCGCCGCCGCCGCGAGCGTCCGTAGCGCGGACGCCAGGGGCGCCCGCCCCAGCGCCTCGAGGATCGCGTCGCGCTCGGGCCCCGCCGAGAGGTCGAGCGCCCCCGTCAGACGGGCCACGGCGTCCTCGCTCGGCGCGCGCGCCACCACGCCCCCCAGTGCCGTCAGCACCGCCGCGCGGTCCACCTCGTCGCCGCCGTCGAGCTTTCCAAGTAGCGCGGCGCGAGCCTTCGCTCCCCCCGCCTCCGACAGCGCGATGGCGGCGTGCAGGCGCACCGGGGCCTCGGACGACCCCAACGCGTCGAGAAGGCCATCGTCGGGGTCCTGCCCCGGCGTCGTCGTCGTCGTCGCGCCGTCCGCGTGCGCGGGGCCCAGCGTCCCCAGCGCGTCGATGGCCGCGAGCCGCAGCGTCGGGTCGTGCGCGCGCAGCAACTCGACCAGAAGCGGCGCAGCCCTCGGCGCCCCGGTGCGACCGAGCAGAGCCGCGATGCGCGCGCGTTCCTGCGCGGAAGGACGTGCATCACGGAGCGCCGCCGCCAGCGGCTCCACGGCGCGCCCGTCGGGGTGGTTCGGATCGAGCAGCGCCATGGCCGCCCCCAGCGCCTCGCCGCGCACGAGCGGGCTGGGGTCGGCCACGAACTCGAGCACGATCGGCACCTCCGACGCCGTGCCAGCGCCCGCGAGCGCATGCAGCGCCGCCGCCGTCGGCAACGCCCCGCGGCGCATGGCTACCACGATCGCCGCCGCCTCGGCGCTCGCCTTCAACTCGCCGAGCACCCACGCCGCGCTCGTGGCTGCCTGCGGCGTGGAAGATCCACCGAGCAGCGCGTGGAGTGCCGAGCGCACCCCCTGGCCCGGGCCGCCCGGCGTCTGCGTCGGCGCCGCCGGGTCGCCTCCCGCGACCACGAGCGCGTCGCGGACCGACGTCCGCTCGAGCGAGCCTGCCGCGTCGTCGCCCGTCCCCAGCGCCGATACGAGCACCCGAACCGCGTCCGGCGAGGCGATGTGCCCCAGCGCGCCGAGGGCAGCGAGCCGGAGCGACGCCGTACGGTCGACCGCGAAAGGCGCGATGGCGTCGACGGCGTCGCTCGCCTTCATGCGTCCGAGCGCGGCCAGCGCGTCGCGCCGCACGTCGCTGCTCTGGTCCCGCAGCGCCAGAACGAGCGCGGACGACGCCCGCGGATCCCCCAGATCACCGAGCGCGCGCGCCACGGCTTCGCGGACGTCGGGAGACGAGTCCTGAACCTTGCCGACCAGCGGCACCACCGCGCGCGGATCGCCCAGCCGGGCGAGCGAGCCGACGATCTGGATTCGCACCGCCGGCGTAGGGTCGTCCAGACGTCCGAGGAGCGGCGGCACCGCGTCACCCGACGCCTGGTGCCCGAGCGCCTCGGCCGCCGCGGCCCTCACCTCGGGATCGGGATCGCCGAGCGTGCGCGCCAGGGGCGCCACCGCGCGCGGGCTAGGCAGCGCCCGCGCGACCTCGCACGCCTTGCGCCGCAACCGCGCGTCCGGCGCGTTGAGCCACGCCGCCACCGCGTCGGTGGCCCCGGGCGCGCGCAGCCGGATCGCGGCGTCCGCCGCCGCCAGGCGCACCTCGTCGTCGCCGTCGCCCAGCGCCTCCACCGCCAGCGGCGCCCCGCGCCCCGGGCCCAGCTCGGCCAGCTCCCTGGCAGCCCCGCGCCGCGTCGCCGGGTCCGCCGCCGTCAGGTCCCGCTCCACCCGCTCCGCCACGTCCGGCCACACCAGCGCCCGCGCCTGCGCGGAGGACAGGACGAGAACGAGAAACAAGGAGGGGAGGAGACGAGGAGATATCTGGGGCATCGATTTCATCAAGACCTTCCCGTCTCCCCGTCTCCCTGTTCCTTCTTCAGGATAGCCCGCTGCGCCGTCGGGCGACCCAGTGGACGCCGAGCAGGGCCGCGGCGGCCAGCGTCCAGGCCCAGGGGGGCGCGATCGGCGTCACGTGGCGCTCGGCGCTGACGACGGTGGGCTTCGGGAGCGGAAGGGTGGCCGCGTCGGCGGCGAAGACGAAGGAGCCGCCGGTCGCGGAGGCGAGCGCCTCGAGCCGCCTCGGGTCCGGGCGCGAATCGGCCCACTCGTCCCCACCCGCCTCGCACGCGAAGTCGTGGCGCGTGGTCGCGCCGCCCGCGATGCGCAGCCGTGCCGTGTATCCGCCCGCCTCGAGCGGGGGCAGCGCCAGGTCGATCGACGACGCGTCGGGCGGGCGCGCGCGCTCGATGTGGATGGGCGCGTCGTGCCGGTCGATCCGCGTCACGTCGAGCACCACCGTCTGAGGCTTGCTGCCCTCCCGCGCCGGCAGCATCCGCGCATGCAGCTTCGAGGGCAGCCCCGCCGTACAGCCGCCCGGCACCTCCATCTGCGCCGGCTCGAAGCGCGGGTCGCGCATCAGCCACCCCAGGAGCCCATCCCACAGCGCACCGTGACCGCGGCCGGCCGAGCTCGCGCCGAGCGGCGAGAACTCGAACTCCCATGCCCCGTCGACCGCCAGCGCGATGGTCCGCCCATCGCCCTCCTCGCCTACCGCCAGCACCGGCATCCTCGCGCCGCTCTTGGTGGTCCGCGTCGGGTGCGACCAGAGGGCCACGCCGCCCGGGCGCACGTCGCCGACCACGTTGGCCCCCGCCATCTGCGGCAGCTCGTCGCCCACCACGTCGCGCAGCGGCTCGAGCAGCGGCGCCGCGCGCCCCTCCGCCGTCCACTCCGGCACGAAGGACGACGTGTCCGCGCTGGTCGCCCCGGGGGTGCCGTCGAGCTCCACCGGCAACACCTCCGCCAGGGGCGTCCCGGCGTAACCGCCCGCCACGAACGAGTTCTGGCCGCCGACCATCACCAGGCCACCTCCGCCGCGCACGTAACGCTGCACGTTGGGCAGGTATTTCTCGAGGCCGTAGGGTTGCGCGTCGAAATCCTGGAGCACGATGGCGTCGAAGCTCGGCAGATGCTCGGTGAAGAGCTCGTCCACGGGGAAGGGGATGAGCGCCAGCTCGTTCTGGGAGGCGTGCACGTCGTCGGTCGGCGTTCGCAAGATGAAGAAGGCCACCACGTCGACCGAGGCGTCGCTCTTGAGCCACTGGCGCAGCGCGCGCACGTCGTTGGTGGGTCGCCCGGCGACGTGGAGCACGCGAACTCGCTCTCGCGCCACGTCGAAGGTCACCAGGCGGCGGTCGTTTTCGGCGATGGTGTCACCCGGCGGCGGGGCGACGGCGATCTCGACGATGCGCGCCCCCGCGCGCTCCAGGGTGATGGTCAGATCGAGCGCCGCCTTGCCCTCCTTCACGTGCGCAATCCCGGAGGCAAGCACGGACGGCGGACCGTCGTCGCGCAGCTCCCGCGCCGTCACCGTGAGCTCGTCGCAGGCCAGGCCGCCGGCGCACCCCACCTCCACGCGCAGCGGCAGCGGCACGTGCGCCACCGCGGCGCCGGCCGCGCTCACGTGGCGCACGCTCGCGTCGGCGGGGGCATCGCGCGTGGTGGCGACGGTGTCGATCGGCACGCGCAGCTCGTCGCGGAGCGCCTGGAGGCCCGCCTCCGAGGCGTCCTCCGGCGGATCGTCGAGTCTCCCGTCGCTGACGACGACCACGGCCGCGGGCCGCTCCTCCGGCGACGCGGCCAGCGCACGCACGGCGGCTCCGAGGTCGCTGTGCGGCGCGCGCGCAGTGAGCTCGCTCGACGCGCGGTCGCTGAGCGACAGGGGCAGCGAAGCCGGCGGCCCCTCGCCGAAGCCGAGCACCACCAGGCGCGTGTTGACGCCCGCCTTCGCCAGCGCCTCCACCGCCCGATCGCGCGTGGCCCAGCGCGCCTCCCCGGGCTGCATCAGCGCCATCGAGCGCGACGTGTCCGCCAGCACGACGACGCGCGCTCCCACCACGCTCTCGCGCGCGGAAACGCGTGCAGGTCGCAGCACCGCCGCCAGCAGCGCCACGACCGCCAGCAGCCCCGAGGCGGCGATG
This sequence comes from Polyangiaceae bacterium, assembly GCA_036560665.1. GTDB lineage: Bacteria > Myxococcota_A > Polyangia > Polyangiales > Polyangiaceae > Palsa-1150. The sequence continues at coordinate 9,698 of DATBQU010000037.1, forward strand.
GCCATGCCCCCGCGCTCGCGCCGGCGCATCTCGACCAGGAGCATGCCGAAGCTCGCCATCGCCAGCGCCACCGCCAGCCAGACGGCCCAGGGCTGGAGATCGCCCGACGGTCCGAGGTGGGTGGAGAGCATGTCAGGGCAGCGTCACGGCGTCGCCAGCGCGCGCCGACGCATGAGGAACGGCGCGTGGACCTGGTCGTCCTTGTAGTTCGAGCACAGGACGTACATGGCGATGTTCACCGCCAGGCGGATGGCGAGCTCGCGCTGCACGTCGCCGCCGGGGACGACGGGCTGCTCCCACATGCCCGAGCTCCCGCGCGCCAGCGCGCCGCCGAGATCGTGCTCGCTGAAGATCACCTGCGCCTGACCGCCGCGTACGACGGCGTCGAGCGACGGCGGGCCCTCCACGCGGCCCTCGGCGCGGCGCAGGAGGTAGAAGGTGCGGAAGAGGACGTGGTCGGTTCCGAGGCCGATGGGTGTCGTGTCCGGCAGGACGCGGGCGATCTCGCGGCGCGCGCTGCGCCCGAAGGCGCTGACGGCGCCCTTCTCGGTGGCCCCGGCGTCGTCGACGAGGACGACGCCGCCGAGCGAGAAGAAGCGGCGGAGGCCGGCGACCTCGGCGCCGGTGAGCGGCGCCACCTCGCTGTCGCCGCTCCAGTACAGGAAGGGCCCGTCGACGATGGCCGGATCGTCGGCGCGTACAAGCGACGGCCGCAGGCGCGCCGGGGCGCTCGTGCGCTGGATGAGCTCCCACGACCACCGCGCCGGGGCCGAGCCGCGCGCCGGGCCGGTCTGGTTGCCGGTCAGCAAGACGCGGGGGTCGAAGGCGCCCACGTCGCCGAACGCTCGGGCGGGGCGGGGGGCGAGCAGGACGAGCGCCGTCGCCAGGGCGAGCGCGAGCGTGGCCAGCGCGAGCGATCGGGGGCGCACGGGTCCGTTGTACCCGAGGGGAGGCGCGCGCGCGAACGGAGGGAAGGGCCCCGCCTGCGTGACCAGGGCCCTCGATGCCGACACCAGGGCTTTCGCCCTTCACACCAGCGCCTTCGCTTCTCATGGCAGGGCCTTCGCCCTCCACACCAGGGCCTTCGCCTTTCACACCAGGGCCTTCGCCTTTCACACCAAGGCCTTCGCCTTTCACACCAACGCCTTCGGCTCTCACGCCAGGGCCTTCGCCTCGCACACCAGGGCCCTGGTGTCGAAGCCGAAGGCCCTGGTGTCGAAACCCAGGGCCCTGGCGTCGAAGCCGAGCGCCCTGGTGTCGAAGCCGAGCGCCCTGATGTCGCACCACGAGGCCCTCGTCTCGCACGCCGAGCCTCGCGCGACGATGGGCCGCGTTCTAATCGAAGTCCTCGACGCGCCAGACGCCGCCGTCGCGCTTCATCTTCACCTGGTGGCCGCCCGGAACATTCACGACCGCGCTGTCGCCAGTCACCTGCACCGGCAGCGTGCCCGGCTCGTCGAGGCCGTCGACCAGGGTGCGCAGATCGAGCTCGATGGCCGCGCGCGTGGCCGGCGACAGGACGCGCATCAGCCCGGCGTAGCTCCGCCGCGCCAGCACCCGGCGCAGCTGCTCGAGCGCCTCCTCCGGGGTGCGCGCACCGCCGGGCAGCGCGCCGGCCGCCGTGACCCAGTAGCGCCCGTCGTGCAGCTCGAGGGCGGCCTCCTCGCCGTCCGCGTAGCGCAGCCGCGCCGTGGCCTCGACGCGCACGTCCGGGCCCGCCAGCTCCTTGCCCTGCTGTGCCAGCTCGTCGCGCTCCTCGGCGACCATCTTCTTCAGGTCGTCCTTGCTCCGTGCCTGGCGCGACGACGTCGACATCATCTGGTACAGCGCCTCGCCGTCGCCCCGCGCCGCCGCGTCGGCGTAGGCCCGCGCGGCCGCGTGCGGGTCCGGAACCGACGTCGACGCGCAGCCCGCCAGGCACAGCGCGACGAGGGCGACCGCGCCGGCGCGCATCTAGGACACCTCGGCCTTGGCGATGGTGACGTCGAGGTCGTACTCCTCGCGCCACAGCGACGCCTTCGCCCCCACCGTCCACTCCTCGAGCTCGCGATCGTCGGCGCTGCGCAGAAACAGGGTCACGCTGCCGGCGGCGCGGTCGACGGCCGCGCGCACGCTCTCGATCTTCTGCTTGTGCTCGCGATCGAGCGCGTCGGCGATGCGCAGGATGGCGGCCAGCCCCCGCACCTTGCCGCGCGCCTCCTTGCTCAGCTCGCGGAAGTTGGGGTGCGTCGTGTCCGGGGGCCCCTTGCGGTGATAGCGCGCGATGTTGGCCACGATGGCGCGCTCCTCGGGGGTGACGCCCATGATGTCGGCGTGCTGGATCAAGTAGTAGCTGTGCTTGTGGTGGCCGCTGTAGTGGATGTAGTCGCCGATGTCGTGTAGAATGGCCGCGGCTCGCAGCAGCAGGCGATCGCGCTCCCCGAAGGCGTGGACGCTGTGCAGATCGTCGAAGAGCTGCGTCGCGAAGCGCGACACCTGGCGCGCGTGGGCCTCATCGAAGTGGTAGTGCTCGCCGAGGCGCACGCACGCGTCGTGGATGCGCTCGGCCTCGCCCGCCGCGTCCCACACGTGGAAGAACTTGTCGACCAGCTCCTCGAGGATGCCAGTGGCCAGACCCACGCCCGGGGCAAGGATGGTCGACTGGTCGAGCTTGCGCGCCAGCCGCAGGAAGATCGCCGTCGCGGGCAGGATGGTGTCGGCGCGATCGGGGCGCAGCTGGTACTCGTCGCGCCGCTCGCCGTTCGACATGCCGCACATCTTCTTGAAGAGCGACTTCGCGGCGGACACGTCGATGGCGCGCCCCTTGGCGGGGCACAGGTCGAACAGCGTGTCGACGTTGCCGCCGGTCCCCACCAGGACGTCGACCTTGCCGAGCTTGGGGAGCGCCTCGCCGAGGGCGCGGTCGATGGCTTCCTCGAGGAGCTTCTCGCGCTTGCGGTCGACCGTCTTCACGCCCTTGAGGTAGCCCTCGAGCATCCGCACCGTGCCGAGGGGAAGAGACATGGTGAAGGCGGTGCGCCCGTGGTCGAGCAGGGTCAGCTCGGTGGAGCCTCCGCCGACGTCGATCAGCAGAGCTCGCTGCTCGCCGACCGGGATGCGCCGGGTCACCGCGAGCTGGATGAGGCGGGCCTCCTCGATCCCCTCGATGGTCTCGAGCTCGATCCCGGCCTCGCGCCGCGCGCGCTCGACCAGCGTGGCGCCGTTCTTGGCCTCGCGGACGGCGCTGGTTGCAATGGCGCGGTAGGCGTCCACCTTGGCGTTGTCCATCTCGGTCTTGAAGGAGCGCAGCGCGTCGCAGGCTTGCCCGATCGAGGCGGGAGCGAGGCGCCCGGAGACGAAGACCTCCGCGCCGAGGCGCACCGGGGCGCGCAGGGTGGCGAGGTCCCGCCAGGGGCCGGCGCCGTCGCGGTCCGGGAGGAGGGCCAGCTGGGCCTTGTTGGTCTGGGAAGGCGCCGACGCCTCGACGACGCGCAGCCGGAGCGCGTTGGAACCCACGTCGATGGCTGCGAAGCGCGGCATGAGCAGAAACTAGCGGCAGGCTACCCCTTCGGCTAGCGTTTGAGCGCGTGTTCGGTCGACCCGGTCTAGTGGCTGCGGCGCTGTCCCTCACCCTACTCGGTCCGACAGGCGCCGCGTGCGGCGGGGATCCCGCGAAGTCGCCGACCATCCTGCGCCCGCTCGACGAGCCGCACGCCGTGTCGGTCATGGCCAAGGTCTTCCGCGACTTCGGGCTCGAGCCGGTCCGCCACCGCGTCATCAAGTTCGGCCCCAACGAGGCCGAGCTCACCCTCGACGTCGCCGCCAAGGAGCGCCGCTTCGGCATCGCGTACATCACCTGGCAGGACGCCGACAAGCTGGGTGACGAGCTGCCCAAGCGCCGCGACCCGGACGCCATCATCGTCGTGCGCGGCAACGGCGACGACGACGACGTCCACGCCGCACTGCTCTTCGCTGCCGACTACATGCAGGACGATCTCGCGGGCGAGAGCCACACCGCGACGAGCATCGCCGCGGAGCAGAAACTGCAGCTGGCGACGAAGGACGTGCTGCGACGCGCGGAGCACGAGGGGTGGCCGTGAGTGCGCGGCGCCTCCTCGCCGCGGGAGCACTGCTGACGGCGCTGGGGATCGCGCTCGCCGGAACCGCGCCCATCCTGGGCACGGACGGCGCCGCGCGCGCGCGCAGCCAGCAGCTGCTCGGGGGCGTCGTGGTGGTCCTCGGCTGGGCCTCCCTCGCGTGGGGCATCCACCGCTTCGGTCGCGGCGCCGCGGGTTGATCAGAGCTCGCTGCGCAGCACGACGACACCGGTGTCAGGCGCGAGCTTCGGCGTGCGCACAGCGGCCCAGCCGAAGCCGCGGTCGGCGATGCTCAGCGTGCCATGGGTGGCGCCGCCGGCGGTCTTTCCGACCAGGTCCTGCTCGCCGAGAGCCTTCTCGTCGACGGGCGGAGTGAGCGGCGCCGAATACACCCCCGTCCTGTCGAAGACGGCGACGTAAAAAACGGGGATCTTCCCGTCGTTCTGCCCGGCCTTGGCCTGGTCGGTCAGCCGGTCCTTCAACGACTCTTGCAGGTGTCGCGCGAAGAAGCGGTACGTCCACCCGGTGACGAAGAGCGCGCCGGTCGAGCCGTCGTCGCGCCTGACCGGCACGCCGGCGATCCAGTCCTCGTCCGGTCCGTTCTTGGGCGAACCGTTGGGGAAGGCGCCGGTGGTGGTCACGTAGCCGTCCTTCGCTCTGGCCAGAGCGGGGAAGACCGAGAAGAGGTTCTGACCCGCCATCACGTCCTCCTCGAGGTCGTTGCGAATGGCGACGCCGCTGGCGTCGGCCAACGCGAAGAAGGTCGACTTGGCGATGGTGAGGTCAGGCACGTCGCGACGGACGCGGCCGAGGGCCTTGCGCACCCCCGCCACGTCCTGCCTCGGGTCGGCGCCGCCGCCCACGAGCGGGGCGAGGCGCCTGGCTCCCTCGGGCAGACCGCGCTCGATCTCGCCGACGTCCTTGTCGACCAGCGTCGCAAGGTCGGACACGTCGTGCGTGGCACGGGTCGCGCTCTCTTTCGCCGGATCTTTGCAGCCCAACAGGAGCACGACGGCGGGCACGCACGCGTACGCGTAGGGGTGCGCAAGCGCATGCGCATGCCAGAGGACAACGAGCGACCTACGGAGCGAGGGACGGAGCGGGTTCATGAACGGTCGCATCGTACGACGGTTGAGGCCCCCACGCCCTTTGGTACCTTCGCCCGGGCCCGTGAACGACAAGAGCAGCTCACCGCCCCCCGCACACCTGGGACCCTACGAGGTCCGGGCAAAGATCGCCGACGGCGGGATGGCGG
>DATBQU010000038.1:0-1562 GCA_036560665.1 Polyangiaceae bacterium
CTGCGTGTACCCCGGTTGCACCTCGGCCAGCACCGTCCCCGGCGGATGGTCCGAGGTCTCCACCTGCTGGATGGCCTCGTGCACACCAGGATCGAACGCGTGCCCCACCGTCGGCACGCGCGTGATCCCTTCCCGGCCGAGGGCCTCGACGAACTGCCGGGACACCATCGACAGGCCGTCCGCCACCGCCTTCACGTCGCTCGAGCGCTGCGCGCTCTGGATGGCACGCTCGAGGTTGTCGAAGACCGGCAGGATGGCGCGCAGCAGATCCTCCCGCCCCCCGCGGCGCGCCTCGTCCATCTCCTTGCGCGTACGCTTGCGGAAATTGTCGAAATCCGCCGCGGTCCGCAGCCACTGGTCCTTGAAGCGCGCCGCCTCCGCCTGAGCCTGGGCGAGCGGGTCTTCCGCTCGAGCCGAGGGGGGGTCGGCCGGCTCGGCCGCGGCGGCGCCTTCGTCGACGACCGCGTCGCCGTCGGGAGGCCCGTTGGTGCTGTTCGATTCGCCCTGCATTGCCCGCACTATAAATCGTTCGCCCCGGAAGACTAGGGCGTCGGTCCCGGGCCCCTCAGCGGCGCGGGACCTTGGGCGCACGGGGCGGCATGAGCTGGGTGGGATCGCCTTCCATCCCGCCCGCCTCCGAGTCGACCTTGATGGTGTCGTCCGGACTCGGGGTCCGGCGCTGCAGCTTGCGCTTGGGCAGGGGGAAGGCGGCGTTCGCGCGGATGATGGTGTCCTGGTCGTCCCGCGGCTCCTGGCTCGCCCGCCGCTGCGCGCGGAGCGCCGCGGGCTTGCCCGTCGCGTCCGTGTCGCTGACCGAGACGGGCTTCAGCGTCACGTCGGTGTCGTTCACCCCCACGCGCGCCTGCGCGAGCTGCTGCGCGAACTCGGGGCCGCGCTTCTGCGTCGTGTGGGCGTCTTCCCCGCGCGTCTCCCCGAACGGACTGACCTGCACCTGCGTCGGGTACTCCTCGAACTCCGCCGCGTCCGACGGGGTCACCGGCGGAGGAGGGCGCGACGACTCGAGCTCGGTGGCGTCGACGGGGATGTTCTCCCCGGAGAGCGGCGTGTCGTTCGAGAAGGTGATGGGGATCTCGACGGAGCTCGGCGTCGGCTCCTTGACCCGCTGGGCCCGTGGCGCCGGCGGCGCCACCGCCCGACGCGCGGCGCCCTTCGGCTCGCGCGGCAGCGGCGGTGCGGGCGCCTTCGCGCTGTTCATCGCCCGGATGGCCTCCCCGAGCTCGGCCGGCATCGACGCATTGTGCCGGTCGCGCAGCGTCTGCAGGTCCCGCTGGAACTCTGCTGCCGTACGGTAGCGATCCTCGCGGTTGCGCTGGATGGCCTTGTCGAGCACCGCGTCGAACCCGCTCGGGAGCGCGGGCCGCAGGTCGCGTGCCGGCTTTGGCTTCGCGCTGAGGATCTGCAAGAGGAGCGCGTTGTAGTTGGCCGCGGTGAATGGCCTGCGTCCGGTGAGCGCCTCGTAGAGGATGATGCCGCACGCATAGAGATCGACGCGGGCGTCGAGGTTCCGGTCGCCGCGCGCCTGCTCGGGTGACATGTAATAT
>DATBQU010000039.1:0-8837 GCA_036560665.1 Polyangiaceae bacterium
ATGCCGATCACCTCGTCGGGGGGGATGCGGCGCAAGAGCTCGGGGTTCTCCAGGTAGGCGAGCTTGTCGTCGACCTTCACCGGTGCCTCGATGTTCTTGCGAAGATCGATGACGTTCCCGATCGTCCGGGGGTCGATCCCGTGCACGATCACGCCGGCCAGGTTGGAGGCGCTCGCCGCCATCACCTCGCCCTGGGTCACGGGCGTCGCCGCCAGCACTCCGTTGACCGCCCGCACCCGCGTCAGCGTCGCCTCGTAGTCGCCCCACGGCGACTGGCTGGTGGTATCGACGATGATGTGCGCGTTGTTTCCGAGGATCTTCCGCTTCAGGTCGGCGCTGAACCCCCCCATCACGCTGATGGCGCCGGAGAGCGAGAACGACGCCAGCGCAACCGCGAAGATGGAGAGCCCGCTGATGAGGGTGAGGAAGCCGCTCTTCTTGGCGCGGACGTGCCGCGCGGCGATGTAGGAGAAGAAGGGCCCGCCCTCCAGGCGGTCGAGCGTCCACGGGACCAGAGCGACCACCGTCCCCACCAGGAAGAGCACGCCCGCCACGATCGCACCCGAGCGCACCAGCGCATCGCGCACCGTCCACGCCGACCCGTGGAGCACGGGGAGCTGCTCCGTCCAGTAGGCGAAGGCGACGAAGAGCGCGCCGAGGGCCGCGCAGACCGTCTGGAGGATTCCGCGCGCGGCCTCACCGCGGCGAAAGTCGATCCTGGCGCGCAGGATCAGGAAGGCTCCCGCCGCGACCACCGCGACCAGACCCGCCAGGACCAGGGGAAACGGCAGTGTCTTCAAGCTCCGTCGCCGCCCTGGCCCGCTTCGGGCCTCAGCAAGGGGAACAGGATGACGTCGCGTATCGACGCTGCATTGGTGAGCGCCATCACCAGGCGATCTATTCCCATCCCGAAGCCGGCGGTGGGCGGCATCCCGTGCTCCAGCGCGCGGACGTAGTCCGCGTCGTAGTCCATCGTCTCCATCTCGCCGCGGGCCTTCTTGGCCACCTGGGCGCGGAAGCGATCGGCCTGGTCGTCGGGGTCGTTCAGCTCGCTGAAGGCGTTGCACACCTCCCGGCCGTGCACGAAGAGCTCGAAGCGGTCGGTCAGGTCGGGGTTGCGGTCGTTCCGTCGGGCGAGCGGCGACACCTCGAACGGATAGTCCTTCACGAAGACCGGCACGGATCGCTTGCCGTCGTCGGTCCGGTAGTCCTCCACCAGGAACGGCTCGACCACGTACTCGTAGCAGGCGAAGAGGCGCTCGCCGTCGCTGTCGCACTTGGCGAGGCCTTTCCGGAAGTTCCCCCAGTCGAGCGATTTCGCGCGGGGCGACGCCTTCGCCCACTCCTTGATCCGCTCGCCGAAGTCGACCCGCAGCAGGGCGACCAGCCCAGCGCCGCCCTGATCCTCGACCGCGGCGAGCCACTCCGGGATCGCCGTGCGCTCCGCCGCCACCGCCACGGCGCGGTCCATGGGGACGCGCGGGAAGGGCTGGTCGAGCGTGAACGGGCGCGCCTCCTTCCAGAGGGCGTGCGCCGCGGGCATGGCGGCCGCGAGCCCCCGGTCGATGCCGCGGAGCAGCACCTCCGTGAAGTCCATCAGGTCGTCGTACGTGGCGTACGCCTGGTAGAACTCGAGCATCGTGAACTCGGGGTTGTGCCGCGTGCTGATCCCCTCGTTGCGGTAGCAGCGCCCGATCTCGTAGACGCGCTCCAGCCCGCCGACCACCAGTCGCTTCAGGTAGAGCTCCGGCGCGATGCGCATGAAGAGATCCATGTCGAGCGCGTTGTGGTGCGTCTCGAACGGACGCGCCGCGGCGCCGCCGATGAGGGTGTGCATGGTCGGCGTCTCGACCTCGAGGAAGCCGTGCTCGTCGAGGATGGCGCGCGTCGCCCGCACGATGTGGCTGCGCGCCCGGAAGACGTCGGCCACCGCAGGGTTGGCCACGAGGTCGACGTAGCGCTGCCGGTAGCGCAGCTCGACGTCGGTGAGCCCGTGCCACTTCTCGGGCAGGGGCCGGTACGCCTTGGTCAGCAGGCGCACCCGGCGGGGCTCGATGGAAAGCTCACCGCGCTTGCTCGCCGTGAGCGTCCCCTCCGCCTCGACCACGTCCCCCACGTCGATCTCGGACAGGTGCTCGTAGGTCGCCCCGAGGCTGGCGCTCGACACCAGGAGCTGGATCTCCCCGGTCCGGTCCCTCAACCGCAGGAAGGCGAGGCCGCCCGTCGAACGGTGCGCGATCACGCGACCTCGTACGTGCAGCAGGCCCGCCCCGGCCAGCTGCTTCACGCGGGCCTCGTCGTACTTGCTCGCCGGATCGCGCGCCGACTCGGCCAGGTCGCGCACCTCGGCGATGTCGCACGTCCGTCCACCGAGCTGCGGCCGCACGTCGTTGGCGAACGGGTTCTCGTGGCGGGCGCGTACGCCGGCCGCCTTCGCCCGCCGCGACTCGATGATCGCGGTCTCCGCGGAGTGCGGATCGCGATCGGTGTCCGGCACCTTGCTGGTCCTGGGTTCGTCTCCCATCGTCAGCCTCTACGGCGCGTCCGCTTCTTCGGTGACGCCGCCCTTCTTCAGGGTTCCCCCCGCCGCGGCGAGCAGGTACGCCTCGATGAACTGGTCCAGCTCCCCGTCGAGCACCGCGTCGACGTTGCCGTTCTGGTGGCTGGTGCGAAGGTCTTTGACCAGGCGGTAGGGCTGGAGCACGTAGCTGCGGATCTGGTTGCCCCACGCGATCTGCGTCTTGCTCGCCTGCTGCACCGCCGCCAGCTCCTCTCGCTTCATCTGCTCCTGCTCGTAGAGCTTGCCCTTCAGCATCTTGAGCGCCATGCGTCGGTTCTGGTGCTGCGAGCGCTCGGCGCGGCAGACGATGACGATCCCGCTCGGGATGTGCTTCATCCGCACGGCGGTCTCGACCTTGTTCACGTTCTGCCCGCCCTTGCCGCCCGCGCGCATCGTCGTGATCTCCAGGTCGTCGTCCTTCACCTGGATGTCGATCTCGTCCTCGATGTCGGGAGTGACCTCGACCGCGGCGAAGGCCGTCTGGCGCCGTGCGTTCGCGTCGAACGGCGAGATGCGCACCAGCCGGTGCACTCCGATCTCGCTGCGCATGTACCCGAAGGCGTGATCTCCCTGCACGCTGAAGCTGGCGCCGTCGATCCCCGCCTCGTCCCCTTCCTGGTAGTCGATCACCTCGGTCTTGTAGCCGCGCCGCTCTGCCCAGCGCAGGTACATGCGCAGGAGCATCTGCGCCCAGTCCTTGGCGTCGTTGCCGCCCGTGCCGGGGTGGATGCTCACGATGGCGTTGGCGTGATCGACGGGTCCCGAGAGCATCCGCGCGAGCTCTGCCCCTCGAACGCGCGCCTCGAGCGCCGGGACCTGCGCCGCTGCTTCGGCCACGACGGCCTCGTCGTTCTCCGACGCGCCCAGCTCGAGCAGGACGATGGCGTCCTCGAGGTCGCGCGCGAGCTTCTCGAAGCTCCCGATCTGCTGCTCGATCCCCGAGCGCTTGCGATTGACGGCCTGGGCCTTCTTCTGGTCGTCCCAGAACCCCGGCGCGAGGGTCAGCTGCTCGAGCCGGCTCACCTCCGCCTTCAGCTTCGGCAGGTCAAAGATGCCCCCTTAGCGCCATGAGGCGCCGTTGGAGGTCACTCAGCTTCTCGCGGGTTTCGCTCAGCATCGCCGGAGGGGACACGCATAACGGCGGGGCTATCCGGGGTCAAGGAGGGTCGGCCGTTTCGGATGGCTCGGGCGCCCGATCGGAGAACCACCCGCCGGTGAGGACGTCGAGGGTGGCTTCCGTCTCGGCGAGGCGCATCTGCGCCTCGAGCTCGTCGCGCGAGCCGGGGACGGCCTGGGTCACCTCGATCGCCGCGCGTTGCCAGGCGAAGAGCACCTCGAGGGTGCGCGTCGCCACCCGCGTGCGAGCGTCCTGCCGCTCGAGGCGGACGCGCTCGAGCGAGGCCTCGTCGCCCGCGTACAGCAGCCGGTCGAGGCGCCAGGTGAGCCGCAGCTCGAGCACCAGATTGGCGCCCACCGCATCGTACAAGCTCGCCGTGTCCGTCGCCGCCAGCGTGGTGGTGTGCGTGGCGTCCGTCCAGAGCCGCATCCCGCGCATCCGGGTCTCCGGGAGCCATGCGCTGGCCCGGGCGCGGGAGACGAGGGCGTCGATCCGCGCGTCGTCCGTGCCGAGGCCGGATGTTCGCAATGCGGCTGCGACGCACGAGCGGGCCAGGGCGGGAGCCACCGTGAGCACGACCCGTGGCGGCGGCGTCGGAGGCGGAGGCGGAGGGGGCGGCGGCGGCGTCGGCGCGGGAGCCGGCGCCGATCGCGGAGGCTCGGCGACCCGGTGAACGGAGCCCGCCGCCAGGCGGTCGAGCGCGAGGCCGACCACCAGCAACACGCCCACGTCGTTCTTGCCCGAGCGGAGCTGCCTCGAGAATCCGACCAGGCTGAGCCAGCTCTCGCCGTGCACGTCGCTCGTCGCGGCCTCCCCCCCGAGGTGCATCACCACGTGGTCCTCGCCGTCGATGTCGCCGTCGACGAACCGGTCTTCCAGCGCGTCCTCACCCCACCCGAAGAGGGGATCGGCCCGGGCCAGCGAGGGCGTGACGAGGGCGATGAGGACCGGCAGGCACATGAGCGAGCGCGCGTGCATGCCTGGCCGCTCCATCAAGCGGCGTGCCCGCGCGCGATCCCCGGAGTTGCGGGCGCTTGGACCCGGGGCGTCGCTGTCCCGGCCGGCCGCGCGGGTGTCACGGGACACCCGGCGCGGGGAGATGGGTCCGCGTGCGCTGGCGCTCAGTGCTCGTTGGGGTGCGCGTCGGCGTAGGCGCAGCCCTTGATGGTGTCGTCGATCAGGCTCTGGACCTGTCCGGCAGCAGCAGCGCGCCACCCGCCCTTGTTGTGCTCGGCCTGCTCGAGCGATCCCTTCGCCGCGCGGAGAGAGGCCACGGCGGCGGCCATGTGCGGCTGGTTCTTGCACACCGCCGGAGTGTCCGCGGACGCCGGAGACTCGAAATGCGTCGCGACCGAGAGCGCGAGGCCGGCGACGGAGACGATGGCGATGGGCTTCCAGAGGTTCATCGTGGTTGTCCTTCCGCAGGAGGTGAGTGGCTCCCGTCCGACGATGGATAGCGCGATCCCATTCAGGCGGAGAGGGTCATTCGCGTCACCAAAAGGCGCGAGACCCTGGACGTTTTCTCGTCCACCTGGCGCGGCATCGGCTGCCTTAGCCTGCCGGCGAGCAGCTGCAGCGTGCCACCCGGGTCACGCTGTCGGACAGGGTCCTGCGGGCCGCGACGCAGCGCGGCTCGCCCTCCCCCGTCATGCGGCAGAGGGCCTCGACGGCGCGTTTCATCGAGCCGAGCGCGCGGCAGGCGTCTGCGCATGCGCCTCCCCCGGCCTCCTCGCTGCTGGTGGGGCCCCCGGCGCTTCCGCCGGTCGGGGGCGCGGTCCCCGTGGAGCTGGGGGTGGCCGGTGCGGCCTCGCTCGGGGCAGGCTCGAGCTGCGCCCGGGCCCGATCGATCGCGCGCTGCGCCTCGTCGATGGTGCTCGGCTCGGGCTCGAACGGCTGCGTCGCGGAAGCCGGGGCCTTGCCGGACGACTCGGCGGCGGCGCCGCCGCAAGCCGTGGCCAGCGTGGCCGCGAGCAGAACCAGCCAGGTGCGCGTCCTCATGTCGGTGCGGCGATGATAGACACACTCCCGGCGCCGTGGCTTGGACGACCCTCCGCAGCATCGACGACCTCGTCTTGCGTGAGCGCGCAGGCGTGGTCGAGATCCTGGCGGGGAGCGTGGTCCTGCTCTCGAGCGCGGCGCTCGAGACCGAGCTCGCGTTCGGGCGTCTCGTCGCCGGTCTGTCGTCGCGCCCGCCGAAGCACGTCGTCATCGGGGGCCTCGGCTTCGGGGCCACGCTGCGGGGCGTGCTCGCCGTCGCGCCGGGCGACGCGCGCGTCGTCGTCGTCGAGAAGGTCGCCGCCGTGGAGCGCCTCGCGCGCGGAGAGCTGGGGCCGGTGCCCGGCCTCGACGCACTGCCACTGGACGACCCGCGCGTCACCGTCCTGCACGACGACGTGTCCGGCGTGCTCGAGGGCGCGCGCGACGTCGACGCCGTATTGCTCGACGTCGACAACGGCCCGCACTGGGCGAGCTTCCGTTCCAACGCGCGCCTCTACACGCCGGGCGGGCTCGCCGTGGCCCGGCGCTCTCTGGCGCCCGGCGGGGCGCTCGCCGTGTGGAGCGGGTATCCGGCCGACGCGTTCCTCGGCCGCCTCCGCGCCGCGGGCTTCGCCCCCTCGGTCATCCCGCTGCACGAGCGCGGTCGGGTCCGCGCGCGCGCGTACGTCGGCACCAAGGCTCCCTGATTCCGGTATACCTGCGCCCGCGTTCCCATGAGCAGCGCAGCCCCCGTCCACGCCCCGGCGTTCCGCCTCCGGCGCTTCGCCAACTGGTTCCCGCTCGGGCTCACCTACGCGTCGCTCTACATGGGGCGCTACAACTTCAACGTCTACCGCAACCACGCGCGCGAGCTCCACGGCCTGACCGACGCGCAGGTGGGCCTCATCGCCACGGTGGGTTTCTGGGTCTACGCCACCAGCTTGCTCGTCAACGGGCCGCTCGCCGAGAAGATCGGCGGCCGTCGCGCCATCCTCATCGGCGTCGGCGGGGCGAGCCTGCTCAACCTCGCCATCGCGCTGTTCCTGCGCGGTCCGGCCAACGACGGCAACGTGGTGCTCGGTCTGTCGCTCCTCTACGGCGCGAACATGTACTTCCAGAGCTTCGGCGCCATCTCGGTGGTCAAGGTCAACTCGGCATGGTTTCACTGGCGCGAGCGCGGGCTCATCGGCGGCGTCTTCGGCTCGATGATCTCGCTGGGGTACTTCCTCGCGCTCGGCATCGGGGGGCTCATCTACGCGAACCTTCCGTACTGGGCGCTCTTCCTCGTGCCGAGCGGGGTGCTGGCGGCCATGTTGCTGGTCGATCTCGTGCTGGTGCGCGACCGCCCCGGCACGGCCGGGCTCGCGGACTTCGACACCGGCGACGAGGCGCAGCACGGCGGCAAGGCGGACGGCGAGCTCACCTTCCGCGAGGTCGTGGGGCGCGTGCTGCGCCACCCCGTCCTCCAGGTGCTGGCCGTCGCCGAGTTCTGCACCGGCGTCGTGCGGCAGGGGCTGCTCCTGCACTACGGCAGGTTCCTCGCGCAGGTGCACCACGTGACCGAGAAGGCGACGCCCGGGCGCTACCAGATCGCGTCGATCGGGATCACCGTCGGCGGCATCCTCGGCGCGCTGCTGTGCGGGATCCTCTCCGACCGAGTCTTCGGGTCCCGCCGTGCGCCCGTCGCCTTCCTCTTCTACATCGGACAGGTGGTGGCGCTCGTCGCGCTGGGCCTCGCCGGCTCCTCGTACGCGGCGGTGGTCCTGGTGGGCTTCGCCTGCATGTGGATCTTCGGGGTGCACGGGATGCTGTCCGGCACCGCCTCGATGGACTTCGGCGGCAAGCGCGCCGCAGCGACCGCGGCGGGGTTGCTCGACGGTGTGCAGTACCTCGGCAGCGGGTTGGTGGGCGTCGGCCTCGGCGCGCTGCTCGATCGGTATCACTGGTCGATCTGGCCGTACGCCCTGGTGCCGTTCTCCATCGCCGGCGGGGCCCTGATGCTCAAGCTGTGGAACGCGAGGCCGGCGAGAGCGCACGGCTGAGGCGCAGACGTCGCAGACGTATTGACGCCTCGCGCCGCCTTCATGTGGGGCCGGGTGGCCGCCTGAGCGGCCCGGGGGGCGGTCAGGCGTTCTGCCCCCGGGCGCGATGTTGGACCGAACGCGTCCGCGCCGTTGTACCCTTGGGAAGATGTCGGCCGTCCAGCCACCGCCGGCGGGGGGAGGCGAATCGACCGAGAAGTGGGCGGAGCGCTGGATCGAGGAGATCCGGGCGTCGCTCCCGGAGGCGCCGAAGCACGAGCGTCCGGCGGCCTCCGCGCGCCTGGCGTCGATGCTCATCGTGTGTGCCCGAGACGAAGAAGCCGATGCCTTCCTGATGAGCGCGCGGCGTGACGCGGTGCGCGCGGGCGACGCCCGGGAGCTCGCCCGCATCGAGATCGCCCTGGCGGGCGCCGCCCTCGCGCGCGACGACGACGGCACGGCGCAGACGCGCCTGGCCTCCGCGCGGGAGCAGCTCCCGTCGCCCCCGCCGAGCATCGCCGCGCGGATGTGGTTGCTCGAGACCCGCCTCGCTCGCCTGGCCGACGTCGCCGTCCCACCGCCCCCGCCGGAGCCCGAGGCCAACGCGGACGACCCCCTCGATCCCGACGAGCGCATCCTGCTCGCCGCCGAGCTCGCCCTCGAGCGCGCGCAGGTCGCGCGCGAGGACGGCATCCTCGGCGCCGCGCACACGGAGCTCGCCAAGGCGCACGAGATCGTCGATCTGGCGGCGTCGCAGTACCTGGTGGCGGCCTTCGAGCTCGAGGCCGCCTGCTACGCCGCAGACGCGGGCGATCCCGACGAGGCCCGCACCCGCTTCCGGAGCGCCATCGAGCGCTACGGCGAGGCGGGGCTGCTGCGCGGCGAAGGGCGGGCGATGATCCGGTTCGCCGAGTTCATCGCCACGCACCCCGGCCGCGTGGCCGACGAGTCGGCCGCGGTGTGGCTCGGCCGCGCCCAGCAGGTGCTGGGGAGCGCCGCCACGTGGCGCGACCGTCTGGCCATCCGCACCGGGTTCCGCAGCTTCGGGCGGCGCGTCTTCGACCGCGTCATGACCGAGGGGACCGTCACTCGGATCGAGGCCTTCGAGCGGGCCCGCGGCTCGCTGGTGAACGCCCTCGCCAACGTCGCCCATGCCACCGAC
>DATBQU010000040.1:0-18648 GCA_036560665.1 Polyangiaceae bacterium
GCGGCGCTGCCGAGGGGAGCCCAGGTGGAGATCGACGCGATCGCGGTGCGCCCGGGGTGATCAGCCCGAGGGCGTGACCGTGACGTTGCCGAGGCCCGTCGTCGCCGTGACGCTGACGGCGCCGGTACCGGCCGTGCCGACGGAAGTGCTGGTCGCGGTGAACGTGTTGGTGAACCCCGAGCCGATGGTCACCGTGCCGCCGGAGGCGCTCAGCGTGAGCTTGTCGGCGCTGAAGCCCGCCGGAATCCCGAGCGTGACATCGCCGTTGTCGCTCGAGGCCTCGACCGTCGAGCCCTTCTGCGAGACGATCGTGGCGCTCACCTGGCCGTTGCTGGAGTGCGCGACGCAACTGCCGTTGACGGAGACGGTGACGTCGCCGTTGTCCGACTTCACCGAGCCGATGTTGGAGTCGGACATGGTGAGCCCCTGGACGGTCGCCGGGCCGTTCGCGGCGTGCGCCGAGAAGGTGAGCGGGGAGGTCGTCGTTCCGGCCGGGACGTGGACGGTCAGGTCGCAGCCCGTCGTGCCGTTCTTCGCGGAGTTGTGGTTGTTGACGGCGACCGAGCAGTTCACGGAGATCGTGCCGGACTGGCTCTGGTCGATCTTGATGGTCGACTGAACGTCCGTGATGGCGGCGGTCCCGTCGTCCTGGTTGTCCGCAAAGGCGAAGGCGACCGCCGAGAGCGAGACGCTCGTGCCTCCGGCGTCGCCGATGACCTTGAGCGAGCCGTTCTGGTTGAAGACCTTGATCGTCTCGCCGTTGTAGGTGCCCGTCGAAGTCAGGGTGGTCGCCGAGCCGGCCTGGTACTTGGTCTGGCTCTTGATGAGGACGCCGCCGTCGGTGGCGGTGAGGCTGCACCCCTCGAGGGTGGCCGAGCCAGCCTCGAACGACAGCACTCCCACGCCCAGGCGGGCGACGAGCGAGACGGCGCCGAGCGCCAGACCGACGTGAAGCGAACGACGAAGCGTGGTGCGCATTCTGCGTATCCTCCCTAGTTCCAAGCCCATGGTAGCCGTTGGACGGGGCGAGGCGGCGCCCAATTCACCCGCCCGGCCCGTCGTAGGGCATGGGGCGGCCGGCCATGCCCGCCGCGTCGCGGAAGCGCCGGTGCAGCGCGCGGGAGACCGGGCCCGGGACGCCCGCCCCGATCGTCCGCCCGTCGACCAGGACGACCGGCAGCACCTCGCGGATGCTCGACGTGATGAACACCTCGTCGGCGCGGTAGAGCCGGTGCAGGCTCACCTCTCGCTCCTCGACCGGGATCCGGAGGTCACGCGCGGCGGCCAGGATGTGGGCCCGGGTGATCCCGGCGAGGATGCCGGCAGACTCGGGCGGCGTCGCCAGCCGCCCGTGCTCGACGATGAACACGTTCGACGACGCCCCCTCCACCACGTGCTCGCGGGCGTCCACCAGGAGCGCCTCCTGTGCCCCTCGCAGCTTCGCCTCGCGCAGCGCCAGGAGGTTCGCCAGGTAGTTGGTCACCTTCGCACCCGAGGCGGCGGTGTCGTCCGTGGGCCGGCGCGCATGGGCGGTCACCAGCGCGATCCCGCGGGCGTAGACGTCTTTCGGCGGCGGCACGACGCGGTCGACCAGCACCACCCGCAGCGGCTGCGTCGCGGTGTCCGGATCGAGCGACAGCGGCCCCGTACCGCGGGTGACCACGACGCGCACGTACGACTCGTCGTTCCCGCCCGCCTCGATGGCCGCGGCGATCTCGTCGCGCAAGGTGCTCTCGTCCACCGGGAGCGCGATGTGCACCCGCTCCGCCGAGCGCCGGAGGCGCGCGAGGTGCTCGTCGAGGGCGAAGGGCTTGCCCCCGTAGGTGCGCAGGACCTCGAAGACGGCGTCGCCGTAGAGGAACCCGCGGTCGTAGACGCTCACCGTCGCGTCCGCGGGCTCGCGCAGGACGCCGTCGATCATGATCGCGCGCCCCGGGCCGCTCATGCCGCAGCGAGCTCCTCGTTCAGATGCGCGAGCGAACGCTGCACCTGCGCGCGTGGATCGTCGCCTTGACGGGGATCGATCGGCGCGCCCAGCACCACGTCGACTCGCGTGAAGGGCCAGGCGATGGCGAAGCGATCCCAGGTCCGCCCGAGCACGACGCCGCGCCTCACTCCACCCGTCATCGGCACCACCACGGCGCCGGTCGCGCGCGCGGCAACGATGGCGCCGCTCTTGACCACGCCGTGCGGCCCCCGGGGCCCGTCGACCGCGAACGCGGCGTCGGCCTGCTCCTGCTTCATGGCCCGCACCAGCGCCGCCAGGCCGCGGGCGCCCCCGCGCGAGCTCGAACCACGCACCACGCGCAGCCCCTGGAGCGCCAGGGCGCGCGCCTGCATGGTCCCATCGCGCGACAGGCTCACGAGCACCACCGTGCGCCGGCGCCGCCGCCACGCGAGCAGCGGCCACTGTGTTCCGTGCCAGAACGCCAGCACCCAGGGGCGCCCCCGCACCGCGTCGAGCGCCGGATGCCGGACGACGTGCACGCGCAGCGTGGCCAGCCAGAGACGCGCCACGACCCCCAGCGCGATCCCGAGCAGCGCGCGCCCCAGCCCCGCCAGCGAGTCGCTCAACCCTTGAGCTCCGTCAGCTTGGCGCGCGCCTGCTCGAGCGCAGGGTCGTTCTCGATGGCGCGCTCGAACATCTGAACGGCCTTGGCCTTGTCGCCCTGCCGCGCGCTGATCTCGCCCAGGTAGTAGAAGACCTCGCCCTTCGAGATGCCGGCGTTGGGGTCGAGGCGCTGCAGCAGCAGCGCGCGGAACGTCTTCTGGGCCCGGTCGAGGTCGTTGGTCTCGTAGGCGAGCACGCCGAGATCGCGCAGGACGTTGACCGAGCCGGGGTCGATCTTGAACGCGAGATCGAGCTGGGCCAGGGCCACGTCCTTGTCCCCGAGCTGCGCCAGCGCGCGCGCGAGGCGGTGATGGTAGAGCGCCAGCTCCTTGGTGCGCTTGGCGCCGAAGGAGGCGATGACCTTCTCCAGCACCTGGGCGGCCTCGCGCCCGCGCTGGGCGGCGTTGTAGGCGTCGCAGAGCGCCATCAGGAGCTCGCGATCGTGCGGCACGAGCTCGGCCGCCCGCTCGAGGATCGGGATGGCGTCGCCCGGCCGCCCGCGCTTGAGGATGTGGATCTCCGCCGCGGCCCGCAGCAGCTTCAGCTGCTCCGCGATGGCCGCCGGCACCACGGGAGGCGGCGGCATCGAGCCCGCCGGTGGGATGCTCCGTCCCGGAGTGAGCACCACCGGCGCCGGGGTCACCTTGACGTCGGGGTTCGCCGCCGCCACGAGGTCGGCGTCGCCGACCAGGAGCTGCGAGAGCTCCGCCCACTTCTCGGCTTTCTCCCACCGGACGCGGAGCATCGCCCGCAGGCCTGCGTTGGCCGGCTCGAGCTTGAGCCCGCGCTGCAGCGCGTCCTCGGCGCCTCCGGCGTCGCCCAGCTTCTCGCGGGCCTCGGCCAGGCGAAGCGCCCAAGCCACGCCGCTCGCGTCGGTGGAGAGCTCCACCAGCTTGGCCAGGGCGCTCGAAGCCCGCTCCCAGTCTGCGCGCTTCTCGCTCATGCGCGCCACGGCCTCGAGCGCGCCGAGGTGCTGCGGGTCGCGCGCCAGCACCTGCTCGTAGGTGTCCTGCGCGGCCGTCACGTCGCCCAGACGCCCCTCCTGCACCTCCCCGAGGCGCACCAGGAGCGACAGCTCGGCCATCGTGTCGCCCCGGTCCCGCGCCCCGTCGAGCTGCGCCTTCAGCAGGTCGGCCAGCTCGGCGTCGCGGCCCGTCTGCTCGTAGAGCTGCGACAGCGTGAGGACCGCCTCCGCGTGCGTCGGATCCTCGTCGAGGATCCCCCGCAGCGTCTCGATGGCGTCGTCGGCCGCCCGGAAGCGATCGCGCTGGAGCCTGGCCAGCTCGACACGCAGGGCGGCGCGCTGCGCAGGGGTCGACGCGACGTCGATGAGCCTGGCCAGAAGGCGGGCCAGATCCCTCTCGCGGCCGGCGTCGAGGTAGAGCCCCCGCAGCGCCCCCGCCGCCCGCTCGTCGTTCGGCTCCGCGTCCAGGATCTCCTCGTACAGCGACGTGGCCCTGGCCGGGTCCTTCAGCTTCTCGACCAGCACGCGCGCCGCCTGGTGGCGCAGCGCGAGCGCCTCCGCCCCGTCGACCACCAGCTCCGCGCGCCGCAGGAGCAAGCGGACCACCTCGGCGTCGTCGCCCACCGCCGCGCGCAGCTTGGTCAGCTCTTCGAGGGCCCACAGGTCGCCTTCGTCCTCGGCGACGAGGTCCCGCAGCGCGGCCTCGGCGAGCTCGTTGTCTCCCACCGTCCCCTCGGCGAGCGCCTTGGCCTCGCGCAACAGCTCGCGCTTGGTCGCCAGATCCCCCTCCAGCCGGGCCCGGGTGCGCAGCGTGTGGACGAGCTCGCGCTCTCGCCCGGGTGCGCGCCGGATGTCCTCCAGGGCGCGCAGGACGTCGACGTTCTCCGGATCGATGGCCAGGGCCTTGGCGTACGCCTCTTCCGCGCGACGCGAATCCTCGAGCCTGTCGCGCCGCCAACCGGCGAGCCTCACCCAGAGCTCGGTGCGCGTCGCCTCGGGCAGATCCTGAGCCGACTCGAGGGCCGACCCCAGCGCATCGGCCGCCTGGCCCCATGCCTCGTTCGACGCCGCCAGCCGCTCGATCTCGGCCAGGGTCTCGTCGTCCGCCGGATCCTCGCCGAGCGCGGCCTCCACCGCGCGCTGCGCCCGCGCGCGGTCGCCCACTCGCTCCTCGAGGACGCGCGCCAGCTCGAGCCGCGCCCTGGTCCTGTCGCGCGCCGTCGTCGCGCGCGCCACGCGGCGCTCGTACAGCTTGGCCAGGTCCTCGCTCAGGCCGAGCGCGCGCAGGACGAATTCGAGCGCCTCGAAGGCGTCGTCGAAGAGCGCGGGATCCTCCAGCAACCTCTCGAGGGCCTCGCGGCTCGCGGCGTGGTCGGGTACGCGCTCCAGCGCATGCCGCAGCGTCGCCAGCCCCTGCGACTTCTCGCCGAACTCCCCGATCTGGAGGCTGGCCAGCCGGTGGAGCAGATCCGCTTGGACCGGCGCGTCGCCCTCGACCGCGATCCGGCGCTCGAGGACGTCGGCCAGCGCGCGGGTGTCGCCCAGGCGGGCGAACAGCCGGTCGAGCGCGCCGAGCACGCCCGCGTCATCCCCCATCCGCTCGATGGCCGACGTGTAGGCGCGGGCCGCCCGGGCGGGGTCGTCGAGCTTGCTCTCGCTGACCTTGCCGAGGCGCACGAACAGATCGGCGGCGACGTTCGCCTCGAAGATCGCCGCGGCGCGCTCCTGAAGCGCATCGGCGTAGCGCTTCCACCCCTCGGCCCCGGAGCGGGCCGCCAGGCGCTCGACCTCGGCGTGCAGGGCGCCGTCGTGCGGCTCCTCGGCCAGGGCCCGCAACAGCGCCGACTGCGCCCGGTCCACGTCGTCGAGGGCCGTCTCGGAGACCTCCGCCAGCGCGCGCAGCGTCCGGGCCCGATCCACCGGCTCGGACTGGGCACGGAGGCGCAGCTCTAGCACCGTCGCCAGCTCGGCGTGCCGACCCGCCGCACGGAGCACGGGCTCCAGGGCGTCGGCAGCGTCCGCGCGCAGCTCGTCGTGCGTCTCCCCGATGCTGCGGATGGCCGCCGCCGCCTCGTCGTCGAAGCCGGACTCCAGGACCCCGCGGTACGCCTCGAGCGCGGCCTGGGGATCCTGCAGCTCGACCGCGTACAGAGCGGCGATCCGCTTCCTCAGCGCGCGCCGCGCGGCCTCGTCGGCGGCCGAGCTCGCCTGGAGCTTCAGGTTGTCGAGCAGCTCGGGCCACAGGCGCTCGAGCGTGTAGAGACCGTCGAGGCGCCGGAGCACCTCGCCGTCGCCCGGCCGGACCGTCAGCGCTTGGACCAGCGAGGCGATCGCTTCCCGCCGATCGGACAGGTCGTTCTCGAACCGGCCGGCGGCGTCGACCAGCAGCTGGAACTTGAGCCCCTCGTCGTCCTCGCCGCACAGCTCGACGCGACGCCGGTAGAGGTCGACCAGGCGCGCCGCCTCGTTCTTCTGCTCGTAGAGGGCGATCAGGTTGTCGATGGTGAAGGTGCTGGTCGGCTCGAGCTCGAGCGCGCGCTCGTAGGCGTCGATGGCGGCGGGCAGGTCGTCGAGCATGTCGCGGCGGGCCTCGCCCACGCGACGCCAGGTGCTCGCGCGCGTCTCGTCGTCGGGCACCAGCTCGGCCTTCCGCGTGAGCACGCGCACGAGCGAGACCCAGTCGCTGAGCAGCGTCGCGAGCGCGTCCATCTCCTCGAGCGGCTGCAGGTCGGTCTCGTCGAGCGCGAACAGACGCTCCCACGCGTCGAGGGCCCGGCGCGGGTCGTCGCGCTTCTTGTCGTGGAGCTGCGCCAGCGCGGCGAGCAGCTCGCGCCTGGTCAGCCCCTCGGTCTTGCCGATCGCCGCCTCGTACGCCCCGGCGAGGTCGTCCCAGCGCTGCGTCGCCCCGGCCAGCCGGTCGAGCTGCTCGCGCGCCTCGCCGTCCTCGGGATCGAGCGTCCAGGCCGCGCGCGTCGCCTCGAACGCCTTCGCCCGGTCGCCGCCGCGCTCCTCCCAGAGCTTCGCGCTCTCGCGCAGGATGGCGATCCGCTCGCCGTCGTCCGTCGCCAGCCCCAGCCGCTCGTCGTTGACCGCCACCAGGTGACGCCAGTCGTCGGCGCGCTCGTAGATGGGGCGCAGGATCTCGACGACGCGGGCCTTGTGCGCGCGCGTCTGCATGAGCTCCTCGAGCGTGCGCACCGCCTCCGCACCGGGCCCGCTCGCCCCCGACGGCGGCGCCAGCTCGACCACCGTCTGCAGCTCGTCGATCCCGGGCTCGGCCTCGTCGAGCTTCTGGAGGAGCAGCTTGGCGAGCTCCATGCGGAAGCGCGCCTCGTCCTCGGGCAACGCACTCTGCTCGGCGCGCCTCCGCGTCAGCTCCGCCAGATCGCGCCAGCGGTCGGTCCGCGCGTACAGGCGCGACAGGGCCTCGAGCGCGTGCAGGTCGTCCTCGTCGACGTCGAGCGCGGCGCGGTAGGTCTCGATGGCGGCCGGATCGTCGTTGAGCTCCGACTCCTCGATGGCCGCGATGGTGTGCAGCGCTTCCAGGCGCTCGTGGGGCTCGTTCTTGTAGTCGAGCGCGTCGCGGAACAGCTGCACGCGGTCCTTGGGACGCTTCGCCTCACGCAGCAGCCGGTCGATGGCCTCGAAGGTGCCGTTCTTCTGCTCCGGGTCGAACGCGTGCGCGCGCCGGTAGAAGGGCAGCGCGCGATCGATGTCCTTCTGCGACTCGAACAGCTCGCCCGTCCGCTGCGCCAGGCGAGCCGTGGCCGGCTCGTCCGAGGTGATCTTCTCGAGCTCGGCGGCGAAGATCTGCGCCAGTCGCCCCTCGGCGTTGGCGACACGCGCGAAGCGCTCGAGCTCCGCCCAGGTGCTCTCGTCGGACGGGTCCTCCGCCAGCAGCTTCGCCGTCGTTTCCAGGGCCGCGCCGTAGTTCTCCTCCTGCTCCTCGTACATCTTGGCCAGACGGCGCAGGAGCTGCCTGCGCTCGTCGGGATCCTGGCTGGCCTCGAGGCGCGCCTCGAGGGTGGCCATGACGCGACGCCAGTCGAGGCGAGCGAGGTACACCGGCTCGAGCATCTCCGCCGCCCGCGCCCCGTGCTCGCGCTGGCCCATCAGGGCCTCGAGCGAGGCCACCGTCTGGGGGTGCCTGGGGTCGATGGCCAGCGCCGAGGCGAACTCGTCGAAGGCGCGGTCGAAGTCGCTCATGCGTCGTTCGAGCACGTTGCCGAGCGCATGGTGAAGCGCGGCCTTGCGCTCGTTCGACGTGCCCGGCGCGACGATCTGCCGCTCGTAGAGCGCCACCAGGTCCTCCCAGCGCTCGCTCTGGGCATAGAGGCGCTCGAGCGCCGCGATGGCCTCGCCGTCGATGGCCAGGTCCAGGATCTGCTCGTAGACGGCGATGGCCGCGCGGACGTCGCCCAGGTTCTCGTCGTTGAGGCGGGCCTGCTTGAACAGCAGCTGCTTGCGCTCCGCGTCGCTCTCGGCCGAATCCGCGCGTCGCTTGACGACGTCGAGCAGCGCCGCGTGATCGCCCGTCTCCCCGTACAGCGACTCCAGCGCGACCAGCGCGCGGCGATCGTCGCCGCGGAGCTCGAGCGCCCGCGCGTAATACTCCTTGGCCAGGGCGGCGTCGCCCAGCCTGGCCCGGGCGACCTCCGCGATGCGCAACGTCACCTCGAGCTGCAGATCGCCGTCGAGGATCTCGTCAACGACCGAGCGCAGCAGCGCCACCAGCTCGGCGTGCTTGCCGGTTGCGGCGGCGAGCCGCTCGGCACGCTCGATCCACTTCGGCAGCTCCGGCTCGGCCACCGCCTCGCGCAACCCCCGCGCTGCGTAGGCGAGCGCCAGCGCGCCGTCCCCCAGCGGCCCCTCCGCCACCTGCGCCGCCTGCGCGATGGTCGACAGCTTGTCGGACACCGAGTCCGCGTACTCCGCCTCGATCTCGAGCACCCGGAGCAGCTTCTGGTTGAGGCCGTCGGTCTCGTAGAGCGGGAGCAGGATGGACGCCGCCTCGCGGCGCGCTGCCGGGTCCTCCAGCATCGCTTCCAGGGCGCCGCGGCAACCCGCGTGGGCCGGGTCGATGATCAGCGCCTGGCGATGGGCCGCGATGGCCGCGCTCACGTCGCCGAGGCGCTTCTGCCGGACCTCGCCCAGGCGCGCGAGGATCTCCAGCTTGTCGGTCGCCGACTCCGCCAGCGCCAGGTCCCCCTCCAGCGTATCGGCCAGGTCCTGCCAGCGATCGGCCAGCTCGTACAGGGTCGCCAGCGCCGCCAGCGACGCCCGGTCCGCCCCGAAATCGTCGACCACGGTCCGGTAGGCGAGGATGGCCTCGTTCACGTCGGTCAGCTTGTCCGCCAGCGTGGTCGCGATGCGCACCAGCAGCGCTCGCCGCGCGGTCTTGTCGTCGGTCAGGCGCTCGCGCGCGCGCAGCACGTCGACCAGGTCGCGCCAGCCCTGGGTCTTCTCGTAGAGCCGGTCCAGCGCCGAGAGCGCCTGCGCGTCACCCGGGTCGTCCTCCAGGCGCGCGCGCCACGCCTCGATGGCGCCGCGCGGATCGTCGAGCACGGTCTCGCTGAGCTCGCCCAGGCGCCCACGGAGCTCACGACGCGCTTCCGCGTCGTCCTCGAGCTTCACCTCGATGCGCAGGATGTCGCACAGCTGGCGGTTGTCGCCGGACGCGGCGTAGATGCGCTCGAGGGCGCGGCAAGCCGGCAGCGCGATGGAGGCGTCCTCCGGCGCCAGCTGCAAGACCTGGCGGTAGACGGCGTCGGCGCGTTTCACGTCGTCGAGCTGGTGCTCGAACAGCCGCGCCACGTCCATGAGGATCTCCGCGCGCGGCAGCGGCGCCGTGGCCGCCGCAGCGGTCGCGGTGAGCACGCCGGCGGCGCGCTCGTGCGCGTTGAGGCGGCGCGCGATCTCCAGCAGGCGCTGCCTGGCGCGGGCGTCGTCGGGATC
This sequence comes from Polyangiaceae bacterium, assembly GCA_036560665.1. Lineage (GTDB taxonomy): Bacteria > Myxococcota_A > Polyangia > Polyangiales > Polyangiaceae > Palsa-1150. The sequence continues at coordinate 9,531 of DATBQU010000040.1, forward strand.
GAGCGGGAGCAGCCGCGCGAACGCGTCGAGCGCTCCCGCATCGTCGCGGAGACGCTCGTCGCGCAGCTCGGCCACGCGACGCAGCAGGTCCCGCCGCTCGTCGGCCTCGCTGGCGAACTCGAGGTGGATCTCGAGCACGCGCACCAGGTCGGTCACCTCGTCGCGCTCGGTGTAGACCGCTTCGAGGACGATGGCCGCCCTCGCGCGTAGCTCCGGCACGTCGAGGATCTTCTCCACCAGGCTGCGCGCCTCGCCGGACGCCGGCCGGTCGCGCAGCACCTGCTCCAGGTACGACAGCGCCGAGGCTGCGTCGCCGAGCCGGACGAAGAGCAACGTCCCCAGCCGCTGCTGGAGGTCGAGCCGCTCGTCGCCCACCGCGGCCTGGAGGCGCCGCTCGAGCAGTCGCGCCAGGCGATCCCACTGTTGCTCGGCCGCGTAGAGCGCGTCGAGCGACCGGATGGCCTGCTCGTGGACCGGGTCGAGATCGAGGATCCGCTCGTAGTAGGCGATGGCCTTGGCCCGTTCGCCGGTGATCTCCTCGGCGACGAGGGCCACCTCGGCCAGCAGCTCCGCGCGACGCGCGGTCTCGGGCGTCGCCGCCACGACGCGCTCGTAGAGCACCTCCAGCTCCGTCCACTGCTCGCGCGTGGTGAGGATCTGCTTGAGCCGCTGGAACGCGCGCTCGTTGCTCGGCTGGCGAGCGAGCATCCGCTCGAGGTACGGCCGCGCGCGGTCCACGTCGCCCAGCTTCTCGTCGAAGATCGTCGCTGCCCGCTCCGCGAGGTCGAGCTCGACCTGTTCGGGGAGACCGGTCGGCCCGTCGGGTGGCACCACCGCCCCGATGGCGTCCACCAGCGCCTGGGCGCGCCCCGTCTTCGCCGCCAGCGCCGCCAGCCGGTCCCACTGCGAGAGCTCCGCCGGGAACTCCCCGGCCGCGCGGGCCACCACGTCGAACGCAGCCCGCGGCTCGCCGAGCTTGTCCTCGTGCACCGCGGCCAGCCGCGCGTAGAGCGCCAGCCGGTCGTCGTGCGCCGCGGTGGTGGCGATGAGGACCTCCAGCACCTCGACCTGGCGCTGCGGCACGCCCGTCTCGTCGTACGCCCGCTCGAGGATGGACGCCGCGCGCGCGCGTGTCTCCGGCATCGGCAGCAGCTGCTCGATCACCTCGATGGCCCGCGGGTCGTTCGGCGTCAGGAGCAGCGCGCGCTCGCACGCCGCCAGCGCCTCCGAGTACTTGTGCAGCGGGTCGACCAGCAGCCGCGCGAGATCGATCTCACGGGCGCCGCGATCGGCGCCCTCTCGCTGATCCCGGTCGAGCGCGATCACCTCGGCCGCGCCCTGCGCGTCACCCTGCGCCCGCAGCAACCGCGCCAGCGCCCTGAGCGCCCCGCCGTGGTGCGGGACGATCTCGAGCATGCGCCGGTAGAGCGTCACCGCGCGCTCGGGGGAGCCGAAGGCCTCCTCCTCCAGCATGGCCCACTCGCCCAGCAGCTCGAGCCGGAGCGCGGTGTTCGCGCGCTCGACGCGGAGATCGAACAGCCAGCGCAGGTCGTCGCGCCGATCGGACTCGCGCAGGATGCGGTCGAGCGTCTGCACCGCCAGCTCGTCGCTCTCGTCCTCCTCGACCAGCGAACGGTAGGAGGCCACCGCCTCGTCGACCCTCCCCATCTCGCGCGCGTACACCTCGGCGAGCTTGGCGCGCAGCACCCGCGTCTCCTCGCGGCGTCCGCTGTCGCCGTTCTCCCGGTCCTTCTTCTTCTTCTTCTTCCCGGAGCGCGTACCCTCTCCTGGCTCGATCGACCCCAGGCGCGCGTTGAGCGCCTCGACCATGCCCGCCCACTGCGATGCCGCGCGGGCCGCCTTCTCGAACGTCGCCAGCGCCCCGTCCCGCGCCGGGGCGAGCTCGTAGGCCCTCCGGGCCCAGGCGAACGCCGAGGCGCGGTCCTGCAGCTGGTGGCCCGTCACCTGCACCAGCTTGTCGAGCAGGGACAGCCTGGAGTCGACGTCGCCGGCGTGCCCCAGCAGGATCTCGTACAGCGCCGGCAGCCTCCCCCACTTCTCGTCCTTCTCGTAGAGCGGGACGAGCGCCCCCGCGGCGCGCGCGTCGTCGGCCCGCACCGAGAGCACGCGCTCGTAGGCCCGGAACGCGCGCTCCGGAGCGTCGAGCTTCTCCGTGTAGATCTTGGCGCAGCGGAAGCTCAGATCGATCTTCAGCTCCGGCTCGTTGGTCTTGTCGGCCGCGCCGGAGAGCACCTCGACCAGCCCCTCCCAGTCGTTGTTCTGGGCGTAGAGGTCGGTCAGGCCGTCGTAGTCGCCGATGGCGAGGTGGCTGTCGCGCAGCACCCGCAGCGCCTTGGCGTGCCCGGGCTGGATGTCGAGCACGCGGTGCCAGGCGCTCATGGCCTTGGCGTGGTCGTGCAGGCGGTCGGAGTAGATGCTCCCCAGCTTCTGCAGCACGCTCAAACGCGCCGCGTCGTCCCCGGCGATCGCCGCGCGCCGCTCGAGCACCTCGGCCACGGTGGTGAAGTCCTTGTCGCGCTCGGCCTGCTTCTCCAGCGCGTCCAGCGCGCCCCCCGACGACCCGTCCTCGTCGAGCACGCGCTTGTAGAGCGCCACCGCCTGCGCGCCCAGATCGAGCCGCTCGGCGGCGAGCCTGGCCATCTCCGTCCAGCGCTCGCGGCGCTCGGGGCCGGCCGACATCCCCTCGGCTTCCTGCGCGAGCAGGTCGTAGAGCGGTTTGTAGGAGCGTCGCTTGACGTAGAGCTCCTTCAGCTTGTCGATCGCCTCGCGATCGGCCGGATCGACGGCGTGCAGCTTCTCGTAGGCCTCGACCGCGTTCTGGACGTTGGAGAACTGGTCGAGCCACCGCCGCGCGATGGCGCGCCACAGCTCGGCCTTCACCGTCGGCGCCGACTCGAGCTCGGCCTGCCGCGCCTGCATGGTCAGCAGATCGCGCCACCGCTGCAGCGCCTCGTACACCCGCACCAGCTCGCGCACGCTCGCCAGATCCGACGCGTCGAGCTGGACGATCTGCGTGAGCACCGTCACCAGCGCCGAGTCGCTCTTCACGTGCTCGCGGTAGATCCCCCCGATGTCGCGCAGCACCGACAGGCGACCCGCGGCGTCGTCGGGCGCCAGCCGGTCGAGCTCCTGGCGGAGGAGGTCGGTCAGCGCGTTCCAGCTCGCCGTCTGCCGGTACAGGCGTCGAAGGGCGTCGCGCGCGTCCTTGTTGCGCGGGTCCTGCCGCAGGATGGCCCGCCACTGCTCGATCGCCTTCTGTGCGTTCGCCCCTTCTTCGGCGAGCTTGGCGATCTCGGCGACGATGGCGGTGCGGTCGGGGCCCTCGGGCATGGCGCGCTGCGCCTCGGTCAGCACCGTCGCCAGGCGTGCGCTCTCGCCGCGCCCGGTGCACCACTCGCGGAAGAAGGCCAGCATCCCGGGGTGCGCCGGCTCCAGCCTGCGCAGCTTCTCGAACCACGGCTCGGCGGCGTCGGGCTTGCCCCGCATGCGCCAGTGAACCATGGCGATCTGCATGATCGCGCCGAACTCCTCCTCCTTGCCGCGCAGCGCGCCGGTGGAGAGCTGCCCGTCGTACAGCGCCACCAGGTGCTCCCACATCTCGCGCGAGGTGAAGTAGTTCGCCAGGAAGCTCGTCGCCTCGGGGTGGCCCGGGGTGAGGTCGAGCACCTGCTCGTAGGCCTCGGCGGCGCGGTCGGGCTGGTCGAGCTTCTTGGTGAAGACGCGCGCGAGGCGCTGCCAGGCGGCGATCTTCTCGTCCTTCTGCGTCGCCTCGGCGGCGAACCGCCGCAGCGCCTGCGCCAGGTCGTCCCAGCGGCCCCCCTGGCGCAGCAGGCGCTCGATGAGCATCTGCGCGCGTCGGTTCTTGGCGTCGAGGGCGAGCGCGTCGCGCAAGAGCGACACGATGAGCTCGTTCTGCGCCGCCAGCTGCTCGGCGTCGCCCGTCCGCCCGAAGCGATAGGTGACCTCCGCGGCGCTCACCAGCAGCGAGCTGCGGAAGGTCGCTTCTCCGGCTCCCTGCGTCTCCTGGACGTAGCGCTCGACGAGGTCGCGCCACTTGCTGCGCTTCGCGTCGCTGCGCTCGATGGCCTCCGAGGCCTGGGCGTCGCCCGGGCGGAGCACCAGCAGGCGCTCGTAGGCCTCGCGCGCCGCGGCTTCGTCGAGCAGATCCTCGTCGAGCACCCGCGCCTGCTCGGCCACGAGGTCCGCCTCGCGCGGCGTGCCCCGCGCGGCAGCGACCTCGATCTCGAGCAGCCGGGCCACGGCCTCCGTCTCGCGCCGCGCCTCGTGGGCGCGACGCGCCGCCTCGAGCAGCTTTCCGAGCTCCTCGGCCGTCATCCCGGGATCGCCGTCGATCTCCGCCCTCAGCTTCTGCCAGGGCTGGCTGCGGTCGGGGTCGTCCTGGAGCAGTCCGAGGGCGCTCTTGATCGTCTTCGCGCTCATCCATCACCTAGCGAGAGGTCTTCCACGCCGTCGTGCAGGCAGAACTGCAATGCACCCGAAACACGCGAAATCCCGCGAGGAAATCGGTGCGCGAGGCTTTGCCATGCTACGGAGGGCATTGTCCGATAGCAAGGGTTGGCGGCGCGAGAGGAGACAAGAGACTTGGGTCAGCCGTTCGTGGTACCTGAGCCTGCACGGATGCTCCGCGCGGACGGCAAGTCGCTCGCCCTTTCGCTCCGAAACATTTACGAGACGCTCGCCATCAGCTTCCCCACCGTGGTCGAGGCGCTGCAGGGCCGCGTGACCAAGCAGGTGTGCGACGACCGCCTCGAGGGGTGGTCGCGCAGGTGCGTCGAGAACGCCCGCATCGAGCTCGACGTGACCGGGCGCGAGCACATGAAGCCCGGCGAGACCTACCTGGTGATGTCCAACCACCAGTCGCACTACGACGTGCCGGTGCTCTTCCACGTCATCGGGCCCAACATCCGGATGATCGCCAAGGAAGAGCTGTTCAAGGTGCCCATCTTCGGCAACGCCCTCGCGGCGGGCGGCTTCATCTCCATCGACCGCAGCAACCGGCACGCCGCCATCCGCAGCCTGGAGAGCGCGCGCGCCCTGCTGGCGAGCGGCACCCACGTGTGGATCGCGCCGGAGGGGACGCGCAGCCGCACCGGTGAGATGCTGCCCTTCAAGAAGGGAGCGTTCTATCTGGCGCTCGAGTCGGGTCTGCCCATCCTGCCCGTGACCCTGAGCGGCACGCGCGACGCGCTGCCCGCCGACGGCCTGCGCTCGACGCCCGGGGCGACGGTGCACGTCACCTTCCATGCGCCCATCGACCCCCGGCCCTACCAGGCCCGCGGCAAGGCGGGACGCGACGATCTGATGGCGCACGTCCGCGAGGTGCTGGGGAGCGCCCTTTGATCGAAGCGGGGCGCGCGCCGGCGCGGTGGCCTGCGCCGACGGGCGACTCCCACTCCGGCGCCGGCCTCGCCATCCTGGTCAACGCCAACGCCAAGCGCGGCGGTCGCCGCGTCGCCGCGCAGATCGCGCGCGCGCTCCCGGGGGCCAGCGTGCGGCTGACCCGCTCCACCGGCGAGATCGACGCGTGGCTGCGCACGCTCCCGCACCCGCGCGCCGTCCTCGCCGCCGGCGGAGACGGGACGGCGGTGGCCCTGGTCAACGCGCTCCAGCGCGTGACCCCCCGGGAAGACCCCTTCCCCACCGTCGGCGTCCTGCCCCTCGGCACCGGCAACGGGTGGGCTCACGCGCTCGGCGCCCCCAAGCTGCACCGCTGCCTCGACCTCCTGTCCCGCGCGCGCGGGCCGCTCCCCACCCGCCTCTGCGGGCTTCTCGAGGTGGAGGGGACGCTCGCGCACTTCGCCGGGTCGGGCTTCGACGCGATGATCCTCGAGGACTACAAGCGGCAGCTCGAGTCGAGCAAGGGCCCGGGGCGAACCTTCTCCAAGAGCGTGTACGGCTACCTGTCGGCGACGCTGCTGCGCACGGCCCCCAAGGTGGCCATCTTCGGCAACCCGCACCTCCTCATCGAGAACCTCGGCGACGCCGTCTACGACGTCGACGCCGCGGGCAAGCCGCACCGCATGGACGCGGCGGCGCGCGGGACGGTGCTCTACGACGGCTCGGTGGGGACGGCCTCGGTCGGCACCTGCCCCGAGTTCGGCTACCGCTTCAAGGCGTTCCCCTTCGCCGAGCGGATGCCTGGCTTCGTCAACGTGCGCGTCTACGATCGCGGCGCGCTCGGCGCCATCGCGTCGATCCCGCGCCTGTGGAAGGGCCAGCACCCGCTGCCCGGCATGGTCGACTGGTTCGCCACGCACGTGCGCATGACGTTCTCGCGCCCGGTGCCGCTCCAGATCGGGGGCGACGCGTGCGGCATGCGGCGCACGGTGGACTACCGCGTGGCCGAGCGCAGCGTGCGCATGACCGACTGGCGCCGGCTTCTCTGCCTGGGCGACTAGAACGTCGCGCCGATGATGGGGAGCGTGAAGGTCGGCGTGCGCTGGAGCGACGCCTGCGCCGTCCTGGTCACGCTGTCGCGGCTCGCGTCGTCGGTCTCGTGGGCCGGCGGCGCGGCAGGGGCCGGCGCGTCCGCCTTGTCGGCGTTGGCGACCATCGATCCGCCCCAGATGCCGAGCAGCACGCCGGTCACGATGAGCGCCGTGCCTCCCCAGTAGAAGTTGGTCTTCGACTCGGAGGTGGTGCCGTTGTCGCCGTTGCCGCCCTGACCGGACACGGTGCCCTGCTGGGTGCCGACGATGTCGAGCACGATGCCGCCGATGGTCAGCGCGCCGCCGATGCCGAGGACGATCCACCCGGTCCTGGCCCGGCTCGACGCGTCTTGCGACTTGATCTCGTGGTTCTCCTCGGCCGGCGACGGCGAGGGCGCCGCGGACGACTGCTGGGCGAACGCGGGGCTGGACAGGAGCGTGAGCTGGGCGCTCGCGGCGAGGGCTAGGGCAAGACCGGCTTTGCGCATGGAACTTCTCCGAGGACGGGGGACTGATCGCGGGCGCAGGATGGTCGAAGACGGGTGCGACATGCCAGCTTTTTCTCAGGTTCGTTGATCTGGAACCATCCCCGCCCGCCGGGCGTAGGCTCCGTCGAGCATGAAGCGGACGCTGGCGCTGCTGATTTCCGCCCTCACCACCTCGTGCGCCGCGTGCGCCTCTGCCGTACCGGCCGGCCGCGGGGGGATGCCGGGGACGTCGTCCAGGGCCGGCACCTCCTCTTCTTCTACTTCTCCTGCCGCGCGCTCCGAGGACGGCACCGCCGAAGGCCCGAGCGGCGCCCCCGGGCAGCCCCTGGCGTGGGCGGAGCTCGACGCCGCCACCTTTGCGCGTGCGCGCGCCGAGAAGCGCTTCGTCGTGGTCGATGGCGCCGCCGAGTGGTGCCACTGGTGCCACGTCATGGAGGCGACGACCTACCACGACCCCGAGGTGCGCAAGCTCCTCGACGCGCGGTTCGTGGCGGTGAAGGTCGACGTCGACTCGCGCCCCGACTTCGAGGAGCGCTACTCCGCCTGGGGCTGGCCGGCGACGGTGCTGATGACGGCGGACGGCCAGGAGATCGGCAAGTACCGCGGTTACCTGGCACCCGAGAAGTTCGTGGAGATCCTGAGGGCGGTCGTGGCCAGCGGCGACGCCGCGGCGAGCGCCGGCCCGGCCCAGGCCGCAGAGGCGAGGCCGCTCGGCGAGCCGGAGCTCGCCGCCGTGGGCGCGTGGGCGCAGAAGGAGCTCGACGGCTACTGGGATCCGGAGCACGGCAGCTGGGGCCGCCAGCAGAAGGTGCCTCTCACCTGGGACAACGCGTGGGCCATCGCGCGGGCCCGCGGGGGCGACGCGACGGCGCGCCAGCGCGTGCTCACCACCCTCGATCAGCAGCGCGCCATCGTCGATCCGGTCTGGGGCGGGATCTGCCAGTACTCCACCGACGGCGACTGGCAGCACCCGCACTTCGAGAAGCTCATGACCTACCAGGCCGGGGCCATCGACAACTATGCCGCCGCCTTCGCGCTCACGGGCGACCCGGCGTGGCTGCGCACGGCGCAGCTCGTGCGCGGGTTCGTCGACCGCTTCATGACCACGCCGGACGGCGGCTTCGCCACCACCATGGACGCCGACCTCAACGCGCACGAGCCGGGCAAGCCCTTCGTGACCGGCCACGCCTACTACGCCCTCGGCGACGCCGAGCGGCGGGCCCTGGGGTTGCCGCGCGTCGACGCCCACGAGTACGGCCGCGAGAACGGCCTGGCCATCGCCGCCTACGTCACGCTCTTCGAGGCCAGCGGCGACGCCACCGCGCTGGCGGCGGCCGAGCGGGCCGCGGCGCGCGTGACGGCCACCCACGCCGGCGACGGGGGCGGCATCACCCACGGATCGCGCGGCGACGAGGAGAGCGGCAAGGTCCTCTACCTCGCCGACAACGCCGCCTTCGGCTTCGCCCTGGCGCGCCTCTACGGGGCCACGCACGAGCCGGCGTACCTGGCGCAGGCCACGCGCATCGCCGACTTCCTGATCAAGCAGCTGGCCGACCCGCGCGGCGGCGGCTTCTTCGCCTCCACGCCCGATCCCGACGCCGTCGGCGTCTTCGCCGTGCGCCGCAAGCCCTTCGAGGACGACGTGATGGCCATCCGCTTCCTGGCCCGCGTGGCGCGCCTCGCCCCCACCGACGCCTACCGCGACGCCATCGCCCGCGCCTTGCCCGTCGTGGCCACCCGCGCCGCGCTCGCCGAGCGCGGGCGCATGATCGGAGACCTGCTGCTCGCCCTCGACGAGACCCGCGGCCTGCGCTGAGGCGTCGCGTCAGTGGGACGCGGAGCTGGACGCGCTGGCGCCGGGACGCTTCTCGCCCTTCTTCCTGGCGTAGAGCTGCTCGATGACCGGCCCGTAGACCTCGACCACCTTGCGGCGCTTGAGCTTCAGGCTGGGCGTCAGCATCTGGTTGTCGGTGGTGAAGTCCTCGTGGATGAGCGCGAAGTCCTGGATGGACTCGAAGCCCTTGAAGGCCGCGCCGTACTTCTCGATCTGCTCCTTGAAGAGCGCCCGCACCCGGTCGTTCTTGACGATGGCCTCGGGCTCGGAGGGCAGCGTGACGTGGTGCTCGGCCGCCCACGCCTTCACCGCCGAGAGGTTGGCCA
>DATBQU010000041.1:0-12962 GCA_036560665.1 Polyangiaceae bacterium
CACCGGAGCCCGGGGCGCTGCCGGCGCACGGAGAATCGACGGCCATGGCCTTAAGCCGCGTGGTGAGGATCCGTAAGTTGCCGGCATGACCCACACCGCGCGCGCCACGGCGCCCGTGCTTCGTCCGACGACCATTCCGCCCGAGTCCGGCAAGCGCGCCCTCGCCGCCGTGCCGCCCCCGTCTCCGTCGCTCGCGCCGGCGCCGCAGCGGATGGTCGACGTCTTCCTGCGCTACCTCAAGGAAGAGGGCGTCCGTCACGTGTTCGCCATCCCGGGGGGGCTGCTGCACCCCCTCATGGCGGCGGTGGAAGCCGACGGCGCGCTGGCGCTCATCATGCCCAAGCACGAGGAAGGCGCCGCCTTCATGGCCGACGGCTACGCGCGGCTGACCGGCAAGCTCGCCGTGTGCGCGGGCACGTCCGGGCCGGGCGCCACCAACCTCGTCACCGGCGTGGCCTGCGCTTTCGCCGACGGCGTGCCCATGGTGGTCATCACCGGGCAGGCCGCGTCGCACGCGCTCGGCAAGGGAGCCGCGCAGGAGACGCCGCGCGAGGGCATCGACATCGTCGACATGTTCCGGCCCATCACCAAGTACTCGGCGATGGTCACCACCGCCGAGAGCCTCGCGCACCATCTGCGCCGCGCGCTTCGCATGGCGCTCAGCGGCCGCAAGGGTCCGGTGCACCTCAACGTGCCGGTCGACCTCTGGGAGAAGGCCGCCCACGAGGACTGGTTCGACCCGCGCACCTACCGCCCCGAGACGCGCGGCTTCGATCGCCAGGCCGTCCAGCGCGCGGCCGACGCGCTGCTCTCCGCGGAGTTCCCGGTCATCCTGGCCGGCTCCGGCGTGGCCAGCGCCGGGGCGCAGGAGCACCTCCGAGCCCTGGTCGAGCTCCTGCACGCACGCGTGGCCACCTCGCCCCGCGCCAAGGGCGTGTTCCCCGAGGACGACCCGCTGTCGCTCGGCATCCTGGGCAACGCCGGTCACCGCGATGCCCGCGAGACGATCCTGGGCGACGAGGTCGACGTCCTCTTCACGGTCGGCGCCTCGCTCAGCGAGACGAGCACCTTCAACTGGACGCCGCGGCTGCTGCCGACCCGGACCCTCATCCAGCTCGACGTCGATCCCGATCGCGTGGGCCGCAACTACCCGGTCGACATCCCGCTGGTCGGCGACGCGCAGGCCATCCTGATCGAGCTCGTGTACCACATGCACCGGCGCATCCGCGACGGGGTCTTCCCCGCCTCGCGCTGGGGCGAGCGGCCGGCCATGGCACGCGGACACGCCCGCTACGAGACGGCGGAGGCCCGCACCAGCGAGAGCGTCCCCATCACGCCGCAGCGCTGGCGCGTCGACCTCGAGGAGGTCCTGCCCGACGACGCCGTCGTCTTCTCGGACATCGGCGGCCACATGCTCTTCAACATGCACCACCTGTGCATCGGGCGCGGGCAGAAGTTCTTCATCAACCTCGGCTTCGGCTCGATGGGCCACGGCACGGTCGCGCCCATCGGCGCCGCCTTCGCCGCGCCGGGTCGTCCGGTGTTCGCGCTGGTGGGCGACGGCTGCTTCACCATGAACGGCATGGAGCTCATCACGGCGGCCGAGCACGATCTGCCCGTCATCTGGATCGTGGAGAACAACAACATGCACGGCATCACCCACCACTGCAGCAAGCTGCTCTCCGGCGGCACCAGCATGCGCGCGGCGGTGTACCGGCGGCCGCTCGAGGTGGCCGCGCTGGCCAGGGCGATGGGGTTGCACGCGCGCGTGGTCGAGCGTCCGGGGCAGCTCCAGGACGCGGTGAGGGAGGCGCTGCGGATCGGCGGTCCGGCGCTCATCGAGGTGCGGGTGGACGGGAGCGTCCTGCCGCCGCTTGGCGAGCGCGCGAAGTCGCTCGCGGGGTTCATCGAGAAATGAACATGCTCAAGGATTATTCGGGACCTCTGGATGCGGCGGAGTGGCCGCAGCGCCTGACGGCGCGCGTGGTCACGCCGGGAGCGGCGCCCCGGCTGCACGGCTACGACGTCGAGGGCGACCTGGCCCGGCACTACTCGTTCGCCGAGGTGGTGCTGCTGTCTCTCACCGGCGAGCTTCCCACCGCCGAGGTGGCGCGGGCCTTCGAGGTGGCGCTGAAGTTCGCCGCCCCCGCCCCCGTTCACGAGGCGCCGACCCACGCCGCGGTGCTGGCGCGGATCTGCGTCGCCTCGACCAGCCAGATGCAGGGGGTCGCGGCCATCGCGCTCGCGGAGCAGGCGCGCGTGCTCGTCGCCGAGCACCGGGCGTGGATCGAGGTGCTCTCCGGACCGATCGCGCGTGTCCCGCGGGAGTGCCTCGCGGCCGACCTCGACGATCGGGCGGCGGCGAGGCGATTGCGCGTCGCGCTGCACGGCACGATCGACGTGCCCGCGCTGACCCACGACCTCAGCCGCGCGGCGGCTCTCGTGGCGACCCTGTACGCTTGCGGGCTCACCACGGCGGACCGGATGGAGTGCGCGCTGGTGCTGGCCCGGCTCCCGGTGGCGATGGCGGAGGCGCTGGCGACGCCCCCCGGGAGCCACCGCCAGTACCCGGTGCAGCTGCCGGCCATGGTCTACACCGAGGACTCGGCGCCGTGATCCCCACGCGGGTAGGGCGGCACCTCCTCGGCGACAACCTCTACTTCGGCCGCAGCACGCTCCACGAGCTCCTCGGCGAGGAGACCGTGTCCGGCCTGATGTTCATGGCGGCGATGGGGCGGCGCCCCACCGACGAGGAGCGCCAGGTGGTGGACGCCGTCGCGGTCATCATGACCTCGGCCGACGGGCGCATCTGGCCCCTCAAGCTCGGGCGCCTGGTCGCGTCGTACGGCGGAACGCTGGCCGGATGGTGCGCGTCGCTGCTGCCGATGGAGGGCCCCCGCCTCGGGCCGTGGACGACGGGGTTCTCGGCGCAGGAGCTGGTCGAGCTGCGCGCCGTCGTCGGAGACCGCATCGCCGACGACGACGCGGTGACGGCCGAGGCCCGCGCGTTCTTCGAGAGCAAGCGTCGCGTGGTGGGCCTCGGCGTCCCGCTGCGCGAGCACGACGAGCGCTACGTGGCGCTGGAGAAGTGGGTGCTCGCGACGGGGCGCGACCGCCTCCCGCACTGGCGCATCCAGGTCGCGCTCGCCGCGCACGGACGCCGGGCAGGCAACCTGGGGACGAACATCCTGCTCGGTCTCGGGGCCGTGCTGCTCGACCTCGGGTGCACGCCCCGGCAGATCTCCGCGCTGGTGACCTTCATCAACCAGAACGTGTTCGCCGCGAACGCGTTCGAGGCCGCCAACCAGTCCGCGCCGGAGATGAGGAAGCTGCCCGACGACTGCGTCGACTACGTCGGGCCCGCGCCGAGGGAGAGCCCGCGCGCCATGCTCGCGCGGCGGTAGCGATCTGCGCCCGGAGTGGCCCTCCGCTCATCCCGCCCGAGCTCTGCCCGTCCTGCGGTCGGAGGACGTCACGGATGCCAGCTCCTTCTACGTCGCCCTCGCCGCCGCGGAGGGGATCCTGCTCATGCCCGCGGGGTCGCAGCTCATCGCGTACGCGCATGCGCCGTGAACTGCCTCTGGGAGGAGGCAAGGTCGCGCCGGGTGCGGCCGTGGTCCGTGGGGTGTGCGAGCGCGTGCCCACCGGCGTCGGACCGCGTTCCGTGGGGGTCGGACCGAGTTCCGTGAGGGGTCGGACCGAGTTCCCTCGGGGTTGCCGCCCGCCCCCGAGCCGGGAGTGGCTGTCGAGCAAGACCGCGTGAGGCGATGGGCGACGACCCCGCGCTATGCTTGCTCGGCCATGACGCTCTCCCGCCGCGCCCTCGGCTCCGGCGTCGGCGCTGCGGTCCTGACCCTGCTGGCCCGCCGCACCGCGGGCGACGTCGATCCGGCGTGGCGCCCGCACGACCTCGACGTCCGCCCCGTCGAGGTCGACGGCGACATGAGCCGCCTCTTCGTCCTCGGCGTGCCCCGGCACCTCGAGCCGTACGAGCGCGTGCCGCTGCTCGTGCTCCTGCACGGCCTGGGCGAGACGGGCGACCAGCGCATGGGCGCCTGGGCCTGGATGGAGCGCTACGGCCTCGGCACGGCCTACGATCGCCTGCGCGCCGCGTCCTCGATGCGGGGGCTCGTCCTGGTCTGCCCGTACATGCCCGACCTGCCGGTGGCCGATCCGCGCGCGTTCGACGCGTACGCGCGGTGGATCGTCGAGACCGTCGTGCCGCGCGCACGGCGGGAGGCTCCCGCCCTCGACGCGCCGCGCTCGACCTACCTCTGCGGGTGCTCGCTGGGCGGTCATTTCTCGCTCGAGGTCTTCCTCCGCCGTCCCGAGGCCTTCGGGGCCTGGGGTGGCGTCCAGACGGCCGTGGGCGCGCCGGCCGGGGCTCGCTACGCGCAGCGGCTCGCCGAGACGGTGGCCCGCGTCGGGCCGCGGGCCCTGCTGGTGGAGAGCAGCACGGGCGACGCCTTCCGCGCGGGCAACGAGGCGCTGGCCGACGGGCTGACGCGCGCGGCTGTGGCGAGTACCTTCATCGAGCTCCCCGGCCCCCACGACCAGACCTGGCTCCGCGGATCCGGTACCGCGCGAATGCTGCAGTGGTTCGACGATCTCCCCCGTCCGGAGCGCCGTCCCGACCCGCCCCCGCGGCGGGCCGCAGACGACCGAGACGGCTGAAGTGCCCGATCTGCTTGCCCTGAGCCCCGCCCCGCCGTAACAATCACGCCCATGGACAAGACGCTTCGCTGCACCGTCTGCACCTGGCGTGGCGCCTGGGCCGAGGCCGCGGCCGTGCGTGTTCAAGCCGCACCGCTCCCCCCCCAGCTCGACGAGCTGCAGCGCGCCTACGAGGAGAAGCAGGCCATGGAGGAGCAGCTGGGCGGCCACCGCCCCCCGTACTGCCCGAACTGCGGCAACCACACCGTCCCGGTGAAGCTGCACCGCTCCCACGCGGCGATCTAGTCAGCTGGCCAGCTCGACGGTCAGGCGCGTGCGCCCGACGAGCAGCTCGTCGCCGGCGACGAGCTCCTGCTCCCCCTTGATGCGCACGAAGACGCCGGTGCGCGAGCCGAGGTCGGTCAGGAGGATGGTGCCCGCCTGCTCCTCGATGAGGCAGTGTTGCTCGCTCACCAGCGGGTCGCTCGGGAACACGAAGTCCCCCAGGGCCGAGCCGATCTGCAGGGTGGTCCCGCGCGCGAGCACGCAGGCGCCGAGCGCGCCCCCTTCGAAGATCTGCACCACCCGGAACGACGACAGCCACTTGGGCGACGAGTAGAAGTAGGTCGGCCCCGGGTCCGGTCCGTCCTGCGGGACGGGGTTGCGCTCGACGCGCAGCAGCTGGTCGCCCACGACGAGCTCGTCGCTCGGGCCGAGCTCGACCGGGGCCTTGATGCGCAGGAAGACGCCGTTGCCCGCCTCGAAGTCGTGGAGCCAGAGCCGCCCGTTCCGGAAGCGGATGGCCGCCTCGCGCGGGTGGCAGAAGGGCTCGGCGGGCAGGGCGATGCTGCCGGCGGAGCCGATGATGGCCTCGGTGCCGCGCGGCTCGTAGACCGCGGGCCCGCCGCCCATGCTGCGCGTGACGTTGAGCTTGAAGTAGACGCGCTGCCCCTCGGCCGCCGCCGCGACGGCGACCGGTGGCCCGGGCGTCGCGTCGGGCAAGGACGCGCGGTCGCTCCCGCCGTCGGCCAGCACCCGCGTCTTCTTCTGCGTCGCGAGCTTCTGCACGTCGACCTTGGGCGGAGTGGTGAGCACCTCCATGCCGCCCATGGCGCGCCCCTCGATGATCTCGTCGAAGCGGCCCTCGCGCAGGGCGAGCGCCATCTCGAGCTGCTGCCCCTTCATGAGCTGCCGCACGTAAGGCGCGACGTCGTCGCGTGCCACGGCGTCCGCGTACGAGCGCTTGTGGCTCTTGATGACGCGACCGCCGTCGGCGAAGAGGTGGGTGATGACGTGCGGCTTGTCGAGGCCGCTGTCCTCGGTCTGGATGTGGAACGTCAGGCCCTTGTACTTGACGTTGTTGTTGAAGCCGACCTGCGCCCGGAAGAACGACGGGCGCGCCATCTCGCGCTCGAGCTTTCGAAGCTCGTCGCTGGTCCACCGCGCGATCGCCGCATCGAGCGCGGCGTGCTCGCCCGCCACCCCTTCCATGCGCTCGAAGGCGAGCTTGGCGAGCTGCGCCGACGGATCGATGCGCAGCGCCTCGGCCAGCAGCTGCTGCCCCTCCTGGTCGTTGGGTCCGTTGACGGCCCACACGGCGAGGAGCGCGACCGCATCGTCCGGCCGACCCTTGTCGAGCAACCACTTGGCCACGCGGGACGCCGCCGGCCGCGCGGGGGTGGCGCCGGTGGCGGAGGCGGCAGGGGTCGGGCCGGATGCCATCGTCGCAATCATCATCGCGGGCCCCGGGCGCATGCAAGTATCCTCTGCCCTCCGCCGCGTGATCATGACCGCCGGTCGTCGCCGCAGCCGTTTCCTCGCGCGCCTTGCGTGGACCCTGGTCGTCCTGGCCACTGGCGGGCTGGTCGCGAGGGCGCTCGTGGCCGAGCGACAGACCGTCGACGACGTGTTCATCTTTCTCCGGTACGCGCGCGAGCTGGCGACACGCGGGCAGTACGCCTTCGGTGCCGCGCCCTCCGGCGTGCGCGTGGAGGGTACCTCGAGCGTGGCCTGGACCCTCGCCCTGGCCCTCGTCTGGCGGGCGGGAGCGCACGGTCTGGGGGCGGCCAAGGCGCTCTCGCTGGGGACCGCAGCGCTGGTACCCGTCGGGTGCGCGCTGGCCGTTCGCCGCGCCGTGCCCGGGCGTCCGTGGGCGATGGCCGTCCCGGCGCTCGCCCTCGCCCTCGACTCGGACCTGGCGACGTGGGCCGCGTCGGGCATGGACACGGCCCTGTTCGCGCTGGCGTGCGTCGTCTGCGTGGCCCTCGCCGCGGCCGGCCGCGAGCGGGCGTGCGCCCTCGCCCTGGGAGGTCTGGCCTGGGTCCGTCCCGAAGGTCCGCTCTTCGCCCTGCTGGGCGTCCTCGCGCTCGCCCGCGACCGCCGCGCCGCCGTCCGTCTGGGGCTCGTCGCCGCCGCTCCGCTCGTCGCGCTCACCCTGGCGCGACTCGCCTTCTTCCACGACGTCGTGCCCAACACCTTCTGGGCCAAGATGAACGCCCCCGACGGCCGGGACTACACGGGGCTCGGCTACGTCCTGTCCGCGCTCGGCCGGCGGCCGCTGCTCCTGCTGGTCTTGCCCCTCGCCTCGTGGAGGGTCGGTCGTTCGCTGCCTGCGCTGCGGGTCGCCTTGGCCTTGCTCCTCGCGGCCTTCGTCTTCGCGCTGGTGGCCGGCGGGGACTGGATGCCCGGCCGTCGGCTCCTCGTCGTGGCGCTCCCGCTCGGCGCCGTCGCCGCGGCGATCGGGCTCGCTCGGGTCCGCGCGCGCGTGCTGGCGGCGGCCACCGTGGCGGCGCTGGTGGCCGAGGCGGCGCTCACCTGCGATCACGCCATCGACCAGGACTGGCGTCGCGCCGAGTGGCTCGACGAGCGGGTGGCGAGCTGGCGCCCGGCGGCGCGGCCCTTCGTGGAGGCCTACCCGCTCGACTGGATGCCGACCCACCTGCTGCGCGAGATCGCGCCGTACGTGCGACCGGGCGACGTCGTCGCGCACGTGGACGTGGGGGAGCTGCCGTACGTCATGAGCGACGTCGAGTTCCTCGACGGGTTCGGGCTCGTGGACCGCGACGCCGGGCGCCTCGCCTTCTCCCCGGGCGATCCCGCGCTGCGTAGCGCCGCGCGCGAGGCGTTCTTCGCGTCCCGTCCCGTGGTCGCCATCGTCGTCCTCGACGACTCGAACGGTCGGCCCTGGTCCCCCGCGCAGGACGCCGCCCTGGAAGATCCGCGCTTCGCCCGGGGCTGGCGCGAGCTCGCCCGGGTGCCGACCTGGGGCGGGCACCCCTGCGTCACCTACGTGCGCCGCGACCTCACCCCCGCCTCGCGAGGCGATGCAGAAGCGCGTGAGCACGCGTGGCTCGCCGCCGTGCCCGACGTCGTTCCCGCGCGGTAGCATCGTCCGAGCATGCCGCCGTCCCGCCCGCGCTACGTCACCGCCGTCATGGGTCGCGTATTCGCCGTGCGCTGGCGCCACTTCGACCCGCCGGACCTGGCGCGCGTCCGCGCCGAGATCGCCGACGTCCGCCGGATCCTGGGCCGCCCCCTCACCTACCTGTCGCTCGTCCCGGCGTCGGCGCGGACGTTCAGCCCGGGCGAGCTCGAGGCCCTCGCCGACTACCTGCGCGACCTTCTGGCCCATGACTGCGAGCGCATTCACCACGTCATCGCCGGCCAGGGCTTCGCCGCCAGCGCGCGGAGGAGCATCGTGACCAACCTCGCCCTGGCCCTCGTCAACCCCGGCGTCTTTCATACCCACGCCACGCTGGAGGAGGCGCTGACGTCCATCGCCGGGATGATCGGGGTGAAGGAGGACCAGCTGCTGCGCGATGCGCGCGCCAAGGGTCTGGCCTTTCCCCATCGGGCCTGAGTCAGCGCGGCTTCGAGCCCCAGGGAGCGGCGGCCAGCAGCCCGTCCGCGCGCGCGCGCAGTGATTCCGGCAGGGCATCGGCCAGGGCCGCGCGCAGGGCGGCGGCGAAGCCGGTCGCGCTCTCGAGACGCTCGCGGGTCTCCTTGGCGAGTCCGAGGGCGAGCGCGCGCTCGACATCGACCCCGAGCGGCGCGAACGCGCCCGGTCGCATCGGCTGGGCGAAGCACACGTCGAAGAGGATCTGCGGCAGCTCGGTCCCCGCGAAGGCCGGGCGCCCCGTGAGGGCGCGGTAGGCGATGCACGCCAGCGAGAAGACGTCGGCGCGTGCGTCGACGGCGGCGCCACGTGCCTGCTCGGGCGCCATGTACGCCGGCGTCCCGATCGGCGCACCGTGCGTGAGGGAGCCGTCCGACTCGGAGAGGAGCTTCGAGACGCCGAAGTCGAGCACCTTCCACTCTGCCGGCAGGCCGGGCCGGCAGGCCAGGAAGATGTTCTGCGGCTTGAGGTCGCGGTGCACGATCCCCGCCGCCGCGGCCTCGGCGAGCGCGTCGGACACCTGGTCGACCATGTCCATGGCGCCGGCGGGGTCCATGCGGCCCTCGCGGCGCAGCTGCCAGGCCAGATCGTGGCCGTCGAGGAGCTCCATCGCGAGGTAGGGCGGGGCCTCCTGGGCGTCGGCGGTGGCCTCGAAGTTGCCGCTGGCGAGGAGCTTGACCACGTGGGGGCTCTTGAGGCGCGACACGATCTGGGCTTCGCGCAGGAACCGCTGGACGTGGGACGAGTCCATGGCAAGGACGCGGTGGAGGATCTTCACCGCCGCCCGCTCGCCGCCACCCAGGCGCAGCGCCTCGTAGACGTCTCCCATCGCCCCCCGGCCGATGATGGGGCCGATGACGTAGTCGCCGACGCGCCGGTCGGTGAACGGCCCGTGCTGGCCGGCCTGCAGCGCCTGGTCGAGCTCGAGGTTCACCTCGGCGAGCAGCGCCTCCCGCTTCTGGACCTGCGCCAGCGCGGCGTGCAGCTTCTCGACGGCGTTCTGCGTGGCCATGCGGCTCCCGCGCGCGAGCGCGAAGGTCGCCGCGAAGACGATCTGCACCATGGCCGCGGCCACCAGCAGGTCGCGCGTCCCGGCGACCGGGGTCAGCAGACCGGGGTCGGGCAGCAGACGCAGCGCGAAGAGGACCGCCGGGACCAGGTGCGCCACGGCGCCGCCGAGATATGCCCAGAGGGCGACGCGCATGCTTCGCCCCAGGCACAGGAAGTAGATGCCGAAGGTGCCGACCATCGGCGCCGGCGAGTACACGCCGAAGAACCAGACCGCGATCGCGCTGCCGACCACCAGCAGCGCGCAGACGACGACCCACCGCCGCGGGGTCGACAGCTCGTCGCCGTGGAGCGAGCGCCGGAAGGCGAGGGCGACGACGATGACGCCGGCGCAGCAGGCGATGACCGAGGCCCGCATGGCCAGGCTGCCGGTCACGAACGGGATGAGCAGCCCCACCGAGCCGGCCAGCACCGCGCACAGCTTGAGGAAGAGGCGCGAGCGCTCGACCTCGTCCTTGGCCAGCGCCATCTCCGGCGTGATCGTCGCGCTGGCGGACCGCTCGCTTCGGGGCGACGGCGGGGGGGCGGCCAGCGTCGCCGCGTCGTCGTCCGGCAGCGGTTCGCGCGTCGGCATCCCCACCACGGAGCAAGAGTGTCAGCGATCGCGGTGCGAGTCGACGATGCGATCGGGGTACCTGCGCATCACGTCCACGTGCGTCGGCGGGATGAGCTGCTCGATCAGCGGATGGAGCCGGGTCACCTCCAGCGTCCCCAGCAGGATGCGATCGGACCCGTCATTCGGCCCTTCCAGCACCTTGAGACGCTGGCCCGTGCTGCGCCGGTAGGCGCCCAGGTACACCTGATAGGTGCCCGGCGTGATGGTGAACGGCGGGAGCTGGAAGAGGGTCCGGTCCTCGAGGATCTGCCCGGCCTTCCAGCGATCGGCGGGGTACATCCAGTCCCCCGGCACGTGATCGGCCGGCGACTGGAACCCGGGCTTGGTGACGTGCACGAAGAAGAAGAGGTCGTGCGGCAGCGGCCCGGGGAGCTTCCACCACGTCGTGACGAAGGCCTCGTGCCGCTCCGGGGCGCGCTCGGTCATCTCCGAGCCGAGCAGCTCCAGCCCGTCCTCGAGCCTGGCGCGCACCCCGCCGATTCCGGGGGGCGCGGCGTCGAGCACCACCTCGCGCGGCGTCTGCTCCCAGAGATCGCGGCGACGCCAGAGCGCGAGGTAGTACGACGACGAGCGCGGCCAGGTTCGCACGGCGACGTACCGCTGCCGGAAGCGCGGGTCGTCCCACAACCCGAACTGGAAGTTGTTGGCCCGGTAGGCGTCGCCGAACGAACCGCCGGTGGGGTCGTCGTCGAACTCCTTGCCCAGCATCTGCTCCTGGCCGCGGGGCGTGTAGATGGTGAGGATCGCCCACTCCGGGCTGCGGTCGAAGAAGTAGTCGCGCATCTGCGCGTCGAAGGCCTTCTGAGCGTGGCCGCTGTCGGAGGTCACGAAGGGGTGCAGCCCCCAGTCGTGCCGCGCGTGGGCGACGGTGCGATCGGTGAGGCCGATGAAGTCGAGGAAGTCGATGTCGGGGGCGTGGTAAGGCGTCGACCCCATGTCCTGGAACGCGACGAGCCCGCCCGGGCGTTCGTGGCGAACCAGGAACTTGCCGAGGTCGGGGTGGAAGGTGCCCGCCAGGTCGCCGTGCCCGTTGAAGCCGTTGAGCTCGCGGTAGGTGAAGGCGAAGTTGGCGCACCCGGCGGCGAGCATGGCCGTCCAGCCCACCCCGTAGGCCACGCTGCGGGCGCGCGCGCTCGCTTTCCCGGGCACGAGCCGGAGGCTGGCCTCGACGAGGTTCTGGGCGCCCAGCGCGGCGAGCACGCACAGGAACGGCAGCGCCGGCAGGTACAGCCGGTACCACTGCATCTCGTCGACGCCGACCCCCACCACGTAGGCCATGAAGGCGACGGCGACGACGGCCATGGTCATCTTCTCCAGCCGTCGCCGCCGGTCGGCGAACGCCAGCGGCGCCAGCACCGCCAGGAGGCCGGTGAGGTTGAAGCCGAACATGCCGTAGAGGCTCTTGAGCCCGTCGCGCCAGACCGAGCCGGTGCCGGTCTTGACGTAGAAGGTGTTGGGAACGAGCGTCCCGTAATAGAGGTATCGGAAGGCGTGGCATGGCACCGTGACGGCCAGGATGCCTGCGACGTACAGCCACTGCGCCGGCGTGATCTTGCGCGCGCGCACCGCGTCGAACACGAGCGGCAAGCCGACCAGGATCGCCATCAGGTGCAGCTCGGGCCGCGTCATGCACCCCGCGCCCATCAGCAGGCCCGCCACGAAGTACGGCTTGCCGCGACCCGCGCCGTCTCGCTCGCGCCAGAGGACGAACGCCCCCGCGATGGGCAGCAGCGAGGCCAGCGGCTGCTCGAGGCCGCTCTTGGCCCAGAGCACGAAGCTCGCCGACGTGGCCAGCCAGAACGCGCCCCACAGATGCGAGAGCGACTTGCGCTCGCCCCCCGTCCACGCCGTCATCCGCGCGGTGACCACCAGGCAGGCGATGCCCAGCACCGTCCCCAGCACCTCGCAGACCTGGAAGAGATCCCAGCCGAGCGCCTCGAACGGCGCGAGCAGCAGGACCCACAGGAAGTTCGTGAAGCCCTCCAGGCGCTCGCCGTGGTTGAAGACCAGGCCGTTGCCGGTCACGAGGTTGTGCGCGTAGCGGAAGGAGATGTACGCGTCGTCCTTCACGAACTCGAGCACCACCAGGATCCCCACGAAGAAGGGGAGGCCGGGCGCGACGAAGACCGCGCGACGTTCCCAGACCGTGAGCCAGTCCGGCGGGGCCTCGTCGCCGTCGGCCCCTCCTCCGTCCTCGGCGCGTCGCCTGCGGACGATCCAGGCCGCGACCGCCGCCGCCACGGCGATGCCCCCCAGCCACGGCGTCCACGGCCGGACGACGCCCCAGGTGGTGGCGCGGTGGATCTCGTCCGGCGTGAAGGTGCGCGCCGAGGAGTCGGCGTCGTCGGCGACGAAGTCGAGCCACCCCGCCAGCACACGGTTGTCCGCCGAGCGCGGCTCGAGGACGGCCAGTCGCTCGTTCGTGTCGCGATCGTAGAGGCCGACGTAGATCTCGTAGCGGCCCCGCTTGGCCGACCCGTCGATCGGGATCTTGACGGTGTGGACGATCTCCTGATCGGCCCAGCGCGTGGCCGGCAGGTCGGGTGCGGCGTCCGAGACCTTGCGGTAGGAGTCGAGACCGCCCGAGTCCGACTCGACGTGCACGAAGACCCAGTCGTCGGCCGGCAGGGGGTGCCGGGCATGGAAGCGGAGGGTCAGCGTGGCCGTGTCGCCCGGGACCACCTCGCGCGTCACGGTGGAGCTGGTCAGCTCGAGGTCTTGCGCGAAGAC
>DATBQU010000042.1:0-1521 GCA_036560665.1 Polyangiaceae bacterium
CGCCGCACCACGTCGCGTTCGGCGACGAGCACTTCCACCCAGCCCAAGACCGTGGTCGAGCAGGCGCAGCTCATCGCCGAGCGCGCCGTCCTCGTCCCCGTCGGCGCCAGCCTCCTGGCCCGCGAGAATCTGGTCTCGACGGTCAAGGACCTGGCCACCAAGTACGGCACCCGCGCCTCGGTCGAGCGCGAGCTCAAGCGCTACGAGCGCCGCGGCGCCAGCGCCCGCAACCGGTTCGAGCGCCAGGTGCGCCGCACCCGGACCAAGTTCGAGCGCGAGCTGCGCCAGCGCCGCACCCGCGTCGAGCGCACGGTCAAGCAGAACCGCCGCCGCGTCGAGCGCGAGGTGCGCTCGGTGCGCAAGGATCTGGAGAAGCAGTCGGGCGTGGTCGGCGCGCGCGTCGAGAAGCTCGTCGCGGAGGCCCAGGACCGCCTGACCGCGATCTCCTAGCCCCTTCCCCCGCCGGGCGCCGAGGAGAGCGCCCCAGGCGGGAGAGGTTCGCCGGCCTCATATCCTCGCCGGCGGACGTAGCACCCTCTCCTCCCTCAACCGCCGGGGCGTCACGGAAGTGGCGCCCCGTCGGTCTTTAACTGGCGCACACGCACGCGCGGTCGCGCTCTCGCGGGCGCGGGGCATCGGGCGCCAACATGACGGGCGCAGCTGCACACACGCCGGCCCGCAGCCCACGGTGCGTGCGTTTGCGCCAGAGCCGCCCTAGCCTCTGCCGAAAACCGACAGCGAGAGGGGTGAGCCAGGTGGATCTGTGTCTGATGATCGAGGGGCAGGAGGGCGTCAGCTGGGACGAGTGGGTGGCGCTGGCCCAGGGGTGCGAGCAGCACCACATCCCCACGCTGTTTCGCTCCGACCACTACATGAACCTCGACGGCCGGCATCCCGAGCGCGGCTCGCTGGATGCCTGGGCGACCCTGACCGCGCTCGCGGCGATCACGTCGACGGTGCGGCTGGGCACGATGGTCTCCCCCGCCACCTTCCGCCACCCCTCCGAGCTGGCCAAGGTCGTCGTCACGGCGGACCACGTCTCCGGCGGTCGCATCGACCTCGGCCTGGGCGCCGGTTGGCACGAGCGCGAGCACGAGGCCTACGGCTTCCCCTTCGCCGACACGCGCACTCGGGTCGACGTGCTCGAGGAGCAGCTCCAGGTCGTGCTCGGCACATGGACGCAGGCCCCGTTCTCCTTCAGCGGCGCGCACTACACGCTGAAGGACCTCGACGCTCAGCCCAAGCCGGTGCAGAGCCCCCACCCGCCGCTGATCATGGGCGGCTCCGCCGGCCCCCGCAGCGTCCGGCTGGCGGCCCGCTACGCCGACGAGTACAACACCCCGTTCGCGACCCTTGACGACGTCCGCACCCGCCGCGACACCGTCCTGCGGGCCTGCGAGGCGGCGGGCCGGGATCCGCTGCCGTTCAGCGTCATGACCGGATTCGTCGTCGGCGCCGACGAGGCCGACTTGCGTGACCGCGCCACGCGCCTGGCCGAGCGCATCGACTCCAGCGCCGACG
>DATBQU010000043.1:0-3381 GCA_036560665.1 Polyangiaceae bacterium
GGGCGCCGCCGGAGGCGCGGCGGCCACCGGAGGCGGGCCGCCCGTGCGCGACACGAAGTCGTACCGGCACACCTCGCAGAAGCGCGCGTCGGCCACGCGAGGCTCGCCGCAGACGGGGCACCCTCCCGGCGCCGGGGCGACGGGCCGCGCCGGGGCCAGCGGCGCGACGCCTGCCCGCACAGCGGCGCCCGCCCGCGACGCGACGATGGCCGCGCCGCACACGGAGCAGTAGTCGCTCTCGTCGGACGCGTGACCGGCCGGACAGGCGAAGCTCATGAGCCCGCGCCCGGCCCCTGCGTCTTCTTGGCCATGCGCTTGGTCGTGCGCGACTCGAGCTGCAGGTCCATCGTCGCGGCCTTGCTCACCTCGCGCTTGAGGCGCACCGTGCCCGTCGCCACGTCCACGACCTCGACCACCTTCGCGAGGCGCTGGGTCATCTCGGCGTTGCCGCTGTCGTGCGCGAGCTTCACCGCGCGCCCCAGCATCTGCGTGGCCGCCGCGTCGTGACCCTGCTCGCGCATGTCGAGGCCCTGCTGGATGGCCGCAGCGAGCTCCCCCTGCCCCGTGTAGTGCGCCACGTGGCGGTCGATGCGCGACGACAGCGAGTCATCGGCGGTCCAGGTCGCGAAGACCCGCGCGTTGGCCGGCTTCTCCTCTTTCTCGTTCCAGCTGCCGCCGGCCGACTCGAGCCACACGATGCTCGGCCGCGCCGCGAGCATCTCCTCGCCCACGCCGCCGGCCTTCACGTCGATCGCGACGTGGAAGTCGCGCGACTCGCGCGCGCTCCAGGCGCCCGTCATGTACTCGCGCACCTGGGGCGTCACCACGCGCGCCCTCTGGGTGAGGTCCTCGAGCGTCGGGTTGGCCTGCTTCACGAACGCGATCGTCGCGCCCTGCGGCGTCCACAGGCGCAGGCGCACGTCCTTGAGCGTCATGCTGCTCGCCTTCTCGATGGCGCCTCGGAACGCGGCATCGATGCCGGTGGGGTCGGGCACGAGCGACGCCTTGCCCAGCAGCTCCTCGGCGATCTGCTGCACCTCGCCCACGCGCCAGTCGGTGCCCACGCCCCAGCAGTCGCACTGGAAGAGACCCTCGCTCGCCTGCAGCTGCGCGGTCACGTTGCCGGCGCTCTCGGACTCGTTCTTGCCGTCGGTGAGGAACACGGCCTGGTGGATGGAGCTCGGCGCCCGCTCGAAGATGGCGCGCGCGGCCGCCAGGCCCGTGGACATCGCGGTGCCGCCTCCCGCCATGAGCCGGCTCAGGGCGAGCGTGGCCGCCGAGCGGTTCTCGGCCGTGGCCTGCGTCTCGCGCACGATGACCTGCGCGGTCGAGTCGAACGCCACCACGAAGAACCACGCCGTGTCCGGCAGCATCCCGATGGCGGCGCCCACGGCGCGCCGGACCGCGTCGATGCGATCGCCCGCCATCGAGCCCGACTTGTCGATGATGAAGCCGACGACGAGCGGCCCGGCCGCCCCTCCACCGACGGCGTCGTCGGCGGTCGCCGTCACGATGGCGTCCACGCGCGTCTTGCCGGGGGGCAGGTACTTGTTCTGGAACGCTTCGAGCTTGAAAGCCATCGGCAAGAGAGTCGGCAGGAGGGGGGCGGGCTGTCAACGGTGGTGGTGGACCAGCACGGTCGTGTTGTCCTGGCCTCCCCGGACCAGCGCGCTGTTGACCAGGCGCCTGGCCACCAGCGGGGCGCTGGCGCCGGCGCCCAGCGAGCGCACCAGCAGCGCGACCTCGGCCGCCGCGGGGAAGTAGTTCCAGAAGCCGTCGGAGCACAGGACGATCCAGCCGGGCCCGGGCAGATCGCGCGCACGCACGTCGGGCTGCACCTCCTGGATGCGCGGGAGCGCGTTCGCCGGCGCGTCGGGGTCCATGATCTCGAGGGGACCCAGGCAGCGCGTCAGCGCGTGCGCCAGCGGCGACAGGGACGCCTCGAGCTCCGTCACTTCGCCGCGGGCGACGGCCTCGTTGGCCCAGGAATGGTCGTGCGTGAGCAGCTCCGCGCCCTGATCCGAGACCCAGTAAGCGCGGCTGTCGCCCACCCAGCCCACCGTGAGGCGCCGGCGCCAGAGCAGGCCCGCGACGATGGTCGTGCCTGGAGGATCGCCGCCGCCGGTGTCGATCTGCTGCGCGCACACCGCGACGTGGGCCGCCTTGATGGCGGTGGTCAGCGCGGCGGCGCCCCCCTCGAACGCCACGTCCCCGCTGCGCGCGAAGTGCGCCAGGGCGTCGCACGCGGTCTTGGCCGCCACGGCCGACGCCAGCTCGGCGTGCGACGACGACGACACCCCGTCGCACACCACGAGCACCGTCCAGGGCTCGCCCTTGGTGATGCCCGACGCGCTGGCGACGGCGTCCTCGTTGTGCGGGCGGCGCAGCCCTGGATCGCACACACCGGCCACGCGCGAGGCGTCGGCGGGCGGGGGGGCGAGCTCGCGCTCGATCGCGTCGATCTCGGCGCGCGCCTCGGCGACGCTGTGGCCCGGATCGCCGGGGATGGCCACGTGCGGCAGCAGCAGCCGGAACGCGCGCGGCGGGCCGTCGATCGCCGGCGCCGGCACGAACGTGGGGCCCACCGACTCGATGACCGCGCGGGCATCGATGCGCTCGGTGGGGCCCAGCTTGCGTGGCACGCGCAGGCGCGCGATGCGCACGGCGCCGTCGGGACGCATGTGCACGTCGTCGCGCTGAGGCTCCCACGCGAAGCCCATGCGTTCGACGATCTGCGCCGCATCGAGCAGCGCGCGCAGCAGCGCCAGCACAGCGGGTAGCCCGAAGCCCGGCCCCACTTCGCCGAGCGGGCGATCGTCCGCCCCCGGCATCGCCAGAGCGAGGAACGCCCCGTGCGTCTCGTCCGCGCCGCACTCCACGACGCGCGGGAACGGCCCGCTGCCTCCGATGCGCTCCAGCGCGTCGGCCTCGCGCTCGATCGCGCTCGCGTCGCCCAGCGCCACGAGCACGCTGGCGCCCCCTGGCATGCGCACGACGTACTCCTCGCTGGAGCGCGCCGACACGACCACGCCGCCCGCGAGGGGCGAGCCCACCGGGGCCACCGCCGGCGTCGGCCGGCTCGACACCGCGCGCTTGCCGCACGACGAGCAGAACCCATCGGCCTCGACCGTACCCTCGCTGCACATCGGGCAGCGGGGACCGGCGGGCCGCGCCGGATCGGGCACGTCCACGAGCGTCGCCCCGTCGGACTCGCAGAAGCGGTGCTCCGATGGGGTGGCCCCCGTGGAGGTGGCGCCGCAGGAGGGGCAGCGTTTCAAAGGACCTAGATGGTAGACGAGAGCGGTATCCTTGGCTCGGATGGCGGAAGCGGCCCTGGTCAAGGGCGTGTGGTTCGTCACCGCGCGCCGCTACCTGATGGAG
>DATBQU010000044.1:0-4014 GCA_036560665.1 Polyangiaceae bacterium
TCTGCTTGAGCTGCTCGAGGAGGGATTGCGCCATGGGGCGCCTAGCATTGTCGAGGAAGCGGCCCTCGCGCAATGCTCCCCGGCCGACAATGTGCCGCTTCCACCGCCGGGTCGCTGGCTTCCGGGCAGGGTCGCCACGGCTTCCGGTCGCGTCCCCGTGGCTTCCGGGTGGGTACGCCATGGCTTCCGGTCGCGAACCCGCGGCTTCCGCGTGGGCATGCCATGGCGTCCCCTCAACGACGCCATGGCTTCCCCTCGTGAGCCCGGCGGAGTCGCCCATGTACGCCATGGCTTCCCCTCGTGAGCCCGGCGGACTCGCCCATGTACGCCATGGCTTCCCCTCGTGAGTCCGGCGGACTCGCCCATGCACGCCATGGCTTCCCCTCGTGAGTCCGGCGGACTCGCCCGGGTACGCCATAGCTTCCCCTCGTGAGTCGAGCGGACTCGCCCAGGGAAGCCATGGCATGCCCTCGGGGCTCCAGCGGACTCGGTCATGGAACCACCGGCGTCGCCCGACCCATCCGGTGGCGTCCGCAGAGTCCTCCGTGGCTTCCGCGCCCCCATCCTCACGGATGCCCCATCCCCTCCGGCGCTTCCGTGACCGGCTCCGCCGCTTCCCCGGCCGCCTCCGTCGCATTCGCGCCATTCACCGCCGCATGGAGAAGGAGAAGCCGCAGAGACGCAGAGGACGCAGAGGGGAAGATCTGGGTCTTCTCATCCCATTCCTCAC
Source organism: Polyangiaceae bacterium (assembly GCA_036560665.1). Taxonomy (GTDB): domain Bacteria; phylum Myxococcota_A; class Polyangia; order Polyangiales; family Polyangiaceae; genus Palsa-1150. The sequence continues at coordinate 731 of DATBQU010000044.1, forward strand.
TGCTCTGCGTCCTCTGCGCCTCTGCGGTTTGTCCTCTCAGCCGCGCGCGCCGAAGATCGCCGTCCCCACGCGCACGATCGTCGCCCCGCAGGCGACGGCCACCTCGAGATCGTCGCTCATGCCCATCGAGAGCTCCGGCAGGACCGCCGCCCCCCCGTGCAGGTTGCGCAGCGAGCCCACCGTCTCGAAGACGCGGCGCGCCGCGGCGAGGTCGCCGGCCGGCGGCATCGTCATCAGGCCGCGCAGCACCAGCGCCGGCTCGGCCTGAACCGCGCGCATGACCTCGTCGATCTCGCTCGGCGCCGCGCCCGCCTTCTGCGCCTCGCCGCCCACGCTCACCTCGATCAGCACCGGGAGCGCGCCCCGGCCCTCCTTCGCGGCGCGCTTGCCGAGCTCGCGCGCGAGCACCGCCGAGTCCACGGTGTGGACGACGTGCGCGTACCGGGCCGCCACGCGCGCCTTGTTGGTCTGCAGGTGCCCGATGAAGTGCCACTCGACGTCCCGGAGATCGGCGAGCGCCTCGGCCTTGGCCGCCAGCTCCTGCGCGTAGTTCTCGCCGAAGGCCCGCTGCCCCGCGCCGTACGCCTCGCGCACCGCCTCCGGCGGCTTGGTCTTGGACACCGCCACGAGCTTCACCGCCGCCGGGTCGCGCCCGGCCGCCCGCGCGGCGCGGTCGATGCGGGCGCGGACCTCGGCCAGGCCGGCGGCGATGGTCACGGAAGCGCCCCCGTCATCGTCGCGCCGCCGCCGCCCGCGCGTGCCACACCATCACGTCGCTGTCCCTGTCGAGCGGCCCGCCGTGGAAGTCGCCGTCGACGCGCTCGACCACGAAGCCATTGTAGTGCAGCAGCGCCTCCACCTCGCGGGGGAAGAACTGGCGGTGCGCGAGCGGCGTCATCCACCGGTCGCCCGGCCTGTCCACCGCCTCGAACTCCATGGTCGCGAACAGCACCTGCCGCGCCGGATCGTAGTCGAAGTACTCGCGGTTCTTCACCATGACCCCCGCGGTCGGGTGGCGGAAGCGCGGGGCGTGGAAGGGGCGCGTGGGGGAGCGCGCCAGGTCCACCAGCGACGGCACCGACAGGTCCATGACGAAGCGCCCCCGCGGCGCGAGGTGGGCGCGCACGCGCGCGAGGAAGCGCTCGACGTCCTGCCGCGTGTAGAGGTGCAGCGCCGTGTTGAAGGTGCAGACCACCAGCGGGAAGCGCCGTCCGAGCTTCACCGCGCGCATGTCGCCGCGCACCGCCCGCACGCGCCGGCGCACATCCGCGGGCTCGCGCTCGAGGCGCGCCGCCAGATCGGCCAGCATCGGCCGGGAGTGGTCGACGCCGACCACGCTCACCCCGTGGCGGGCCATGGGCAGCGCGATGCGTCCGTTGCCGATGCCGTACTCCAGCACCGGCCCGCGCGCCTCCTGCGCCAGCCCGACGTAGAACGCGACGTCGTCGATGCGCCGGGCGTAGGTGGCCGTGTAGTAGGCGGCGTCCTCGTAGTGCGCGTGCGAGCCCGTCTCGAGCTCCCGGTCGCGCACCCCTGAGCCCGCAGGGGCGAATGTCCGCGTGCTACGTGCACGCGGACCAGCGTCAATCACCGAACTCGCGCTTGTTCAGGGCCTCGATGTACTCGACCACGGCGTCGTGGCTGGGCCGGTCGTAGTGCACCTTGCCGGCGGCGATCTCGCGCAGGGCGGTGACCGCGGCCTTGTTCTTGGACTGCACGAGCGGGCCGGCGCCCTTCATGAGCTGACGCGCGCGCTGCGACGCCAGGACGACCAGGGCGAAACGGTTATCCTCGCGCTCGAGGCAATCTTCGACGGTGACGCGGGCCATGGGGGGGTTCCTTCGTGAAGGCCGCGGAGCCTACTTTGCGACCGGCCCTTCGGCAAGGGCGTCCCGCTCGAATGCGTCCAGCTCGGCCACGAGGGCTGCCCCGAAATACCACGCGATTTCGTCGCGAACGCCCCGGTAGAGGCTGGGGCCGTCGTCGATGCACTGCAGCGACCGGTCCTCGATCTCGGTCGAGGGGTGGAGCAGCCCCCCGTCGAAGGTGACCGGGAAGAGGACGCTCACCATGGGCTTGAGCTCGTGGTAGTCGACGCCGCGCTCGAGGGCGAAGGAGTGGATCAAGCAGCCCCGGCCGCGGCGGCTGCGGAAGACGCAGGCGCCCCCCTCCACGGCAGTGCGCGTGGCGCGGCCCCCCGGGTGCTCGGCGTCGTCGGTCCAGCCGTCCGTGAACCAGCGGTCGCGCGGGACGCCGGTGTACTGCGCGAGGTCGCCGGCGACGGCGTCGAGGCGCGCCACGTTGGGCGCGTCGACGTCGACCCCGTACTGGCAGCACGAGTCGAAGCAGTAGCTGCACTCCATGCAGCGGACGAAGTAGGTGCGGAGGAAGATGGCGGGATCGACCCGGTCGACCACGGGGACGCCCCACCGGCAGGCATGAGGCCGGCTGAAGGCGAGCGCGCGGAGCACGTGGGGCATCGTAGCATCGGGGCCCGTGACCGACGGCGCCGACGACCTCGGAGCGTTCCGCACCGCGTGGTGGCAGCGCCTGCTGCGCGAGCCGGCCAGCTACGAGCTCACGCGCTTCGCCGTCCTGCGCCTGCTGGCGCTGGTGTACCTCGTGGCGTTCCTCGTCCTCGCCAACCAGCTCGATCCGCTGCTCGGGTCGCGCGGTCTCTTGCCGGTGGGGGAGTTCCTGCGGTTCGTGCACACGCGCCTGGGGGGCGAGGCGTACTGGAGGGTGCCGACGCTCTTCTGGCTGTCGTCCTCCGACGGCGCGATGCACGCGCTGGTGTGGGCGGGCATCGCGCTGTCGACGGCGGCCCTGTGCGGCGCCACCAACGCGGTCCTGCAGCTCGCGGTGTGGCTGCTGTACATGTCGTTCGTCCACGTCGGCCAGATCTTCTACGGCTACGGCTGGGAGATTCAGCTCCTCGAGACGGGGTTCCTCGCCGTCTTCCTGTGCCCGGTGAAGGGCGTCGGCCCCTTCCCCCGCATGCCGGCGCCGCGCATCGTTGTGTGGCTGCTGCGGTGGCTCGTCTTCCGCATCATGGTGGGGGCCGCGCTCATCAAGCTGCGCGGCGACGAGTGCTGGCGCGACCTCACCTGCCTCGACTTCCACTTCGAGACCCAGCCCAACCCCAACCCGCTGGCGTGGTCGATGCACCACTGGCCGCACTGGGTGCACGCGCTGCAGGTGCTCTTCAACCACTTCGTCGAGCTCGTGGTCCCCTGGTTCGCGTTCGGCTTCCGGCGATGGCGGCACGCGGCCGGCGCGCTGCT
>DATBQU010000045.1:0-12982 GCA_036560665.1 Polyangiaceae bacterium
TCTCCAGCTCCTGCTCCTGGTACTGCTTGAGCTGATCGGTCACCTGCTGCGGCGTCGGCGTGGCGTGCGTCTTGGCGTTGGCCTCGTTGACGAGGGCGCGCTGCTGCTCGAACCAGGCCTGGCCGTCGATGGTCTTGGCCATCGCCACCAGGGCCTCGCCCGCGCGCTTCTTGGTGTCGTCGTCGCCGATGTCGGCGATGAGCTGGCAGGCCTTGTCGACCTTGGTCGAGTTGAGGTTGATGATGCCGGGGAGGGTCTTGACGCTGGGCTGCCCCAGGAACCGCATGATCTGCTCGACGCCGAACTGCTGGTTGCTGTTGTCGACGCGATTCTCGAAGTCGGCCTGGACCCACGCCACGAGCGCCGCGGTCAGGTCGGCCTTGGTCTTGTCGTCGGTGGCGAGGGGCGGCTCGTGCGAGAGCAGCGCGAACGCGGCGTCCTTGTAGGGGATGCTCGGATCGGGCTGGATGGGGCTGCCGTCGGACGGCCGCGGCGGCGGCGGCTGCATGATGAAGTCGACGAGCTTGGGAGCGATGTCGTCCACGATGCGCCGCCGCGCTTCCTCGGTCAGCACCGACAGGGCGCCCTGCACCTTGCCGAGCGGCGTGTCGTACCCGAGGATCAGGAACTCGAGGCCGACCCGCTTGCCGCTGCGCGGGCGCATGTGAATGAGCGACATGGCCGCTTCTTCGCGCAGGGCCCACGCGTACTTGTCGTGGGTGACGATGGCGTAGAGCTTCTCCGGGCCCCCCTCGGTGGTCTCCCAGCGGTGCACGTCGGAGTCGCTGACGGCGCACCCGGTGGCGGTTGCGCCCAGACTCGCCACCGCCGTAGCCAGCGCCGCCGCACCTACCAGTCCCCTGGGTCGCATCGCGGCCGATGCTACGACAGGCCGACGGGCGAGCGGAATTGTTTCGGGAAGTTGACCCCCTCCGCCGGGGCGTCGTAGCGTCGCTGTAGGATAACGTAGGCGATGGCTCTCCCGGTGTTCGCCCCCCCGCCGAAGGCGCCCTCGAACACCCGCACGCCCTCCGTGCTGGGGCGGGGGGCGGCAGCCTACGGGCGCACGCGGGAGGTCGCCGCGCTGGTCGTGTGGACGCTGGCGCTCTTTCTGGCGCTGGCCCTGGCGTCGTACCAGGGCGATCCTTCCGGCAGCACGCTGGCGACGCCGACGCTGCCCGGCCCGAACTGGGTGGGGCCGGTCGGCCAGCTCGCCGCGCAGGGGCTGGTGTCGCTGGTGGGCCTCGTGGCGTGGGCGCTGCCCCTCGAGCTGTTCCTCCTCGGCATCCCGCTCGTGCGCGGCAAGGAGAGCGCCGCGACGCCGGGGCGCGTGGCCGGCGACTTCCTCATCGCGGTCGTCGCCGCCGCGCTCGTGCAGGTGGGCAGCCCCGCCCGCACCGCGTTCGGCACGTACGCCGCGGGCGGCGTCATCGGGGAGCTCTTCGGCGAGCTGGCGCGCTCGCTCTTCTCCACCGCGGGCTCGTTCCTCGTCGGCTTCGCCTGCCTCGGCCTCATCCTCATCGGCCGCGCGGCGTTCTCGTTCATCGCGCTGGCCAGGCTCGTCGCGCGCGTGGCGACGCAGCTCGGCGCTTGGACGGCGGCGGCGAGCAAGGCGCTGAGCGAGGCGTGGGGCCAGGCGCGCGCCCTCGAGCGCGAGCGCAGGGAGATCGCCCGCATCGCGCGCGAGCCGCACATCGACACCTCGTTCCGGGACGACGCCATCGTCGCCGCGCTGCCGCTCGACGTCGACGACGATCTCGCCGGCGCGCTGGTGGAGTCGGAGCCCGAGCCCGCGCCGAGGAAGCGGCTCCGGAAGGGGAAGGGCGCGCCCGCGGCCGAGTCCGCGGCCGAGTCCGAGTCCGCGCCCGCGCCCACGCCCGCGCCCGCGCCCGCGCCCACGCCCGCGCCCACCTTCAGCCTCGAGGCGGAGCCCATCCCCGTCTCCATCGAACCGCCCGCCCGCCCCCGGCGCACGCGCAAGGGCGCGCCGACCATCGTCGACACCTCCTCCGCGCTCGAGAAGGAAGAAGCCGCGCCGGAGGAGGTCGCCGCGAAGAAGAACGCGGCCGAGTTCCAGCTCCCCAGCATGGACTACCTCGTCGCGGAGAAGGTCGATCCCAGCCTCGCCATCGATCGCGACAAGCTCCTGGCCAACGCGGCCAAGCTGGTGGAGACGCTCGCGCACTACGGGGTGCAGGGGAAGGTCGAGGACATCCTGCCGGGTCCGACCGTGACCACCTACGAGGTGTCGCCCGCCGCGGGCACCAAGGTGTCCAAGGTGGCCGGCCTGGCCGACGATCTGGCGCTCGCCCTGGCGCGCAAGGTGCGCATCGTCGCGCCCATCCCGGGCAAGAACCGCATCGGCTTCGAGCTGCCCAACGACCGGCGGGTGAAGGTCGTGCTGCGCGACCTCATCGAGGACCGCCGCTTCCAGGCGCTCGACGTGCCGCTGCCGGTGGTGCTCGGGCGCGACATCCTCGGCAACCCCGTCTACGCCGACCTCGCCAGCATGCCGCACGTGATCGTCGCCGGCGCCACCGGCGCGGGCAAGAGCGTGGGCCTCAACGTGATGCTGCTCTCGCTGCTCTACCGCCGGTCGCCCGACGAGCTGCGCCTGCTCATGGTCGACCCCAAGGTGGTCGAGCTCGCGCCGTTCGATCGCATCCCGCACATGCTGCTGCCGGTCGTCACCGACATGAAGCAGGCGGCCAACGCGCTCAAGTGGGCCGTCGACGAGATGGAGCGCCGCTACCAGGCCTTCGCCGACGCGGGGACCAAGAACGTCGCCACGTACAACGCGTGGGTCGAGCGGGTGGCGCGCGGCGAGGCGAGGAACCCCAACGCCAAGGTCGTCCTGGCCAGGGACCACAACGGCTTCCACGACGAGATCCCCCCCGAGAAGGGGAGCGACGAGGGCGTGGCGCCGCTGCCCGAGAAGATGCCGTGGATCGTCATCGTCGTGGACGAGTTCGCGGACCTCATGATGCAGCAGGGCAAGGAGGTGGAGGCCTGCGTGGCGCGCCTCGCGCAGAAGGCGCGCGCCGCCGGGATGCACGTCGTCCTCGCCACGCAGCGCCCGAGCGTCGACGTCATCACCGGCGTCATCAAGGCCAATTTCCCCACGCGCATCGCGTACCGCGTCTCGCAGAAGGTCGACTCGCGGACCATCCTCGACGAGCAGGGCGCGGAGCACCTGCTGGGGATGGGCGACATGCTGATCAAGCTCAACGGCACCAACGACACGCGGCGCGTGCAGTGCCCGTGGGTGAGCGAGGAAGAGGTGCAGCGCGTGACCGACTTCCTGCGCAAGCAGGGCGAGCCGGTCTACGACGAGAACATCCTCAAGCCGCGCGACGACGACGACGCGGCGGCCGAGGACGGCGACGCCGAGCAGGACGCCCTCTACGACGACGCCGTGCGCCTGGTGGCCGACACGCGCCGCTGCTCCACCTCGTGGCTCCAGCGCAAGCTGGGCCTCGGCTACAACCGCGCCGCGCGCATCGTCGAGATGATGGAGCGGCGGGGCCTGGTGGGCCCTGCCAACGGCGCCAAGGACCGCGAAGTCCTGGTCGATCCCATCTGAAGCGCGGTCGTTCGCGAGCCGTCCCCCGGGGGGGTGGTCACCCGGTCGATCGTGCACGGGTGATCAGGTTTGACGGCAAATTCGACGGCGGTCGCCGCGTTGCTATGCTTCCCCGGCACGTGTCCCGGACCGACGACAAAGGGCCGGCCGCTTCCGGGGGAGCGACCGAGCGGGGGGCCGACGACGAGACCGATCCGGGGGAGAGGTCCGTCGGGGATCGCGAGTCGTCGGTGGAGCGCATCGGAGGAAGCCGAGTGACCGACGAGAGCGAGCGAACGCGTTTGATCGCAGACATCATGCGCCTGATCCGCGAGCCCGCGATGCCCGAGCACACCCGCACCGCGGGCATGACGCTCATCGGATGGCTCGCGCGTCGCCGGGAGCACGAGGCGCCGCACGCCATCGGCATCGACGAGGCGCGCGAGTCGGAGCGACGGATCAGGGCGGCCCGGGCGAAGACGCGGTAAAAGGCGGCGCGTGAGGCGCGTCCCTCTCGTCGTCGTCGCCATCCTCGTGGCGATGGCGCTCACGGCGGCGGCGCTCGAGTGGCGCGCGGTGCGGGCCCGGCGCGCCTTCGACTACGGCATCGCCGTGCAGCAGGTGCCGTCCTCGCCGGCGCCTCAGGGGCTCGGCGCGGCACCGCCGCCTCCGGGGGTGCAGGCCGCGCGCGGCGCTCGCATGCTCCATGGCGACGCCCGCCACACCCACCGCGCCGCCGGTCACGTCTTCACGACACCGCCAGTCGTGACGTGGTCGCGCGACGTCGGCGGTCCGGTGGAGGCGCAGGTGGTCACGTCGCCCGATGAGCAGACGCTCTACGTGGCCTCGCTCGGCGGCGCGCTCACCGCCCTGGCGCGCGCCGACGGCGCGGTGAAGTGGGCGCTCGACCTCGGCGAGCGCTCCTACGCCACCCCCTGCGTCGCCGACGACGGCACCATCTACGCCGGCAGCGACGCGAAGAAGCTGGTCGCCGTCGGCCCCGAGGGCCACGTGAAGTGGTCGCTCGAGACCGACGGGGAGGCCGACACCGGGCCCGTGCTGGCGAAGGACGGCACCGTGGTCTTCGCCGCGGGCCGCATGGTCTACGGAGTCACGCCCCTCGGCTACGTGCGGTGGCGCTTCGCGGCGAAGCGCAAGGTGTTCACTTCGCCCGCCGTCGACGCGACCGGCCGCGTCTACTTCGGCTCGCAGGACCACCGCGCCTACGCGCTCACCCCCGAGGGGGCGCTGGCCTGGAGCGTCGACCTGGGCGCCGACGTCGACGGCGCGCCGACCATCGGCGACGACGGCGCGGTCTACCTGGGCACCGACGGGGACGAGGTGGTGCGCCTCGACGCCGCCGACGGCCGCATCGTGTGGCGGGCAAAGGTCGGCGGCTACGTGCGCGGCGTTCTCTCGATCGCCCGCGGCGGCGACGTCCTCGCCGGCGTGTACGGCCCCACCCCCCGGCAGGTGCGCCTCGCCGCCGCCGACGGCAGCGTGCGCGGCGCGTTCGGCATCCAGGGCACCGGCGCGCGCGAGTTCGGCGTGCACGGGGGCGCTCTGGAGGACGACGGCGGCACCCTCGTCTTCGGCGCGCAGGACGACGCCGTGGTCGCGATCGACGTGGGCGGCAACTTGCTGTGGCGCTTCACGAGCGGGGCCGACGTCGACGCGCCGGTCACTCTGCTCGGTGACGGCGCCGTCGTCGTCGCCTCCGACGACGGCACGGTCCACCTGCTTCGCGGCAGTTGACCGTGGTACCAATGACTCCCGCCATGGCCGGCATTCCGTCCGCGCTCGACTCCGACGCCGAGGACGTCGCCTGGGCGCTGCAGACGGCGGAGGCGCTCTGGAAACGCAACGAGCGCGTCGACGCCATCGTGTGGCTCCGCCGCGCCGCGCAGGCGGCCGGCGAGGCGGAGGACGACGACCGCGCGCTGGCGCTCGCCCGCGACGCGGCGGAGCTCGCCGAGTGGATCGCGCACAACCCCCCGCAGCCTCCGCCGGGCGCGTCCGGGCCGCCGAGCAAGGCGCCCTCCAACGCGCCGATGGCGGCCGACGCGGTGGACGACCTGCTGCGCTCCTCGCGGACCGACGAGATGGAGATGGCGGTGACGGTGGAGCCCGACGTCCGCGTCTCGGAGCTCCCGGTCGAATCGATCGCGCTCGAGTCGCTGCGCCAGCCGGAGCTGCCGCCGCCCGTCCCCCCGCCGCGACGCCCTTCTCCGCCTCCGCCGCGCGCGCCATCGCACCCGACGGTCCCGCTCCCGCGCGCGCCGATGGCGACGCCGACCATCGCCGACGAGCCGGTCCCCGAGCGAACGACCCACGTCCCGTCGGCGGCCGAGAAGCACGCCGGGATGCTCGACCCCTGGGCCGAGGGTGAGGCGCCGACCCGCAACCGCGAGCAAGAACAGGTCGACGCGCCCCTCGCTCCGCCTCCGCCGGCCTTCGAGCCCGACGAGGTGGTCACCAGCGCACCGCCGGTCACGCGCCCACCCCCCGCGCGCGTCCCGTCGGCGCCCGCCCCGCTGCCTCTGCCGCCGCCACCGCCTCCGCCTCGCCCGCCGCCGCGCGCGCGCTCCGTGCCCACCCCGCCGCCCTCGCGCCCGGCCACCAAGCCGTCCACGCCGCCGACCACCGGGGTCGATCTGTCCGCCGTCGAGGCGCTGAGCGATCTTCCCGACGACGCGCGCGAGGCGTTTGCCCGTGCCGCCACGGTGCAGCCGCTCGCGCGCGACGAGGAGGTCTCCGGCTTCGCGCTGGCCCTCGTGCTCGAGGGCAAGGTCGACGTCTCGGCGACGATCGTCGACTCGGCCGCGCGCCAGCTCTCCGGGGGCGCCGTCATCCGCGCGCGCGGGACCACCGATCACGTCGCGCCGATGCGCCTCGTCGGCGCGTCGGACAGGGCGCGCGTGGCGACGTGGGACGACCGCGCCGTGGAAGAGGCGTTCCGCACGTGCCCGTGGGTGGAGGACGAGCTTCGCGCGGCGGGCGACCGGCTCCAGGCGGAGGTCGGGGTGACCATGGGTCCGCTCGGCGAAGGGCTCGACGCCGGCCTGCGCGCAGACGTCACGAACAAGCTCACGCTGCGCACGCTGGCCGAGCACGAGGTGTTCGCCACCCGCGGCAAGCCCATCCCGGGGCTGCTGGTGGTGGGCGCCGGGGAGCTCGAGCTCGTCGACGAGGCCGATGTTCCGAGCGGCGAGGTCCTGCGGCCCGGCGACTTCGTCTTCCCCGCCGAGGTGCTGCGCGCGGCGCCCGCGCCTTGCACGGTGCGCGCCTCCAAGGGCGGCGCGCTCGTCCTGTTCGCCGATCGTCACGTCGCCCAGGACCTGCTGGTGACCTACCCGCCGCTGCTCGAGATATTCGCCGGCTCGTGAGTTACGCTCGGGCCCCGTGAGCTCCAACTACAACCCGTACGCCGCACCCCAGGCCGCAGCGCTCGTCCCCACGGGCACAGCCCAGTCGGGCTCTCCGCAGCCGTGGGGCGTCGGCGAGGCCATCGCCATCGCATGGGACCGCTTCAAGACGGGCTGGCCGGTGCTCGTCCTCTCGTGGTTCGTCACCTTCGTCATCACCGAGGCCGTCGGCTACGTGCCGACGATGCTCCAGGCCGCGGGCGCCTTCGAGGAGGGCTCGACCGCGGCGAGCGGGGTCAAGCTCACCTTCGCCATCTTCGCGCAGCTCGTGGGGGCTTTCTTCCAGGTCGGGTTGACGCGCATCTACCTGGCGGCCGCGCGCAACGAGTCGCCCAGCTTCGGCACGGTGTTCTCGGGCGCCGACCGCTTCCTGCCCATGTTCGGGCTCACGCTGCTGATGGGCATCCTCATCGTCCTCGGTCTCATCCTGCTCATCGTGCCGGGGATCATCATCTCGCTCGGCCTCTTCCTCGCGCCCTACTACCTCATCGACGCGCGCGTCGGCCCCATCACCGCGATGAAGATGAGCTGGGACGCGACCACGGGCCAGAAGGGCGACATCTTCCTGCTGGCGCTCACCGGCGTGGGCCTGGCCATCCTGGGCCTTCTCATGCTGTGCATCGGCATCGCCGCCACCATTCCCATCTACTCGGTCGCCGCCGCCGTCGCGTACACGCGCATGTCGGGCAACGGCGTCGTCCCCTCGCTGTACGGCGGGATGGCCGCGCCGGGCGGCTACGGTCCGCCCGGCGGATACGGCCCCCAGGGTGGCGGCGGCCATGGCGGCGGTCCCCCGGGCTACGGTCCTCCCGGGCCGCCCCCCGGTTACGGGCCTCCGGGGCCGCCCCCCGGCTACGGGCCGCCCACGGCCTGAGCTTCGGCCGGCGTCTGCGCGGGGCCCAGGGCGGCGGCGCGATCGGCCTGCTGCTCGATGTCCCAGTGGAGCTCCTCGTTGCCCTCCGCCCCCGCGAAGCGCAGGCCGAACCAGCGCGCGTTGGCGGCGATGGCGGGTCGCCCGTCGCCCATCTGCCGCGGGAAGCGGATGCGGAAGGCGTGGCGCCACACGCTCGTGTACGGGAAGTAGCGGCGCTCGAGGGGCCCCGGCTTCACGATCGACTCGATCTTGGACGGCGCAGTCTCGCTGCCCTGGTCGTCGATGAGACGGACGATCCACGCGCTCGTGGGCTTGCTCAGGTCCGTCCAGCGCCAGTTGGTCCCGTAGAGGGCGACGTAGAACTCGTGGTCGTCCTCCGACGCGTGCAGCGTGCGGTCGAGGAGCTCGCGGCGCTGCTCGATGGTGAGCCGGTAGTCGGCGGCGTAGCGGATGACGTACGCCCAGCGGAAGTCCCACGACTCGAAGGTGGCGGTGACGGTGAGCTTGCTGTCGAGCTCCGAGAGCACGATGAGGCTCTCGTCCCGCGTCCAGCGCTTGAGCACCTGGGTGTAGTCGCTGGGGACGTACTCGCGCGGCCCGGCGGCGAGCGACACCTTCTGCTCCGCGCACGCGCAGAGCGCGAGCGGCAGGAACGCGAGGAGGCTGGTCCAGCGCAGGGCGTGCATCGTGCGGGGGAAGAATAGCGCGAACTCGAGGCGGGCTGCAGTCGGAGGCTGCGCCCCCGGTCGCCGCTTCAGACGCCGCGCTTCGTCCGCCACGCCTCGTCGAAGTAGGTCGACAGGTAGTTCCGCCCCGTGTCCGGGACGATGGTCACCACCCGCTTGCCGGCCCCCAGCTCGCGAGCCACGCGGATGGCCGCGCAGACGGCGGCGCCCGCCGACGCCCCTGCCAGGATCGCCTCCTCGCGCGCGAGGCGCAGCGTCATGGCCACCGTCTCGCGATCGGCGACGGTGACCACGTCGTCCGGCGTGGCGTCGGGTTGCGCGCAGTCGCCGAGATCGTCCAGCACGCCCTCGACCAGCGTCCCGCCGTGCACGCCCGCGCATGCGCTGCGCTCCGGCATCGCGCCGACGATGCGGATGCCAGGCAACTTCTCGCGGAGGAACCGCGCCGTGCCGCCGAGCGTCCCGCCGCTGCCGACGCAGGCGACGAAGGCGTCGAGCCGTCCCTCGCAGTCGGCGAGTATCTCCGGCCCGGTCGAGTCGTAGTGCGCGCCGGGGTTGGCCGGGTTCTCGAACTGGTCGGGCATGAACGCGCCGAGCTCGCGCGCGAGCGTTTCCGCCCGGCCGATGTAGCCCTGCGCATCGGCTGCCTCCACGTCGCTTCGCGCCTGCACCACCTCAGCGCCGAGCGCGCGCAGGACCGATTGCTTGTCGCGGGAGGTCGTGTCTGGCACGACGATCACGCAGCGATAGCCGCGCACCGCGCAGACGACGGCCAGGCCCACGCCGGTGTTGCCCGCGCTGGCCTCGACGATGGTCGCGCCGGGACCGAGCGCCCCGCGGCGCTCGGCGTCGACGACCATCGCCAGCGCCGCGCGGTCCTTGACGCTCCCCCCCGGGGCGAAGAACTCGAGCTTGACCAGCACCTCCGCGTACCCCGCCGGGACGACGCGGTGCAGCCGCACCAGCGGGGTGCGACCGATGGCGCTGAGCACGTCATCGTGGATCACGGGGCCACCGGGAGCGTACCGCGACGCTCGCCGCCACGGACGGCCGTTTGCGTGGAAGGCGCACACATCACCAAGGGGCGCCTCACATGGCCGCTGATGCGAAAAGCCCTGTGCATGGCGTTCGGGTCAGAGCCCGGGAAGCATTTCGCTACGCGCTGCGTCCGGGCGCACACACGGGCCGGCAGATCCAACCGGCCGCAGGCGCGTATTCCCTGCTGGGCACGGCGTGGCACGGCCGCTGCACCTCCGGCGGGCGAATAGTCCCCCACCGCGCGCCGTCCAACCAGGCAGCGCACCTCGCACGAGAGACGAACACCGTGATCGACAAACTGGGATTCCTCGTTCGCTTCTGGGAGCTCAAGGCGCGGCACGCCACGCTGGGCGAGCCCCTCTCTCCGCGCGAGCAGCTCGAGCTCCTCTCGCTCATGCAGCTCGTCACCGGCGACTTCAAGATGCCCGAGCCCGGCTCGTGCGCGCGGCCGTCCAACGCCCTCCCTGCTCAGCTCATCGGCGAGGGGACCATCCTGCCCGTCGAGGTTCGCTACGTGTGTGCAGCGGCGATGCTCGTGGCCAGCGCCAAGTCGATGGCCCCCTCCGAGCGGGTGATCATCCGCACCGCGGACGCCGTCAGCGGCGTGGAGTACTCGTTTCCGTGCTCGATCGTGTGGGTGTACGACGGCAGCCCGTGCATCATGGCGGTCGCCGTCGACGGGATTCCCATCCGCGCCGAGTTCGCGGCGATGCCCGAGCCGCACAACGCCAGCGTGCTCCACATCGGCCGGCAAGTTCGACTCGTGAGCTGAGAGCAAAGTAGACTCGCGCACGATGCTGCGCGTCGTGCTCGGGATCGCGTGCGCGCTCGTGCTCGCGGTCCTCGCGGCGCACCCGGCGGTGCGACGCATCGAGCGGCGGCTGGGCCTCACCGTGCTGCTCTCGAGCGGCGTGCCGTTCCTCGCGCTCGGCGTCATCTTCCGCCTGCCCGCGGTGGGGGTGCTCACCGACGACGTGGTGGCCGACCTGCGGCCCGCGCTCGACTTCGGCCTCGGCTGGCTCGGCTTCGTGGTCGGCATGCAGTTCGACGTGCGCGAGCTCGACACGCTCCCCGAGAAGACCGGCGCGGTCGTGTTCATCGAGAGCGCCATCCCCTTCGCCGTCGCGGCGCTGGCCTGCGCGGGCGCGCTCTTCGGCCTGGAGTCGGAGTGGTCGCTGCGCGACGCCCTGGTGCTGGGCGCGTGCGCGGCCCCGGCGGCCCCCGTCGCCGCGGTGGCGCTGGCGCGGTCCTCCGGCTCGGTGTCGGCGTCGATCGTCGCGCGCGTCACCGCGCTCAACGACGTCGCCGGCGTCGTGGTGCTGGCGCTGGTGTGCGCCTTCTTCCGTCCCACCGACGAGCTCAGCGCGTGGAAGCTCCCCCACGTGGCCTGGCTCTTCGTGACGCTCGGAATGGGGGGCGTGCTCGGCATCCTCACCTACGTGCTCGTGCGCAGCGCAAAGGGGCTGGCCGAGGAGGTCGCCTATCTTCTGGGCGCGGTGGCGCTGTCGGCGGGCATGGCGGGCTATCTCGCCATCTCGCCGCTGGTCGCCTGCGCCATCGCCGGCGCGCTCCTCACCAACCTGCCGCACGAGCGGATGACCGACCTCCGCCGGTCGATCTTGCAGCTCGAGCGGCCGCTCTACCTCATCTTCCTCCTCGTGGCGGGCGCCCTCTGGGACCCCACCGCGTGGCAGGGCTGGGTCCTGGTGCCGGTGTTCGTGCTGTCGCGCGTCAGCGCCAAGATCGTGGGCGCGCACGTCGCCGTGCGCGCGGGGCCCCCGGAGCTGCCCGACGCGCGGACGCTCGGTCTCGCGCTCTCGCCGCAATCCCCGATCGCCATCGCGACCATCGTCAGCTTCGCGACGCTGTACGGCTCGGGCAAGTCGGGCTTCGCGAGCACCTCCTGGATGATGACCGCCGTCATCGGCGGCGCCGTGTTGACCGAGATCGCCGTGCAGGCCACCGCGCGGCTGCGGGGCGGGCTCTCCTTCGACGTGCACCAGCCGTCGATGGGGTCCATCCCGGCGCCGCCGATGGCGGGAGGTCCCACCCGGTGATCCGCGCCGCCTTCCTCCTCGCGATCGTGGTGATGCTCGTCGCCGCGGCCCGCTCCTTCCTCCCGCAGGAGACGTCGCTGGTGGGCTCCGGCGCGGCGCTCGCGTTCGGCTTCGTCCTCATCGCCGCGCTCCAGGCCGGAACGCTCTTCAGCGGGCTGCGGATGCCTCGGCTCACCGGATATCTGGTCTGCGGCTTCCTGGCGGGGCCCAGCGTGGCCAACCTGGTGACCGAGCGGATGCTGGGCGATCTCAAGCTCGTCAACGGCGTGGCCATCGGGCTCATCGCGCTGTCGGCCGGCGGCGAGCTCAGCTTCCGGCGTATCCGCGGGCGGCTGGGCGCCATCCTGGCCACCGGCGGCGGGGCGCTGGCCTTCGGCATCGTGGTCCTGTCGCTCGCCGTGCTCGCCGCCAGCCCGCTGCTCGGCTTCATGGGAGAGATGCCCTGGTCGCAGCGGGCCGTGGCGGCGCTCACGATGGGCGTCGTCTTCTCGGCGCTGTCCCCGACGGTGACGCTGGCGCTCATCAGCGAGACCGGCTCGGCGGGGCCGATCAGCGAGACCTCGCTGGGGATCGTGGTGGTGGGAGACCTGGTGATCGTCATCGCCTTTGCCGGGGTCAACGCGCTCGCCAGCTCGACCTTCGGCGGCACCGAGGCCGGCGGCCTGGGGGCCTTGCTCTGGCACATCTTCGGCTCGATCGGCGCGGGCATCGTCTTCGCGCTGGTGCTCTTCGTGTACCTCAAGCTCGTCAACGTGCGCGTGCCGCTCTTCGTGTTCGGCATGTGCTTCCTGTGCGCCGAGGCGGGCACGCGCCTGCACCTCGATCCGCTGCTCATCTGCCTCACGGCCGGGCTCTTCCTCGAGAACCTCACCGACATCGAGGGAACCAAGCTGGTGCACGAGATCCACCCGGCGGCGATGCCGACCTTCGCCGTCTTCTTCGCCGTCGCCGGGGCCGGGCTGCACTGGGACGTCTTCAAGCTGGTCGCACCCGTGGCGGTCGGGCTGGCCGTCGTGCGCGCGGGGGCGCTCTTCGCCGGCGGCAGCCTGGGGATGGCAGTGGCCCGGGTACCCTCCGAGCAGCGCCGATTCCTGCACTTCGCCCTCTACCCGCAGTCGGGAGTGGCCATTGGCCTCGCCATCCTGCTCAAGGAGCACTTCGCCGGATGGGGCGAGGGCGCGAGCGCGTGCCTGCTCGGCGGCGTGATGGTCAACGAGATGGTGGGGCCGCTGCTCTTCAAGACGGCGCTGACCCGCAGCGGCGAGGCCGGCAAGCGGCAGGCAGAGGCCGTCGCGCACTGACGGGATCTCTGGCATAGTCGCGCTCCCCTTTTTCCCCTA
>DATBQU010000046.1:0-11001 GCA_036560665.1 Polyangiaceae bacterium
GTCGGAGAACGGCCGCAGCGTGGGCGACACCAGGTTGATGTTGAGCGAGCCGAAGTGCTGCCCCGTGGCCTGCGAGTAGGTCGCGGTGCGGCCCACCGGCAGCCCCGTGTCCGAGAACATCACCGGCGCGTAGTCGCCCAGCGTCTCGCGCGTGTCCTTCTCCAGCCGCCGCGCGATCTCCTCCGTCTTCTCCACGCGCGTGCCGATGGGCGCCTTGAAGTTCAGGCTGATCTGGCTCTCGTCGCTGTCGGGGAAGAACTCGGTGCCGATCTTCTTGAAGAGCAAGAGCGACGCCACGAAGACGCCCAGCACGCCCACGATGAGGAGGAGCCGCTGCCGCAGCACGCCGCGGAGCATCGCCGCGTAGGCGTGGTCGACGCGGTCGAGCGTGCGCAGCATCCAGCCCGCCACGCCGCGCTCCTCGTTGCCGTGGCCGGCCTTCATCCACTTCATGCACAGGAGGGGCGTCACCGTGCGCGACACGAAGAAGCTCATCATCAGGGCGAAGGTGATGGTGAGCGCCAGCGGCAGGAAGAGGTTCTTGGCCACGCCGCTGAGGAACAGCACCGGGAAGAAGACGATCACCGTGGTGATGGTCGACACCAGGATGGGCATGGCCACCTCCTGCGCCGCGGCCAGCACCGCCGTCTTCTTGTCCTGCCCGAGAGCGAGGTGGCGGTGGATGTTCTCGAGCTCCACGATGGAGTCGTCCACCAGCCGCCCCACGCCGAGGGCCAGCCCGCCCAGGGTGAAGACGTTGAGCGACTGCCCCGCGAAGTACAGCAGGATGAAGGTGGCCACGATCGACAGCGGGATGGCCACGCTGACGATGGCCGTGCCGCGCAGGCTGGCCCGGAAGACCAGGATGACCGCCATGGCAAGCAGGCCGCCCTGCCCCGCCTCGTGCTCCAGCGACTTGACCGCCGCGCGGATGTACGTCGACTGGTCGAAGTTGATGTCGGCCTTCACGTTGGGCGGCACGCCCACCAGGTGCGGCAGCTGCGCGCGCAGCGCGTCGACCACGGCGATGGTGTTCGCGTTGGGCTGCTTGAGGATGCGCATCAGCACCCCGCGCCGCCCGTTGATGCGCACGATCTCGGTCTGGTCCGTCGACAGGTCGGCCACCTGCGCCACGTCCGACAGGCGCACCGGCGGCGCCGCCTGCGTGTTGTAGAGCTGCTGCGTGGACGCCACCGCCGACGGCGTCGGCAGCGCGGGCGCGCGCACCACCACGTTCTCCAGCGGCTTGGCCTCCGGGACCTGGGTGTTGGTGAAGACGTTGTAGTCCTGCGAGCCGGTGCGCAGGTCCCCGCTGGGCAGGATGAGGTTCGACGTCTTGACCGCGCTCAGCACGTCGAGCACGGCCAGGCCCCGCGCCCGCAGCTGGTCGCGGTCGATCATCACCTCGATCTCGCGCTGCTTGCCGCCGCTCACCGTGGCGCTGGCCACGCCCGGGAGGCGCTCCAGCTGCGGCTCGACCACGTTGTACGCCAGATCGTAGAGCTGCCGCTCGTCGAGCCCCTCGGCGCTGATGGTGACGTTGGCCACCGGGATGTTGGTGATGTCGAACTTGATGATGAACGGCTGCTGGATGCCCGGCGGCAGCGTGTAGAGGATCTGCGAGACGCGCTGCGAGACGTCGAACTCCGCCGTGTCGAGGTTGACGTCGTAGCTGAACCACACCGTCACCAGCGAGAACCCCTGCTTGCTGGTGCTCTCCACGCGATCGACGCCCGGCGACGACGCCACCGCGCGCTCGATGGGCTCGGTGATCGATTTCTCGATGTCTCCCGGCGCCGCCCCCGTGTAGAAGGTCGCCACCCGGATGGTGGGGATGCTGATGTTGGGGAAGAGGTCGACGCTCAGGCGGTCGACGGCGACCGCGCCCAGCGCGATCACCATCAGCGACATCATCAGGATGAGGATGGGGTTGCGCAGCGCGAGGCGGGTGAGCCACATGGCGGCGCCCCTCTAGTCCCGCTTCGCCGAGGGCACGGCCGACGCGCTCAGCGCCGGGCCCGCCATCTTGCCGGAGTAGGGGTCGACGTCGCGCGTGACGCGCACCTGCGAGCCGTCGGACAGGACGTCGACCCCGGCGGTCACCACCTCGTCGCCCTCGCCGATGCCGCGCACCACCTCCAGCCACGTCCCGGCGTCGACGCCGGTCTCGATGGCGCGGCGCTGCACCTTGTCGCCGGTGAGGACGTAGACGTACGCCTTGCCGTCGCTCATCTGCACCGCTTGGGCGGGGACGACGGCCACGTGGGGGTGCGTCTCCACCACGATGGAGCCGTGCCCGAACATGCCCACGTGCAGCTTGCCCTCCTCGTTGCGAAGCTGCACCTCGGCGTCGAGCGTGCGCGTCGACGGATCGATCTCCGGCGCCATGCGCATCACCTTGCCCACGAAGCTCTGCCCGGGCATGGCGTCGAGCTCGACGTGCGCCTCCTGGCCGAGGTGGACCTTGGGGCTGTCGCGCTCGATGACGGTGATGAAGACGCGCATCACGTCGACCCGGGCGATGGTGAGGATGGTGGCGCCGCTGAGCAGACCCACCATGGCCCCCGGATCGAGCTTGCGCGCAGCGACCACGCCGTCCATCGGCGACTCGATGCGCAGCTCGCCCAGGCGCACAGCCAGGCCGGCCACCTGCGCCTGCCCGGCCGCTTGCGCCGCCTGCGCCGTGGCCAGCGCCGCCGCCGCCTGCTGGAGCTCCTGCTGCGAGACGACGCCGCTCGGCGCGAGCGCGCGCGCGCGGTCGTAGTTGGTCTGCGCCAGCGCCAGCGACGCGCTGGCCTGGGCCAGCGCCCCGCGCGCCGACGCCAGCTGGTCGGGCAGATCGCTCGGCCGCACCAGCGCCAGCATCTGCCCGCGCTTCACGTGGTCGCCGCGATCGACGAACACCGTGTCGAGCACGCCCAGCGTCTTGGAGCCCACGTCCGCCTGCTCGATGGGCCGCAGGTCGACCGGGGCGCGGATCTCGACGGGGACGTCGCGTGCGATGATCTTGCCGACCACGACCAGGGGCGGAGGCCGCGTCCTGGGCCCTCCGGCGCTGCCCTTCGAGCACGCGATCGCAACCGTCGCGGCGAGGGCGACGACGGCCCCGGAGGCATGTGCGCGGAGGAAGCGCATGCGGCGGTAACTGTTAGCGTTCGATGCCACGGCGGTCCAGCCGTTGCGGCCGGGCCGTCACCGCCCGGAAGCTCAGGCGTCCACCGGATCGGTCTTGCGGCGGCCGCCGCGGGTGCGACGACCCTCCGGACGAGGCGGGAATTCGCGGCGATCCGTGCTCGCGCGGCGGTCCGGGCGGGCGCGCCGCTCGGGGGGACGGCGGGGGCGCATGGTGGGACGGACAATCGGACGAGCCGGACGGGCGGGCAAGTTTCCGACGCCGCTGGACCTCCCGGGGCCCGATCCAGCGCGGAGGGACGGCTCACTCGACGCCCTGGCGGTTTCTCACGGCGTCGTGACGAGGAGGTGCGCCTTGATGCCCGCGCCGAAGCCCGTCGTGGCGCCGGTGTAGTCGGTGATGAGGGCCGGGCCCGACTTGCAGTCCCACACGTTCCACGTCCAGCCGAGGTAGCTGACGCCGTTGGTGTCGGCCCAGGCCATGTACGAGTCGACGAAGCCGTGGCCGCAGTCGTCCTCGCCGAGCTCGCCGGTGATGACCGGGTGCTTCTGCGCCACCGGGGCGATGGTCGAGGCCCAGCACGAGGCGCCGGCGCAGGTGTTGAAGTTGTAGTCGTGAAACGACGCCGCGATCTGGCCCAGCGGATCGCTCGGCACGTGCGCCAGCCACCCCGACAGATCGTTGGAGTACGCCAGGCCGCCCAGCATGAGGACGTTGGTCGCGCCCGCCTTGCGCACGGCGTCGACCAGCTGCTGCATCCCCGCGCTCTGCCAGTTGCCCGTCGTCCCCGTGTCCGACTTGGTGATGGTGCAGCCGCTCAGCCAGCACGCCCACGGGTCCGTGGTCTGCGCGTTGCTCGTGTCGATGTAGGGCTCGTTGTAGAGGTCGAAGACGCTCATGGGGTCGCCCTTCAGGGCGGTTGCCACCGACGTCCAGAAGTCGACGGCGTGGTCGGCGTCGGCCATGGGCTGCTGGTTCTGCGCCTTGAAGGCGCCCGGCGCGTTCCAGTGCAGATCGACGATGGTGAAGAGGCCGTGCGCGTGGAGCCTGGACAGGTACGCCACCACCGCCGTCTGGTACGCGGCCCCGGCGTAGGCGGCGGCGATGCCGTTGATGCCGAGCCAGCAGTCCTCGTTGAGCGGGATGCGCACGGCGTTGACGTGGCCCCAGGTGAGCATGGCGGTGGCGACGGTGTCGGCGTCGGGCCCCTCGAAGATGCCGTTGCCCTGCTCGCAGGTGTACTCGCTGCCGGAGTGATCGACGCCGAGCAGGCGCGTGGTCTTGCCCTGGTACACGAGGTGATTGCCCTCGACGTGCAGGTTGGGGTTGCCCGCGTCGGTCCCCGCGGTCCCGTCGCCTCCGCCGCCGTCGGGGCTCCCGTCGCTCGACGGCGCGCCGTCGCTCGCGGCGTCGTCGCCTGCCCCGCCCCCGTCGGCGCCCGCGTCGTCGCCGCCGCCGGTCGGGTTGCTGGGGGAGGCCGCGCCCGCTCCGCAGGCGAGGGGCAGCAGCGAGAGCAGGGCCACGGCGACGCGGGCGGCTCGCATGATGCCCCCAGTGTACCGCCGCGGTATCATCGCGCCCATGGCGGACCCCCCCAAGCAGCGACTCCTCGGTCTCCTGCGGCGCACCGCCAAGAGCGCGCGGGCCGTCGGCGGGCGCTCGACGGCCGACGAGAGCGCCCTGTGGAGCGCCCACGAGCGGGCGCTGGTGCGCGCGCGCGACGCCGGCGCGGCGGCGCAGCGGATCGCGTCGAGCGCGGCGCGGCAGAGGGCGTCGATCGACGCGGTGTCCGACCGGGCGCGGGCGGTGGCCTCGCGCGCCGCCGAGGTGCAGGGGGGCTTCGCGCGCGTGAGCGACGCCTTCGAGCGCCTGGCGCTGGTGGCGCTCAACGCGGGGCTGGAGGGGGCGCGCCTGGGCGAGGCGGAGGGACGGCAGCTCGGCCTGGTGAGCGACGAGGTGCGCGCGCACTCGACCCGCGGCGTGGAGGCGTCGCGCGAGCTCGGCACGGCGCTGGCGCAGATCGCGGCCGACCTGACGCAGCTCGAGGCGCAGGCGTCGCAGGCGCGGGACGTGGTGGCGGAGTGCACGCAGGAGTCGGCGCGCGCGGCCGGGGCGGCCAGCGACGCGGAGTCGGCGCTGATCGACGTGGGCGAGCGGGTGAAGAAGGCGACGGGCAGCGATCCCGAGGCGGTGCGCGCCATCGCCGAGGCGAGCGAGCGGGCGCGCGCGCTGGTGACGTCGCTGAGCGCTCTGAGCGGGAAGGTGCCGCGCACGCTGCTGGTGGGCGCGCTGGGGCCGGTGCTGGCGCCGCTGGCGCGCCTGCTGGCCGACGAGGAGCCGGAGGAGGAGAGGGGCGAGTAGGCGGCGATGGCGTCGTCGACCGCCCCCGATCCGGAGCTCGCGCGGCTGCTGATGCACGAGCTCCAGCGTCACCTGGTGACGCTGGAGGCGGCGCCGCGCGACCGGGCCGCGGCGCAGCGCTCGGTGCACGCGCTCAAGGGCAGCGCGGGGCTGGCCGGGGAGCGCGAGCTCGCGGCGGCGCTGGAGCGCCTGCACCGGCGCGTGAAGGACGACGACGAGAGCGCCTTCGACGAGGCGGCCGCGGTGGTGCGCACGGCGGTGCAGCGCCTGGGCGCGGGCGAGAGCGCCATCGCCGCGCACTGGCCGGTCCCGCCGGACGATCTGGCGGGGCGGCAGCTCGATCCGCTGGTGCGCGCGCAGTACGCGGCGGAGGTGACCGACCGCCTGGCGCGGATCGACGAGGCGCTGTCGACCATCGGCGATCCGGTGGAGGCGGCGAGCGCCGTCTACCGCCACGTGCACTCCATGAAGGGCGCGGCCAGCGCGGTGGGCGACGAGGCGATGAGCTGGTTCTGCCACGGCCTGGAGGAGAAGCTGAAGGGCGCCGACTCGCGGGACGCGGCGGTGGCGGCAGCGCAGGAGGCGGCGCGCTGGCGCGTCGTGCTGGGCGCGCTGCTCGACGATCCGGAGACGGCGCTGGCGACGCTGCGGGCGCGCCGCCGGCCGTCGCAGCTGCCGCGCAGCTCGATGCCGAGCCTGTCCTCGGGGCGGCCGCTCGACTCCGATCCGCCGCGGTCGACGGCGTTCGAGGAGGCGGCCACGGCGACCATCCGCGTGCCGGCGGTGGACGTCGACCGGCTGCTGGAGCGATTCGACGCCATCGACCTGATGCGCGAGGGGATCGCTGCCCGCGCGGTCCGCTCGCGCCAGACGGCGGTGGCGCTGCGCGAGCTGCGGGGGTCGCTGATGGAGGCGCTGCGCCTCATCGGGCCGCCGCGGCCGTGGGGCGCGCCGGCGGCGGCGCTCCAGCGGGTCGAGCGCGTGATGGGGACGCTGGGCGCGTTCGGCGAGGAGCTCGACGCGGCCTCGGCGCGGCTGCTCGCCACCGAGCACGCGCTGCGCGACGACGTGGCCGAGGCCAAGAAGCAGCTGTCGACGATGCGCCAGACGTCGGTGGGGCGCATCTTCGCGCGGCTCACCACGGCCATCGAGTCCGAGGCGCGGCGCAGCGGGCGGACGGTGATCGTGCGCACGCGCGGCGCGGACGAGATGGTCGACCGCCGCATCGCGGAGCAGCTGGTGGAGCCGTGCCTGCAGCTGGTGCGCAACGCGGTGGCCCACGGCATCGAGCCGCCGGAGGTGCGCGTGGCGCAGGGCAAGCCCGCGGGCGGGACCATCGCCTTGACCGCGCGCCGGCTGGGGCACCGCCTCAGCCTGACCATCGGGGACGACGGCGCGGGGGTCGACGTGGCCGACGTGCGGGCGCGGGCGCTGGAGGCGGGGCTGGTGACGCAGGCCATCGCCGAGGCGGCGGACGACGACACGCTGCTGTCGCTGCTGTTCGTGCCCGGCTTCTCGACGCGCGAGTCGAGCGACCTGCTGGCGGGGCGCGGCATCGGCCTGGAGATCGCGCGGAGCGTGACCCAGCGCATGGGCGGGGCCATCCGCCTGTCGAGCCGCGCGGGCGAGGGGTTCAGCGCGCGGATCGACGTGCCCATCGAGAGCGGCCTGGTCAACGTGCTGTGGGTCAGCGCGGGCAAGGACGAGTTCGCGATGCTGGCGGTGAACGTGCGGCGCGTGCGCCTGGCCGACGAGCAGGACGCCGAGCGCGTGCCGCACCTGTCGGCCTGCCTCGACGCGGGGGCGAGCGCGCGGCCGGCGTACGTGCTCGAGCTGGAGATGCAGGGCGACGACGCGCCGGCGCCGTCGGTGGCGGTGGGGGTCGACGCCGTGGGCGGCACCGAGGAGCTGCTGGTGCGGCCGCTGGGGCCGCTGGTGGGCGGCCTGGGGCCGTTCGCGGGCGCGATCGTGCGCGGCGACGGCTCGCTGCGGCTGGCCATCGACGCGTGGGCCATCGCGCCGCGCGCGCGCGCCTTCACCGCGGCGCGGCATCCGGGGGGCAGCGGTCACCCGCCGCCGAGCCGCCCGCCGAGCCGGCGCTGATCTATCATCGACGCCTTCGGCATGAGCGCGCCCTTCCGGATCGACGCCATGAGGGAAGGGGACGTGCCCGCCGTGGCGGCCATCGACGGGCCGACGCGGATGGACGAGCCGCAGCTGCGCGACGAGCTGGCGCGGCCGTGGGCGCGGCTGTGGGTGGTGCGGGAAGAGCCGGAGGCGGTGAGCGCGTTCCTGGTGTCGTGGCACGTGGCGGACGAGCTGCACGTGCTCAACGTGGCCACGCGGGGCGACCGGCGGCGGCGGGGAATGGCGCGCGCGCTGATGAACGAGGTGGTGGCGTACGCCCGCGGCAAGAGCGTGCGGCACGTGCTGCTCGAGGTGCGCCGCTCGAACCGCGCGGCCATCGCGCTCTACCGCGCCGTGGGCTTCTTCGCGATGGGCGTGCGCACGCGCTACTACCCGGACGACGAGGACGCGGTGGAGATGGTGCTGCTGCTCGATCCGGCGACGGGCGCGGTCGTCGCCCACGAGGATGAGGTGCGCCTGGAGGCGTGACGGGTGAGGCGGCGTGAAGCCGCCGAATGTCCCCGTGCTACGCGCACGGGGACGGCAAAGCGCGGGTCGCGGGCGGGTGTTACACCTAGATCGTCGATGAAGCGCGCGCTCGCCCTGTCCTCGCTGGTCGCCCTGGCCTCCCTCTGTCTTCCCGCAGGCGCACAGCCCGCGCAGCCCGCTCCGCCTGCGCCCGCGCCGGCTGCGGCGGGGGGTCCGCTCGCCGCCCTCGCGCTGCGGGCGAGGGCGCTGGCCGCGCAGGGGAAGGTCGACGACGCCATCAAGCTGCTCGATCCGCAGAAGACGGCGCAGGGGACGGGGGGGCGCCGGGTGCGGCTGGCGATGGGCGAGCTGCTCATCCGCGCCGGGCGGCGCGCGGACGCCGAGCCCCTGCTGCTCACGTTCGCCGACGACTACAACAACGACGCCATCAACGCGACCGACGCCGAGGGGCTGGCCATGCTGGGGCGCGCCATGCACCTGCTGCGGCACCCCAAGGACGCCAACTCGGCCTTCAAGGACAGCGTGCGGGCCGACAAGTCGCGGGTGGAGACGCACCTGTGGTGGGCGGCGCTCTTCGCCGACTACTACGATCCGGGCCACGCCGAGGAGGAGCTGGGCGAAGCGCTGAAGCTCGACGCGAAGAACGCCGAGGCCACGGCGATGCTGGCCCGGCTGAAGCTCGAGGACGGGTTCGACTTCGACGCCGCGGAGAAGCTGGTCAAGGACACGCTGGCGGTGAACCCCAGGTCGACCGCGGCGTACGCGGTGCGCGCGGGCATCGCCCTGCGCGACTCGAACCTCGACGGCGCCAACGCCGCCATCGACGCCGGGCTGGGCATCGACCCCAGCGAGCTCGAGCTGCTCAGCCTGCGCGCCGCCGCGCGCTTCCTGGCCGACGACAAGCCGGGCTTCGAGGCGGCCAAGAAAGAGATCTTCGCGCGCAACAAGGAGTACTCGCAGGCTTACGGCATCATCGGCGACTACGCGGAGTGGGAGCACCGCTACGACGACGTGGTGGCGATGATGAAGGAGGCCGTCGCGCTCGACCCCCGGGACGGCAAGGCCTGGGCGCAGCTCGGGATGTGGCAGACGCGGGCGGGCGACGAGCAGGAGGGCGTGAAGTCGCTGGAGGAGTGGTGGAAGCACGACCACTTCAACGTGCGCGCCTACAACACGCTGGAGATGCTCTACACCCGGTGGATCCCGGGCGAGTACGAGTCGGCCACGCAGGGCATCTTCGACGTGCGCTACCCCAAGGTCGAGCGCCCGGTGCTCGAGCGCTACGTCCCGCGCATGCTGGGCGAGGCCTGGGGGCAGATGAAGATCCACTACATGTACGCGCCGAGCGTGCCGGTGCACGTGGAGACGTACGCCAGCCGCGAGCACTTCAGCGTGCGCACCAGCGGGCTGCCCAACATCGGTATCCAGGGGGTGTGCTTCGGGCACGTGGTGGCGGCGATGAGCCCGGCCAGCGAGCCGTTCAACTGGGGCAACGTGCTGTGGCACGAGCTGGGGCACGTGTTCGCCATCCAGATCTCGAAGAACCACGTGCCGCGCTGGTTCACCGAGGGCTTGAGCGAGTACGAGACGATGATCCGGCGGCCGGAGTGGCAGCGGCACCTCGACCCCGAGCTGTACTCGGCGCTGAAGAAGAACAAGCTGCCAGGCGCGGTCGACATGAACAGCGCCTTCACCCACGCCTCGGGCGACCTGGAGGTGACGGTCGCCTACTACGCCGCCAGCCAGATGCTGGCCTTCACCGCGGAGCAGTTCGGGTTCGCCCGGATCACGCGGGCGATGGAGCTCTGGGGCGACGGCAAGCGCACCGGCGACGTGATCCGCGAGGCGTTCGGCCTCTCGGCCGGCGAGTACGACGCCCGTTACCGCGCGTGGCAGCTGGCGCGCCTGGCGCGCTACGAGAACCAGTACATCTTCTCGCTGCGGCCGGTCCCGCTCGACGAGGCGCGGGCGGCGGCGGCGGCGGCCCCGAAGAGCGCGCCGGCGCACGTGGCGCTGGCCCTGGCCCTGCTGCGGGCGCACAAGGGGGACGACGCGGCGCACGAGGTCGACGCGGCGCTGGCCATCGATCCGAACGACAAGGACGCGCATTTCCTGTCCGCCAAGCTGGCCGCGAACGCCAAGGACCTCGACGCGCAGGAGAAGCACCTGCGGGCCATCAAGGCCGCGGGGGGCGACGGCTACACCATCGAGCTGGCGCTGGCGGAGACGGCCGAGTCGAAGAAGGACAAGGTCGCGCAGCGCACGGCGCTCGAGGCCGCCAACCGCTTCGACCCGACGCAGGTCGAGGCGGTGAAGGGGCTCTACGAGCTGGCCACGGCGGACAAGCGCGACGCGGATGCGATGTGGGCGCTGCGAGAGGTGGCACGGCTCGACCAGCACGATCGCCGCGCGTGGCAGCTCCTGCTGGCGAAGCTGGTGGAGGCGAAGCGCTGGGACGAGGCGAAGCGCACCGGGGAGGCCGCGCTCTACGTGGACGTCGAGAGCGCGCCGGTGCACGTGGGCTACGCGCGCGCGCTGTCGGCGACGGGAGACCACGAGACGGCGGCGTTCGAGCTGGAGAGCGCGCTGCTGTGCGACGCCAAGCCGCCGGAGAAGGCCGAGGCGCACGCCCTGCTGGCGCGCGAGCGGCTGACGCTGGGCGACGCGTCGGCGGCGCGCACGCACCGCGACGAGGCGCTGAAGCTGGATCCGGGCAACGCGGACGCGCGTGCGCTCAAGCCGTAGTGACTAGTCGTCCGGGTGACCCCAGGGATAGTAGAGCGTGGCGGTGTCGCCGAAGTCGCGACGCAGGACGTGTAGATGGCTCTCGAGCATGTCCATCTGGCGAAAGCGCTCGTTCGGGTCCTTGTGTCTGCCCATGCAGATGCACT
>DATBQU010000047.1:0-4700 GCA_036560665.1 Polyangiaceae bacterium
GCGCATGATGGACGCGCCGGCGCGCGCCGCCCGCCCCGGGGCCGCCGGGGCGACTCGCTCTCCACCGGTCGCGGGGCCCCTCCGCGCCGCGGCGACGACGACAAAAACGGCCTGATCGTGAGCATGGCAACGATCCCCCCCTTCTTGCAGGGGGCGCGCTCAAGACGGGAGGGTCGCCGGGCTCGCGGGGCTCCGGCCGTCGCGAATGGTCGCCCGCGACGGGACCACGCCTGTCCCGGACGGACACGCCCGTGTCCCGGGACACCCCCGACGGTTCGACCGGCGGCTTGTCCGTCAATCCGCAGGATCAGCGCGTGACTCGTTGAGAACGAGGGACAGCCCCCTTTCAGAAGCCCAGGGCCAGCCCGCCCTCGCGGCGCGGCTCGGCGCCGCCCTCCCACAGGCCGCGGTCGCGTCCGATGGCGGGCGCGTCGGCGAGGTGCTCGGCCTCCTTGGTCTCGTGGCCCATGGCGCGCAGCGCGGTCACCACCGCCTCCGGCAGCGCCCTCGGCTCGAGCATCAGGACGTCCGGCGAGTCCTGCTGGTGGAAGCGCGGGGCGCGCACCGCGTCGGCCGCGCCCATGCCGAAGTCGAGCGCGTTCGACAGCTCCTGGAAGACGGCGGTGATGATGCGCGACCCGCCCGCGGCGCCGAGCACGAGCTGCACGTCCCCCTGCGGCCCCAGCACGATGGTGGGCGACATCGACGAGAGCATGCGCTTGCCCGGCGCCACGGCGTTGGGCTCGCCCTGCACCAGGCCGAACCCATTGGCCGTGCCGGGGACGGCGGCGAAGTCGTCCATCTCGTTGTTGAGGACGAAGCCGAGGCCCGGCACGGTGGCCCCGTTGCCGTACCACCAGTTGAGCGTCGTGGTCAGCGCCACGGCGTTGCCGTCGGCGTCGACCACGGACATGTGCGTGGTGTGAGGGCCGCTCGCCTCGGCGCCGGCGATGCTCGGGAAGAGCTCCTTGGTCGACGTGGCCCGGTCGAGGCGCATGGTCGCCCGCTGCTGCCTGGCCCACCCGTCCGACAGCAGCTCGTCGACGGGGTTCTTCACGAAGTCGGGATCGCCGAGCTTGGCGTTGCGCGCAGCGAACGCGCGCCGCATCGCCTCCGCCGTCAGGTGGACCTGCGCCGCGGAGTGCCACCCCTGCGCGCGGACGTCCCACCCTTCGAGCAGGTGCGCCATCATCGCCATCGTCACCCCGCCCGACGACGGCGGCGGCATCCCCACCACGTGGTGGCCCCTGTACTCGTAGTCGATCGGCGTGCGCCACTTGGCTCGGTAGGCCTTGAGGTCCTCCTGCGTGACCAGGCCCCCGGCGTCCTTCATCGCGCGCGCGAGGGTCTCGGCCACCGGCCCCTCGTAGAAGCCGGCCGGGCCCTGCTCGGCGATCTTGCGCAGCACCGCGGCGAGCTCCGGATCGCGCCACGTCGCGCCCGCGGCGGGGGGCGCCCCGTTGGGCAGGAAGAGCGCGGCCGAAGCCGGGTTCTTCGCCAGGCGCTGCTGCATCATGCCGATGGTCCTGGCGTAGGCCTCGTCGACGATGAAGCCGCGCTCGGCCATGTCGATCGCGGGCGCGAGCAGCTCTGGCCACGTCTTGCTCTTCGAGCCGAGCGTGTGCCACGCCTCCCAGAGGCCCGCCACGCTGCCGGGCACGCCGGTCGAGCGCCAGCCCTCGCGCGACTCCCTGGTCGGCTTGCCGTCGGCGCCGAGGTACATGTCGCGCGTCGCCGCGGCGGGCGCCGCCTCCCGGAAGTCGAGCGCGTACGACTTGCCGCTCATGCGCGCGACGATGAAGCCGCCGCCGCCGATGTTGCCGGCGGTGGGGAACGCCACCGCCAGGGCGAACGCGGTGGCCACCGCCGCGTCGACGGCGTTGCCGCCTCGCGACAGGACGTCCACGCCGACCTTCGTCGCCAGGGCGCAGTCGGTGGTCACCATGCCGCGCGCGGCGTGGGGCGCCGGCGCGCCCTGGGCGTAGGGCCAGTCGGCGGGGAAGCGCGGCGGGGGCGACGCGGGGGCCTGCGCCGAGGCGGACGCGGGGCGCGCGACGGCGACGGAGGGCTGCGTGGCGACGCCGCCGCCGCACGCAGCAGCAGCCAGGACGAGCGCGAGCCGGAGCGCGGCGGTGCCCGCGCGCTTTGCGGAGTGCATGCGCGCTTACTAGCGCGCGCGGCGGCGGAAGCCCACGAGCGCGAGGAGTCCCCCTGCGGCGAGGGCCCACGGCGCGGGGACGGCGGGCGACGCCCCGGTCGAGCAGCCGCCGGAGCCGCCGGTGGGGCTGGAGCTGTCCCAGCTCCCTCCGCCGTCGTCGCCGCCGGGCCCTCCGGTGCCGGTGACGCCGACGCCCGCGTCGACGCCCGCGCCTCCGCCGTCGCCACCCGGCGGCACGCCGGCGTCGAGGGGCGCTCCTCTGGGGACCACCACCAGGTGGACGCGCAGGAAGTCGTCGGGCGGGCCGCCGCCGAGCGTGGCGTCGGCGAACCAGGTCACGCTCTCCTCCACGAGACCGAAGGTCACCTGGAAGTCGCCCACCTTGGACGCGTCGAGCTTCACCTCGAAGCGGCCCACCGCGCCCGGCGCGACGTCGGCGGCCACGCTCGACACGCGCGCCGGCGTGAGCCACGCCGGATCGGCGAACGGCGACGGCTGGTCGCGCGGCGTGGGCGCGAGCTTGGTGGTGCCGGCCTTCCACGGCTGCGTCCCACCGTTGGTGAGCTCGATGAAGCCGTCGACGACGTCGCCCTCGTGCACCGTCAGCGCCGCCGGCGCCAGCGGGAACGACTGGTCCTTGAAGTCGCCGCGGTACTGCGGCGCGACGACGTTGATCTGGACCTCGAGGTCGTTGTCCGGCGGACCGCCCTGGCCCGGATCGCTGAACCACGACACGCCCTCCTCGACGACGCCGAAGTACTCCAGGTAGTTGCCGGGCTTGTCCGGCGCGTGCAGGTCGAACTGGAACTTGTAGCTCTGTCCCGGAGCCACCGAGCCGACCACGGCGGCGGGGCGGTTCGGCCCTGGCCAGCCGCTGTCGGCGAAGGCGCTCGAACGATCGCGGGGCTGCGTGGTGCCGATGCGCGTCTTCGAGTCCCACGCCTTGGCCCCGACGTTCTTGAGCTCGATGTAGGAGGGGATGGTCTGCCCCTCGACCATCGTCAGCGCCGTCGACGCCAGCGGGAAGCTCTGGCCCACGTACTGTGCCGCCCAGTCGACGGGGCCGCCGAGGCTCCCGAGCTGCGCGGCCGACCCGTTGAACTCGTCGAGGTCGACCGCGCCCGAGATGCCCGGCACGGAGCCGTTGTCGGCGTACTGCCAGAACGTCCACCCCGTCCAAGGCGTGGGCGTGTCGGGGCAGTTGACCTGCCAGTTGGCGACCCACAGCACCTCGCCCGCGAACTGGCCCGTGCCCGGCAGCCCGTTCCAGAAGCCGGGTGCGGAGTAGATCATCGGCGTGCGGCCGGTCCTCGCCTTGATCACGTTGACCCAGGTGGCGAGGTTGGCGACGAGCGTCGCACCGGACACGCCGTCGGACACCTCGACGTCGGCCACCGGCGGCAGATCGTTCGCGCCCAGCGTGCCGATGGCGTTCACCAGCAGGTTGGCCTGCGCCGTCGGGTCCTCCGACGCGCGGAAGAACTGGTAGACGCCGCGCACCATCCCCGCCGCCAGGATGCCCGCCCAGTTGGTGGCGAAGGTGGGATCGGGGTGGCCCGTCCCGTCGCTGACGCGCGCGATGGCGAAGCCGCGCCCCGAGCCGTGCACGGCGCCCCAGTTGATCGAGCCCTGGAACTCGGACACGTCGACGCCCTGCACGGTGCTGCCGCCGGCGCAGACGACGACGGGCGCGCTGGTCCAGCCCACCTTCTCCACGCTTCCGTCGGGCGCCGCGCCGCAGCCGGCGGAGGCGACGACGGCGGTGGTGACCATGGCGACACGGGAGAGTCTCATCGGGATTTCCTCGCGAGGGTTCGCGCGCCGGCCGCGACGAGTCGCGAGAACGGCGCGCGCTGGGTACGGCAGGGTCCCCAGTGCACGGCGTGGGCCGTTGCGCCGGCTGGTGCATCGCCGCACCAGGACGAGTGCGTAGTGGGCTGAGCGCGTCGACGCGCGCGTCGTCGGTCACGTCGTTGATGCTGGCCCCCGCGTGCTCTCGCGCCACGCGGCGAACCTCGTGGCCTCCGGCGTCGTCTCGGGCGCTGCGGCCATCGCGCGCATGATTCCGGGCCCTGTGGTACCTTTCGTCATGCCCCAAGCGCACGCGCCCAAGCCGATCCCCCTCGAGCTCATCGAGAAGCTTCCGAAGACGGATCTGCACGTCCACCTCGACGGCTCCCTGCGGCTGGCGACCATCCTCGACCTCGCCGAGAAGCAGAAGGTCGACCTGCCCGCGCGCGACGCCGAGGGCCTGCGCAAGGCGATGAACCTCGGGCAGAACTGCGGCTCGCTGGTCGAGTACCTCAAGGCGTTCGACGTCACGCTGCGCGTGATGCAGAACGAGGAGTCGCTCCGCCGCATCGCCTTCGAGCTGGCCGAGGACGCCGCGCACGAGAACGTCCGCTACATGGAAGTGCGCTACTCGCCGATGCTCCACACCAGGCGCGGCCTCAAGCTCACCAGCGTCGTCGAGGCCGTGCTCGCCGGGCTCCGCGCGGCGCAGCAGTCGTTCGGCATCGAGTCGAACGACATCATCTGCGGG
>DATBQU010000048.1:0-19686 GCA_036560665.1 Polyangiaceae bacterium
TCCTCGAGGCCGACCGACAGCCGCACCAGGCCGTCCCCGATGCCGAGCTTCGCCCGCTCCTCCGCCGACAGCCCGGCGTGCGACGTCGTGGCGGGCCGGGTCATGAGCGTCTCCACGCCTCCCAGGCTGGGCGCGTTGGCCGGGAGCGTCGCCCGCGCGAGGAAGCGCTCGGCCGCCGCGACGCCTCCCTTCAGCTCGAAGCTGAGCAGGCCCCCGCAGCCGCGGAACCACTCGCGCGCCCGGGCGTGGCGCGGGTGGCTGGCGAGCCCCGCGTAGTGCACGCGCGACACCGCCGCGTGCTCCTCGAGGAAGCGCGCCAGGCGCAGGGCGCTCTCGTTCTGGTGGCGCACGCGCAGCGCCAGCGTCTTCACCCCCCGGTGCAGCAGGAAGCAGGCGTGGGGATCGAGGGTCCCGCCCAGGTGGTCGAGCTTGTGCTTGGCGGCCCTGACCCGCTCGGCCTTGCCGACGACGACGCCGGCGACGATGTCCGTGTGCCCGTTCAGGTACTTGCTGGCGCTGTGCACCACCACGTCGAACCCGTGCTCGACGGGGCGGAAGTTGACCGGCGACGCGCAGGTGTTGTCGATGACGGACGTGAGCCCGCGCTCGCGGCAGAACGCGGCCACCGCGGGCAGGTCCACCACCTCGAGCAGCGGATTGGTCATCGTCTCCACGTAGAAGGCGCGCGTCCTCGGCCGCAGGGCCTTCGACCAGCTCGACGCGTCGTCGGCGTCGACGAAGGTGTGCTCGACGCCGAGGCGCGGCAGGTCCTTGGTGAGCAGATCGTGCGTGCCCCCGTAGAGCGTGCGGTGCGCCAGGACGTGGTCGCCGCTCTCCAGCAGCGACAGCAGCACCGACGAGATGGCCGCCATCCCGCTGCCGGCGACGAGGCCCGCCTCCGCCGACTCCAGCGCGGCGAGCTTGGCGTGGAGCACCTGGTGGTTGGGCGTGTTGTTCAGGCGGATGTAGCGGACGTCGTGGTAGTCGCCGGCGCCGTCGAACTCGAAGGTGGACGACTGGAAGACGGGCATGGCGACGGCGCCCGCGATGCGGGGGCGAAGCTCGCCGGCGTGGATGAGCGCGGTCTCGAAGCGCATGGGAGGCCTCCACGGCTCATCGTAGGAGCCGCCCGCGGGGGCAGGGATGCACAGCTGGCCCCGCCGCGAGGGGCACAGCGCTCGTCACCCGCCGGTAGGACAGGACGAGCCCGGATCTTCAGCTAAGGTCCGCGCATCCCCGCTTGCTTGCCATGACCAGCTCGCGTTCCCGCCGGCGCCGTCGGCTCTTCGTCGCCCCTCTCGCCGCCGTCGCCCTTCTGCTCCTTTCCTCCCGCGAAGTCCGCGCCGGCGCGTCCGCCCGCCTGACCTACGTGCGCGGCCCGGGCGCCGAGAAGTGCCCGGGCGAACAGGCCATCCGCGCCGCGGTGAGCACGCGCCTCGGCTACGACCCGTTCTTCCCCTGGGCGCACGACACGCTGTTCGTCGAGGTCACGCGCGGGGGCGGCGCGTTTCACGTCGAGATCAAGATGGTCGACCAGGACAACCTGCAGCGGGGCGCGCGCTCGCTGGCGGTGAAGGGGAGCGACTGCGCCGCGG
Source organism: Polyangiaceae bacterium (assembly GCA_036560665.1). Classification (GTDB taxonomy): domain Bacteria; phylum Myxococcota_A; class Polyangia; order Polyangiales; family Polyangiaceae; genus Palsa-1150. Next base: position 1,596 of record DATBQU010000048.1, read on the forward strand.
TGGTCGACGCCATGGCGCTCACCATCAGCCTGACCATCGATCCGTCGAGCATCGCCGGCCCGACCGCGCCGCCTCCGCCCCCTCCGCCGGAGCCGCCGGCGCCCCCGCCGCCCGCTCCCGATCCGGCGCCGGAGCCTCCGCGCGACGCGCCCGCGCCTCCCCCGCCGCCGCCGGAGGCCGTGCAGGCTCACCTGGGGGTGACCGCCGCGAGCGCGCTCGGGTCGTCCCCGGGGCTCGCGGCGGGGGGCGCGGCGTTCGTGGGCGTGCGGTGGCGCGCGCTGTCGCTCGACGTCGAGGCGCGCGGGGACCTACCGGCCACCGGCGCCGGCAACACCGCCGGCGTTCGCGTGCAGTCGTGGCTCCTGGCCGGCTCGGTCGTGCCGTGCCTGCACCTCGGGGTGGGCTACGCCTGCGTGGTGGCGAGCGGCGGCTCGCTGACGGCGACCGCGGTGCAGGGCGTGACGTCGCCGCAGACGAGCGGCGGGCTGTGGCTGGCGGTGGGGCCGCGGCTCGGCGTCGAGCTGCCGCTATCGGATTCGTTCGCGCTCCGCGGCTACGGCGAGATCCTCGTCACCCCGGTCAAGACGGAGCTCGACCTGGGGAGCCGGCCCCCGACCCAGCAGGTCTACACGTTCTCCCCCGTGTCGGGCGGTGTCGGAATCGGCGTCGCCTGGCGCTTTCTGTGACAATCCCGGCGCGCTCGTACCGAGAGATCACGGATGTCCTTGCACGCAGCCGCCGCTCCCGCCGTCGACGCCCACGGGCGTCCGGCGCGCTTCCGCGCGGTCTTCGAGCGGGAGTTCGACTACGTGTGGACGTCGCTGCGGCGCCTGGGCGTGCAGGCGCGGGACGCCGAGGACGTGGCGCAGGACGTGTTCGTCCACGTCTACCGCCGGCTCGACGACTACGATCCCGCGCGCCCGCTTCGGCCGTGGCTCTTCGCCTTCGCCTTCCGGTGCGCGTCGGACTGGCGCCGCCTGGCGCGGCACCGCGTCGAGGTCGGCGACGATCCGGACCGCCGGGCGGGGTCGTCGCTGGCGGCGGACGACGCCATCGCCCGGACCGAGGATCGCGCGCTGGTGCTGCGCGCGCTCGAGCGGGTGGAGCTCGAGCGGCGGGGCGTGTTCATCCTCTACGAGCTCGACGAGTGCCCCATGAAGGAGATCGCCGAGACGCTCGGCATCCCGCTCTTCACGGCGTACTCGCGGCTGCGCGTGGCGCGGCAGGAGTTCACGGCGGCGGTGCGCGTGCTGCGCGCAGAACGAGGGGAGCGATGAGCGACATCGACCTGACGCCGCTGGACGAAGACGTTCGCGCCCTGGTGGAGGGAGCGCGCGGGACGCAGGCGCCGCCGGCCGGCGTGAAGCTGCGCGTGCTGGCGCGCGTCGAGGCCATCGTGCTTCCCCCTCTCGGCGGCCCGGGAGGCGGAGGCGGGGGAGACGGCGGCGGCGCGGCCGGCGCCCAGGCCGGGCAGGGGGCGTCGATCGCTTCCCAGATCGGGTGGGCACGGCGCGCGCTGCCGCTGGTGGCGAGCTTCCTCGTGGGCGGCGCGGCCGGCGCGGTGGCGATGCGCGTGGCGACGCCGCCTCCCGCGCCGATCGTGCTCGACGCGCCCCGCGTCGTCTACGTCGACCGGCCCGCGCCGAGCGCGTCGGCGTCGCCCGCCGCCAGCACCCCGGCGGTCGAGGTGGCCAGGGGGGTGCCCAGCGCGGCTTCCTCGGGGACGCAGGGCGGCGTCGCCGCGGAGCGCGCGCTCCTCGACGTGGCCCGCGGCGCGCTCGAGCGCGAGGACGGCGCCGCGGCCCTCGCCGCCACCCGCGAGCACGAGCGACGCTTCCCGGCCGGCATGCTGGTGCAGGAGCGGGAGGCGATGGCGGTGCGGGCGCTCGTCATGCTGGGGCGAACCGGCGAGGCCCGCGCGCGCGCCGAGCGGTTCCGGGCGCGTTTCCCGAACAGCGTGCTGCTGCCGGCGCTCGAGTCCGCGGTCGGAGCGGCGCCCTCGACGTCGCCGTGACAAGAAGAGGAAGCCCGTCCCAAGCACCTGCAGGGACCGAGACACGAGACGGCCCCGAAAGGTGACTTCGACCATGCTTGCCCACCGCTCTTTCCTTCTTCTCACCGCCGCGATCCTCGCGGGCTGCAGCGCGCAGATCCTCCCGGTCGGCTCCACCGACGACGGCGGCCCGCCCGCCGACGCGTCCGACGCGGGGCTTCTCCCCGTGGACGCGGCCACGCCGTCCACCTTCACCGCGGCCCAGGTGTCGGCGGCGCGCAGCAACTGCAGCCTGCCCCACGGCCCCATCGACGGCTACGTCACGCCGGACGAGCTGCGCGCGCACGTCGCCGGCGCCTGGCTCCTCTGCGGGACGACGCAGTTCGAGGATCTCTCGGGCATCTTCACCGCCGACGGCAACTGGAACGCGCTCGTCGCCGACGGGAAGGGCGGCCTGCTCGAGGGGCAGGGCGTCACCAACCAGGCGTCCTTCCAGGTCATCCTGCTCGACGACGCGGGCACGACGTGCGCGCCGGTGCTCGATTCCTCCAGCACCCCCGGCGGCTGCATCCTCGACTTCCGGACGGCGGCCGGCGGGATCAGCCAGTTCAGCGTCAGCTTCGAGACGTCGCCGCGTCGCATGCTGGTCGGCTCCGGCACCGACTGGTACGTCGCCCTCCAGCCGTAGGCGTCGGGCCTAGCGGCTCGCGCGGTCCACGGCGGCGAGGAGCCCCGAGTACGCTCCCGCGTCCCTCGTCTTCGGCAGCGCAAAGGAAATCGACGCCACCTTGTCGTCGCCCTGCCAGGCGACGTCGACGCCGACCAGCAGATCGTCGTGTGGCTCGGCCCGGTCCGCGAACCCCCACCCGGACCCTCCGGCGCGCAGCCTGCTCCACAGCGCGAGGGACGCGGCGCTGATGCGGAGGCTGGCCGCGCCCGACGCCCCCGGATGGAGGTGGAAGCTGAGGCGCGTGAAGACGCCCGAGTTGGCGACGCTCAGCGGCGTGGTCGGGTCGCCGGAGGCGGCGACCATGGGGGCGCGTGGCATCAGCAGATAGAGCGTCTCGTCCCCGGCGTTGCTCTCGTCCTGCCGGACGCGCAGTCCGTAGACGAAGCCCGGGACGATCGCCGCGGCGCGCGCCGTCACGTACGCCTTGGCGACGGCCCTGCACGCGGCGAGGCTGAAGTCGCCGTCGGCCATCTGCACCTCGAGCCCGCGGTCGGTCCAGCCCCTGGGGGCGAAGCCGGCCCACCGCGCGAGGAGCGTGCCCGCGTGGCCCGGTCCGCAGACGGGTGGAGCGCCCTGCGAGAAGGTGCCGCCGGTGAAGGCGGTGAAGGCGACGGGCGCCGTCCCGTCGTGCGCCGGCATGGTCGCGAGCAGCACCTCGGCGAAGACCGCGTCCGAGACCAGCAGCCGGTACCCGTCCGGCACGGGGGCGATGGAGAACCCGGCGCTGCCCGGCGGCTCGCCCCACGCGGCGACGGGCAGCGCCTCGACGTCGAAGTCCAGCGACCTCGCGTGGGGACGACTCGCGCCCGTCGCCAGGAAGCCCTCGAGAGCCCGCGCGCCGGCGACACGCGGAGGCTCCGGGAGCGGCACGCCGGGCTTCGCGCTCGCCTCCTCGTCGGGGGCGGGTGGAGCAGGCGGCGTGACGACGGCCGGAGGTCGCGCGGGGAGTCGCGCAGCCGGCGTCCCGCACGCGAGGCCGAGGCCGCCCAGCGCGAGCGCCGCGACCCACGGCGCTGGCCTCACAGCGACCTCAGGTACGCCGCCAGCGCCGCCCGCTCGCCTTCGGGGAGCGACGCGGAGTGGCCCATGGTGCTCTTGTCGTCGGCCAGCAGCTCCTCCAGCGTCGGGTAGCGCCCGTCGTGGAAGTAGGGCGCGGTGCCCCGCACGAACCGCAGCGACGGGGTGTCGAACGTCGTGCTCTGGAAGCCGAGCGACCCCTGGGTGAGGTTGTGCACCGCCGCATCCGTCGACGCGCTTCCGGCGTGGCAAGTGACGCAGCCCTGCGCGGGATCCTCGAAGAGCGCACGTCCCCGGCGCGCGAGCGCGGCGTCGGACGCGCGGGCAGGGGGTGCGGGCGGCCCCTCGAGGGCGAGCAGGAACGCGGAGAGCGACTCGAGCTCGGGTTGCGCCAGTCCCTTGCCGCCGAGGCGCGTGACGGTGTTGCCGATGTAGTCCGCCAGCGTGGCGCGGTCGCCCTCCCAGCCATAGGGCTGCGTGTCGGCGACGCGGCCCGCGAGCATCAGCGTCTGGCGCGCGCCGAGCGGCGTCGCCCAGGTGATCGCGTCGTCGCGACCGTCCTGGTGGCAGCTCGAGCAGCCGAGGCCGTCGCCGGAGATCCGCACGTCGTCGGTCCGGTAGAAGAGCTGTCGCCCCCGCGCGACCGCCGCCAGCTTCGGATCCGGACGGTAGTCGAGGTCGATGGTGGCCTTGCGGGTCGCCGCGTGGTCGAGGTCGATGACCGTGAGCGCCCCGCCCAGCTGCGAGAACACGACGGCGCGTCCGGAGGTCTCGTCCACGGCGACTCCCTCCGGTCCCGGGGGCACGTCGAAGCGCTTGCGCTCCGCGCGGAACGGATCGAGCGCCCACGCGTCGAGCTCGAGCAGCGCGTCGATCCCGAAGCAGGTCACGAGCAGGCTGCGCGTCCTGTCGCGCACCGCCGCAGCGCGCGGCAGGAGGCACTCGCGGGCGAACGTCGTCTCGGTGGCGGCGAGGAGGTAAGGGGTGACCATCTCCTTGCGCTCGGGATCGACCACGCTGACCATCGGCGCCTCCTTGGGGACGCCGTCGAAGGGCGGGCCGTAGTAGACGGACGACGGGCGGCCGGGGTCGCCCGGGTCGACGCTCACCATCGGCAGCAGGACGCGCCGCAGGCTCGCCTCGCCGCCGACCCTGGCGGGCATCGAGACGCTGGCGAGCGCGTAGCCCTGCGACCCGGTCCGGCGCGCGACCATGTCGGCCAGCTGCGCGCGCGGGGACGACTTGCGCGCGGCGAGATCGACGACCTCCGGCGCGGCGTCGGCGCTCGCGAGGTCGACCATGCTCATCCGGGCGCCCACCAGGTGGCTCACGTACGCGACGCCGCCCTCGTCCACCAGGACACCCCGCGGGTCGCGCGCCAGCGGAACGACGCGCCGCGTGGCGAACGTCGCCGCGTCCAGGATGGACAGCGTCCCTGCCCACGCGCTCGTCACCACCAGCCTGCCGTCGTCGGGCGAGAGCGCGAGCCCCCAGGGCTCGGCCGGCACGTCGCGCTCGCACAGCGTCGCGAGGGGCCGGGTCGGATCGGGGTCCGGCTCGAGGACGGCGAGGCGCGCCCCGTCCGAGAGCGTGGCCACCACGCGTCCGTCCGCGAGGACGAGCAGCTGGCGCGGCGAACCCCCGAGGCGGGTGTGCCCGAGCTCGCGCCGGTCGTCGATCGAGACGGTGTGCACCGAGTGGCTGTCGGCGTCCGCGACGTAGGCCAGCAGCCGACTTCCCTCGCGGGCGAGGACGACGGCGCTTCCCTGCCGGGCCGCGGCCAGGCGTGCGGGCAGTGGCTGCTGACCCCGGCGCGCGCAGGACGGCAAGCCGGCCGGGGCCGCAACCCCGGCCGCCGCGTCGACGCGCGGAGCGGGGAGCCTGGGTGCAGGGGCGGAGGGCGCTCCTCCGCAAGCCCCCAGGAGGAGGCAGGCGACGATCCATCTGCGCATGGCTCACTCTCCTGGCGCGCTTGGCAATGGCAGCCGACGACGACGGGACAGACAGCGCGCGGGCGCGATTGTTTCTTGCGTCATCGACCCGGCTCGTCCCGGCAGGCTTGGGTAGGCCGTGGCGCCCGCGCGTGAGTCGCGCGATGATCGGTCGCTGGAGGTCTTGCCATGAAGCGCTGGGGTCTGGCGTTCCTCTTGGGAGCGTCCGCGACGATCACGCAGGCGACGATGGGTTGTGGCGGCACCGACGCGGCGCCCATCGGCCCGGCCGACGGCGGCGCGGGCGACTCGACCACCGGCGACGCGGCAGACGACGGCGCCGCGAGCGAGGGCGCGGCGGGCGACGGCGCGGGGTCCGGGGACGCCGGCGACGGCGGCGCCCCGGCGTGCGCGGCGCCGGGCTTCTCGTCGCAGGCTGCGCTGTGCGTTTCGCTGAGCCCGGAGGCGATCGCGTTCCTCGCCGACCCGGCCTTCGATGGGCAGGGGCTCATGGTGGTGCAGATCTTCTCGCGCGCGCACCCCGACGACGACGCGGGCGACGCGTCGTTGACCCCCGGGGTGCTCCTGCCCCCGCAGCCCGACGGCGGCACCGCGGACGGCGGCTTCGCCCTGCTCGATCTGTCGCAGCCGCTCGCGCCGATCCGCTTCGACGGGCTGCCGGCCACCACGGTGTACGCGCGCGCGCTCTTCGTCGACGACCCGACGACCATCGGGAGCGGGAAGATCCAGGCCGGGTGGTGGATCGGGGGGTTCGATCTGTCCAAGGGGCTCGAGCAGCTGCCGCTCTCGCCGGTGGCGCTCACCGCGGGGCAGGGGACGAGCGTCACGCTCGATCTGGTCGCGCTGCGCAAGCTGACGGTCACCGTCTCGCGCGCCGCGGGCGTCACGCCGGCTGGCAACGGCCAGGGACCGGTGCAGACGGTCGTGGTGAGCACCGACACGCCCTCGGACGCCGGGACCTACCTGTTCGGCGCCGGGTCCCTGCCGTGCGGGAAGGTCGACGGGACCAACGAGGCCGTGGTGCCCGGCTTCGTCATCGGCAAGGGGCCGTACTGGACGGTGGCGTCGCTCGACGACTACGGCGTCGGCACGAGCCTCCCGCCGGGCGGCATGTTCTCGCTCGCCATCGACGGCGGCGTGCTCGTGGTCCCGCCCGGCGACCTGCTCACCTACCCCGCGAACGCCTACCAGGTCACGGGCGCCGCGGCGCTCACCCTGGTCAGCCCGTGGGACGGCGGTCCCGACCCGGTGACCTGCCCGTAGGTTCTCCTCTCAGCGTTTCGTCTCGCGCAGGGCCTCGCGCGCACGCTTCACATGCGCCTCCGCCTCGTCCGCCGCCCTGCGGGCGCGCTCGGCCTCCGCCTGAGCACGCAGCGCCGCCAGCTCTGCCCGTCGTGCCGCCGTGCGCTTGTCGCGGAGCGACGCTTCGAGCTCCATGATCCGCTGCCGCGCGGCCTCCGCGGCGGCGGCCTCCTTCGCTTGCTGCTGCTCGTGCGCCCGCTGAGCGCGGGCCGCTTCGGCGCGCGTACGGTCGGTCGGGGGCGCGGGCGCCGCCTCGCGCCGCGGGCGGGCAGGCCCGGGCTCCATGCCCGCGAACGGATCCTCCACGCCGACGTCGCGCGCCAGCCGGCCCGCCACGAGCAACGCCCGCGCGTCGCTCCCCGGGGCGCTCGCCGCCTGGAGCGTCTCGCCCATGCGTCGGAGCTGGTCGGCGCTCGCCTCGCCTCCGTCCGCCGCCAGCACCTCGCGCGCCGCCGCGAGCACCTCCGCCACGCGCGCGCGGTAGGCGCGGTGCGACGCGCGCAGCTGCTCCGCGTCGCCGTGCTTCTGGAGCGCCGCCCCGGCGTCGCGCGCCTCGAGCATCGCGCGCAGGCGCTCCGGGTGCTGCCGCGCCACCTGACCGAGGGCCCACGCCGTGCGTGTCGGCTTCGGGGCCGCCGCCATCTCGGTCGCCGCCGCCACGTCGCCCGATGCGCGCAGCTCGCCGGCCAGCTCCTTGCGAAGGGCCACGAAGCGCTCGAGCGGCGCGGCGTAGAGACGGTCGAGCGCGTCGGTGAGCACGTCGGCTCGCTTGGCGGGCATCCCGGGATACTCTCACGGACCCGTGCGTCGATCCGTCGCTGCCGCCGCCGTGCTCGCCGCGTGCGCCGCCTGCGCGGAGCCCGGCCCGGGGCCTCTGGTCAGCGCCCCGTCGGCGCCGGTCGCTCCCGTCGCCGCCGAGCCACGGCCCAGCGCGGCGCCGCCCGGCGAGGGCGCCCCCGCGGCGTGCTCGCAGTCCTGGACGCTGGCGGACATGTCGGGCGGCCCGGGGCGCGTGGTCGTCGTGTGCGGCAGCGACGTGCGCCGGGCGTCGCTCGATCCGGCGCTCATGGCGCGCGCCATCGATCCCGCGCTGGGGCCCGCGCGCGAGCGGGTCTGCGCGTGCGCTTCGCGCATGCCGGCACCGGAGTACGTGGACCTGGTGGTCACCAGCACGCCCGACGACGGGCGGGCCAGCGTGGAGGCCAGCGAGCCGGACGAGGAGCTCGATCCGGCGCTCGCGCCCGCGTTCGTGGCCTGCGTGGGGAAGCTGGCCACGACGTTCCCGCGCGCGCACGCGCAGGCGTGCGACGGCGCCGACAAGGCGACGTTCGTCTACCCGCTCCACGTCGAGCTGAACCGCTGACGACGGAGGCGGTGCGTGACATCCAGGTCCGAAAGCAGCGAGCGTCCGCCCCGTCGCGGCGGTATCGAAGAGGCCATGGCGCTCGACACCGACGGCATGTACCGCGCGATGGTCAGCCGCGATCGGCGGTTCGAGGGGCAGTTCGTGGTCGGCGTGCGCACCACCGGGATCTACTGCCGGCCCGGGTGCCCGGCCCGGACGCCGCACCGCCGCAACGTCCACTTCTACACGTGCGCCGCGGCCGCCCAGGCCGACGGGCTGCGTCCGTGCCTGCGCTGCCGCCCGGACGCGTCGCCCGGCACCCCGGCCGCCCTGGGGACGCCGGCCACCGTGTCCCGCGCGCTCCGGCTCATCGACGAGGGCGCGCTCGACGAGGCGGGCGTCGACGAGCTCGCCGAGCGCCTGGGCGTGACCGCGCGCCACCTGCGGCGCCTCTTCGATCAGCACCTGGGCGCGTCGCCGCTGGCGGTAGCGCGCACCAAGCGCGTGCACTTCGCCCGCAAGCTCCTCGACGAGACCGAGCTTCCGATGACCGAGGTCGCGCACGCGGCGGGCTTCGCCAGCTTGCGGCGCTTCAACGACGCCGTGCGCGAGGCGTTCCACGCCACGCCGAGCGACCTGCGGCGCCGCTCCCCCGGCGTGCTCGAGGTGGGCGTGCGCCCGGGCCTGCTCTTGAGGCTGCCGTACCGCGAGCCGCTGGCGTACGCCGAGCTGCTCGGCTTCCTCGCGGCGCGCGCCATCCCGGGAGTCGAGCGGGTCGACGGGGGGACCTACGCGCGGACCATCACCTTCGCCGGCGGCAGCGGAGCGATCGAGGTGAGCCGGGCCGGCGACGCGCGGCACCTGCTGCTGGCCGTGCGCGCCGCGCGGGGGACCGACCTCTTCGCCGTCGCCGCGCGCGTACGCCGGCTCTTCGACCTCGACGCCGATCCGCACCGCATCGACGCGCACCTCGCGCGCGACCGGAGGCTCGCGCGCGCGGTGCGTGCGCGCCCTGGTCTGCGCGTGCCCGGGGCGTGGGACGGCTTCGAGATCGCCGTGCGCGCCATCCTCGGCCAGCAGGTCAGCGTGGCCGGCGCGACGACGCTGGCGGGGCGCCTGGTCGACCGCTTCGGCGTGCGCGTTCCGGGCGGAGGGGGAGGGCTCACCCACCTGTTCCCGACGCCGGCCGCGCTGGTCGCGGCGGACGTGGCCTCCATCGGCCTGCCCCGGGCGCGCGCGGAGGCGATCCGCGGGCTGGCGCGCGCGGTCGAGGCGGGCGCGCGCCCGTTCGACGCGGTGGAGCGGCTGACGCGCCTGGAGGGCATCGGGGACTGGACGGCGGCCTACGTCGCGATGCGCGCGGGCCGCGATCCGGACGCCTTCCCCGCGGGCGATCTCGGGCTGCGTCGCGCGCTCGCCACCCGGCGAGGCGCGCTGCCGTCGGCGCGCGCGCTCGAGACGATCTCCGGAGCGTGGCGCCCATGGCGGGCCTACGCGGCGATGCACCTGTGGACGATGGGAGCGACGCGATGAACATCAAGCTCGGCTCGGGATCTCGCGCGACGCCGGTGGGCGCCGTGAAGTACGCCGTGAACGACCAGGGCGCCCTGGTGGCGCTGGGGTTCGAGGAGCACTGGGACGCGCTCGTGCGCCGGCTCCAGCGTCGCTTCCCCGGGGCGACGCCGGCCCCGTCGCGCTCCGCCGCGGCCGTGGGCGACGCGCTCGACGCCTACCTCGCCGGGGACGTCCACGCGCTCGACGGCCTGGCGGTGGACGCCGGCGGCACGCCCTTCCAGCAGCGCGTGTGGACCGCGCTCCGCGCCGTGCCGGCGGGGACGACGTGCTCCTACGCCGACGTGGCCCGCGCGGTGGGCGCCCCGCGCGCCGTCCGGGCCGTCGGCGCGGCCAACGGCGCCAACCCGGTGTCGATCGTGGTCCCCTGCCACCGCGTCGTGGCCAGCGACGGCAGCCTGCACGGCTACGGCGGTGGCCTCGAGCGCAAGGCGTGGCTCCTCGCCCACGAGGCCTAGCCCGCCTCCGCGGACAGGACGTCGTCGATCACCGCCTCGAGCTGGGAGATGGCGAACGGCTTCTCCAGGCAGCGGTTCGGCACCCGCGCCAGGAAGTCGCGCGCACGCTGGGTGAAGGTCCCGCCGGTCATGAACACCACCCGCCGCTCGAGGCCCCGGCCGTCGCGGCGCAGGGCCTCCCACAGGTCGATGCCGTCGAAGTCCGGCATGGTCACGTCGCACAGGATCACGTCGGGCTCGCCGGCCACGCACAGGGCGAGGGCGCGCGCCCCGCTGTCGCAGGTGGTCACCTCGTGCGCGTCGAGCGCCCGCGCGACGACGCCCGTGACCGACGGCTCGTCGTCCACCACCAGCACGCGCGCCCGCGCGACCGGCTGCGCGCGGGGGGCAGCCGCCGCGACGCGCGGGGCCGGCCGCGCCACGCCCGCCGGCAGCACCACGCGGAACGTCGATCCGCGCTCGCTCGTGTCCACCAGGGCGATCTCGCCGCCGAAGCCGGTCACGATGCCGTGGCAGATGGACAGCCCGAGCCCCGAGCCCGCGCCGATGGGCTTGGTGGTGAAGAACGGATCGAAGATGCGCGGGCGGACCTCGGGCGCCACGCCCGAGCCGGTGTCCACCACGTCGATCGCCACCCGGCCGTCGGGCGTGTCGCAGGTGCGCAGCCGGATGGCGTTGTGCTCCTGGTCTCCCTCGGCGATGGCGTCGGCCGCGTTCACCACCAGGTTGACCAGGACCTGCCCCAGACGAAACTCGTTGGCGTGGGCGAGCCGCGTGGCGCCGTACTCTTTCACCAGCCGCGCCCGGTGCCGGTAGCGGCTCTCGCCGATGTCCGCCGCCGCGTCGAGCGCGGCGTGCACGTCCACTCCGCCCAGCGGCTCGTCGTCTCCCCGGCCGAACGCGTTGAGCGCGCGGACGATGCGGCGCACCCGGTCCGACCCCTCGCGCGCCTCCTCCAGGGCGCGCGCCAGCTCGTCGCGCTCGCGGCCGGCCGGCAGCTGCGCGACGGTGGCGCTGGCCACCTCCAGGTTCAGCAGCACGTAGGCCAGCGGGTTGTTGACCTCGTGCGCCACGCCCGCCGCCAGCCTGCCGAGCGACGCCATCCGCTCCGCCAGCACCAGCTGCGCCTGCATCGCCTTGCGCTCGGTGATGTCGCGCACGAACGCCTGCTCGCGGCCGTCGGGCAGCACCTTGCCGGTGATCTCGGCGTCGAACAGCGTCCCGTCCTTGCGCCGCATGCGCCGCTCCACGGTGTGCGCCAGCCCTCGCGGCAGCCGGCGCAGCTCGAGCGGGTGCGCGCGCAGGTCCTCCGGCTCGTGCAGATCGGCGACGCCGAGCTGGAGGAGCTCCTCGCGCGTGTAGCCCAGCATCTTGTGCCCGGCGGTGTTGACGTCGACGAAGCGCCGCTCGGGATCCGCCAGGAAGATCCCGTCCGACGCCTGCTCCACCAGCGTGCGGTACCGTTCCTCGCTGACCCGCACCGCCGCCTCGGCCTCCCGGCGCCGCTCCTCGCGATCGAGCATGTCGAGCGCGAAGCTCATGTCGTCCGCCAGCCCGTGCAGCATCTCCACCGAAGGCGCGTCGAAGGGGGACGCCTCGCCCGAGTAGATGGCCAGCACGCCGATGACGCGCCCCGCGCGGCGCAGCGCGAACGCCGCGCACGCCCCGAAGCCGCGCCGCAGCGCCTTGTCGCGCCAGGGCAGCATGGCCGGGTCCGACGCGATGTCGTTCACCACGTGGAGCGTGCCGGTCTGGAACGCCGTGCCCACCGGCCCGCTCGACAGCGCCTCGTCGTCGAGATCGATGCGGATGTCTTCGAGGTAGCCGTCCTCGTGGCCGAAGCGCGCCGCGGGCTCGATGCGCCGCGTGGCGGGGTTCATGACGCCCACCCAGGCGAAGCGGTACTCCCCGCGCTCGACGGCGATGCGGCAAGCGCGCACGAAGAGCTGGTGAGCGTCCTCGACGCGGACGATCTCCTTGTTGATGGCCGTGACCAGCGCCGACACCCGCGCCAGGTGCACGAGTCCGACGCTCGAGCCAGTCGGTGGATCGGCCCCACTCATCCACCTCACATTATGGACCCGAACGCCTCGCCCCGGGGTCAGCTCCCCTCGCGGCAGACGCCCATGCCGTTGCACCCCGGCGAGGGGGCAGGGCAGGGGTGCGCCCCGTCGCACGCCTGCGAGCAGAACTGCCCCTTCACCGCGAAGTCGAAGCACATCCCCGACGCGCACTGCGCGTTGTCGAGGCACGACGCCCCCTGGGGCAGGTCGCTCGCGTCCGGGCTCGCGTCGGGGGGCGGCGGGGGCGCCGCGTCGCCGCCGTCGTCGTGATCGCCCGGGCCGTGGCCGCCCTGGTTGCAGCCGTGGGTCACGCCGGCGTCGTCGACCCAGAGCGGGCAGGCGGCGTCGCCCCCGTCGGCCGCGTCCCCGGCGGGCGCGTCGGCCGACGCCGCGTCGTCGCCGGAGGAGGTGCACGCCGGATCGGGCGGCGCGCAGGCCCCGGCGGGCGTGGCGGGGCCCGCGCTGCAGCCGGCGACGAGGAGCAACGAGACGATCGCGAGCTTCATCGCGGACCTCTCCAAGCAACCCTCGTGCGCGGGCGGCGAGTTACACGGCCGTCACACCCGCCGGGGAAAGCGGGCGCCCCGCCGCCCCTCGTGGATCGACGTCTACCCAGCCCGCCCTGCCGCTTCACGCGCCGGGCGCCGCCGTCCCCAGCCGCTGCGTCGCCGCCGCGATCTGCCGGTCGATGGCCTCGCGCGGGAGCCTCAGCGCGTCGCACGCGTGCTCGAGCATCGCCCGCTCGCGGGCGTCGACGCGCCCGTCGGCCATCGCCGCCGCGACCAGCCCCGCCAGGAACCACTCCGGCGCCTGCACGCCCAGCGCCCCGCCGTAGTCGCCCTGCGGCGGGCTCGCCAGCACCTGCTGCAGCTGCTCGGGCGGGATCCCCCAGCGCGTGGCGCACATCGCCAGCAGCTTGCGCTCCTTGCCGCCGATGACGCCGTCGTTGGCCATGAGCTGCGCCATGCGCGCGAACAGCACCCGCCGCTCGCGCGGATCGGCCACGTCCGGCACCAGCGACGCCAGCGCCGCCTCGTCCGGTGCCGCCGCCGGCGCGGCCGCGCTCCGCAGCGGGGCGCCCACCTGGTCGGGCTGCAGCACCGCGTCGAGCACCCACGCCTGATCGCCCGCCGCCAGCTCGACCCCGCAGTGATCGCACTTGCTCGAGTCGCTCTCCACCAGGGCCGCGCCGCACGCCGTGCAGGCCAGCGCCGTCATCGACAGCTTCGACGTCACCCCCGACTTGCGCGCCAGCACCAGCACCGTCTTGCACGGCGTCGGCGCCTGCGAGCCCCCGAAGCGGCCCGACCAGAAGATCTTCACGTACGCGCGGTCGAACCCGTCCGGCCCGCCGACGTCGCAGCGCAGGACCTCCGAGCCGCCGACCGCCACGTCGACCGCGCCGCGGTTCCACTCCGTGTTCGCGCCCGACGCCAGCAGCGCCGCGGTGGCGCACTGGCGCAGCGGCGCCCCGCTCGCCGCCCGCCCCGCCTGCACCCACTTCCAGAACGCGTACGAGGCGCGGTCCTCGAGCACCTCGCGCGCCACGCCCGGATCGCGCGCCCGCAGCGCGTCGAGCCCCGGCGGGATCTGCGTGGCCGGGTGCCACTCCTCGAGCTGCGTGATCTCCGCCAGCACCCAGTCGTGCTCCCCCGAGCAGACCAGCGCGCCGCAGTACTTGCACTTGATGGTCTCGCCTTCCGCCATCGGCGCGCCGCACGACGGGCACGCCCTGCCGACGTCGAACCCCGGCGGCTTGCTCTGCGCCCCCGTGGCCCGCACCAGCGACCAGATCTCCGTGTACGGCTGCACCGGCGTGCCGGCGATGGCGGCCTGCACCTGCGGCTCGGCGGCGTCCACCGGGACCTCCGTGTCGCGCGCCTCCGCCGTCAACCGCACGTGCACGACGTCGAGCGGCGCCGCGTCCTGGACCGCCTCGATGGTGGTGTACAGCACCCGCGCGTCGCCCATGACGTTGCGCCGGTTCTCCTGCCGCATCAGCGCCAGCTGCACCTGGAAGCGGCTGTACACGCCGTCGCTCACGAAGGGGCGGGCCGGCCGCATGTCGCCCCCGCACCACGCCGTGCGCAGCATGTCCGCCATCGGCCGCACGTGGTCGACCACGCTCTGCTCGGTCAGCCCCGGGTCGCGCACGCGCAGCGGATCGAGCGACACCGAGCGACGCACCCCGGCGGTGCGGTCGTACTGCGCGGCCATGAGCGCGCTGCGGGCGCCGGTGTCCGACGCCATCCGTCGCTGGCGTGCGATGAAGACGACGATGAAGACTCCGGCGAAGAGCGCGAACACGACCAGGCCCGCGGCGCTGCTCCCGGTGCCGCCGCCCCCGCCCCGCGAGCTGCCGGAGAAGCCGCCGCCGCCGATGCCGCCCGCGCCCCCGGCGCCCATCCCGCCGCCGCCCCCGCCGCCGCCTGCTCCTCCGCCCGAGTAGCTGCCGCCGCCCCCCGGCCGCGCGAAGGCGCAGGGCGTGATCGCCGGCGCGAACGCCAGAGCCGTCGTCGCGAGGAGCGCGCTGGTGAGCAGGAACACGCGTAGCCGCATGTGGACATGTGTACCGCACGCGCGGCGCGATCTGAATCGACGGGCGCATCTTCTTTACTCGGCCCGCTCCGTGCGTCACGATCCGCTCGGTGCGATCGATACGGACGGCACGGTCGCTGCTGCTGCTGGGCTCCCCCCTGGCGCTGGCGGTCGCCTCGGCCTGCGGGAGCGGCAACGGCAACGGCTCCGCTTTCGACGGTGGCACGAGCGGCGACTCCTCGCAGCCCTCCGACGACTCCGGCGGCGACGACGGCTCCTGCCTGCTCTGCGCCGACACCGGCGACGGCAACATCATCTGGAACGACTTCCCGCCGCAGCCCATCGACGACGGCCCCGACGGCGGCGCGCCCGCCCCCGCCGGCTCCGGCTCGCTCTTCGGCGGCCCCGGGCAGGGCGCGCAGAGCGGCGGCCCCTGCCTCATCGAGCCCGAGGTGGGCTCGCTCTACCCCAAGAACTGGCTGCGCCCGCGCTTCGCCTGGATCGCCGCCGGCGGCGAGAACCTCTTCGAGCTGCGCCTGCACGTCGCCAACCAGAGCAGCGACCTCGTCGTCTACACCACCGCCTCGCAGTGGACGATGCCCAAGGCCATGTGGGACGCGCTGCGCGGTCACTCCAACGACGTGCCCATGACGGTGAGCGTGCGCGGCGGCGTGTACTCCGGCGGCAGCCTGACCGGCGAGGCCCTCGGCTCGACCGGCTCGCTCGGGATCGCCCCCGTCGACGCGCCGGGCAGCATCGTCTACTGGACGTCGTCCACCGGCACCGCCCTCAAGGGCTTCTCCATCGGCGACGAGAACGTCGGCCCCGTGCTCACGCCGTCGCAGGTCACCGAGTTCTCCACCAGCTGCATCGGCTGCCACGACTCCACGCCGGACGGGAAGTTCGCCTCCCTCTCCTCGTCGAGCAACAACTGGCAGAACGGCTTCGCCGACGTCGAGCCGGGCAAGACCGGGCAGATCCCCCCGTGGTTCGGCGCCGCCGGGCGGGCCGCCGTCGAGACCGCGCAGATGGGGCTGCACACCTTCTCCGCCGCCCACTGGCAGACCGGCGACCGCATCGAGATCTCCGCGCACGATCCGCCGGACGACGGCAGCTCCGAGCTGGTGTGGGTCGACCTGGAGGCGGCCTCCGGCACCGCCATGGGGACCATCGCGCGCACCGGCGACACGCGCCACGCCGGCGCCCCGAGCTGGAGCCACGACGGCAAGACCATCGCCTACGTCTCCACCGACGCCAACCGCGACGGTCGCCTCGACGACGGCGCCGCCGACGTGTGGACGGTGCCCTACAACGACAAGGCCGGCGGCAACGCCTCCGCCCTGCCCGGCGCCAGCGGCAACGGGCAGCGCAACTTCTACCCCGCGTGGTCGCCCGACGATCACCTCGTCGCCTTCGACCAGGCCTCGGGCGGCAACATGTACAACAACGCGCTCGACGAGCTCTACGTGGTGGCCCTCACCAGCGCCAAGTCGACCCGCCTGTCGGCCAACGACCCTCCGGCCTGCACCGGCAAGAAGAGCCCCGGCGTCACCAACAGCTGGCCCAAGTGGGCGCCCAGCGTGGGCGCGGTGCCCGACGGGCGGAAGTTCTACTGGGTCGTCTTCAGCTCGACGCGCGCGCCGGGCAACAACCCGCAGCTCTACGTCACGCCCATCGTCGTCGACGGGCAGGGGACGATCACCACCTACAACGCGCTCTACCTCTGGAACCAGCCGGCGGCCGAGAACAACCACACGCCGGCGTGGGACTACTTCCAGATCCCGCCGCCGCCGGTTCAATAGCTATTCGGCGTGCGCGGCCGCCCGGGGCGCGTCGTGGCGGTGGTGCGGCAGGCTCACGGTGAACACCGCGCCGCCCTCGGGGCGGTTGCGGCAGGTCAGCGTCCCTCCCTCCTCCTCCACCATCGCCCGCGACAGCCACAGGCCGAGGCCGGTGCCCCCCGACGCCGCGCGCGTCGTGAAGAAGGCCTCGAAGACGCGCTCGTGCAGCCCGTCGGGCACCCCCGGCCCGGTGTCGGCCACCTCGACCAGCGCGCGCTCGCCCGAGCGCCGCACCCGAACCTCGATGCGCTGGTGGTCGGCGTCCCCCGGCGGGATCGCCTGCGCCGCGTTGAGGATCAGGTTGAGCACCACCTGCGCGATGCGCGGCCCCCGCACCTCCGCCAGCACCCCCTCCTCGAACGCGCGCTCGATGCGCGCCCGCGGCTCGGCCTCGAACGACGCGATGCGGATGGCCCCGCCCGCCACGCTGCCCAGCTCGACCACCGTGCGCGGCCGCTCGCCGGCCATCCCGCCCAGGTCGCGCATCACCTCGTTGATCTGGCCCATGGCGGCGCTGGCCTCGTCGAGCAGCGTCATCGCCTCCTGCACGCGACCCTCCGCCACGCGATCGCGGGCCATGGGCAGCACCAGCGAGACGAACGCCGCCGGGTTGTTCACCTCGTGCGCCACGCCGGCGGCCACGCGGCCAAGTCGTGCAAGCCGGTCGGTCGCGACGAGGCGCGAGCGCACCGCGCGCTCCTCGGAGAGATCGTGCGCGACGTGGATGGTCGCGATCCCGGCGTCGTTGGGCGGAGCCGGCCACACCTCGACGCGCAGCGGTCGACCGTGCGTCGACATGATCTCCTCGACGACCATTCGCCCCTCCGACATGGCCACGGCGTGGGGGCACGGCGTCTGGGGGCATCGCGCGCGAAACACCTCGTCGCATCGCTTGCCGATGAGCTCCGACTCGGTCCTCTGCAGCCAGGACGCGATGGTGTGATTGACCTTCACGAAGCGCTTGTCGCGATCGAGCAGCGCGAACGCCCGCCCGAAGTGCTCGGTCGTCGCGTCCCAGACCACCGCGTTCTCTTGCTGCGCCAGGTGCGCCTGGTCCTCGGCGCGCACGAGGCTCGTCACGTCCTGCAGCACGGACACGATGTACGTCTCGCCGCAGACCTGGATGGGCCCCGCGCGCGGCACGACCCAGACGATGCTCCCGTCCTTGCGGCGGTGGGCGCGCCGGCCCAGCGTGAACGGGTCGCCCTGGTGGGCGTGGCGCAGGTCGTCGTCGAGCTCCGGCCGCGCGGTGGCCATCAGGTCGTGGATGCGCATCTGCA
>DATBQU010000049.1:0-4509 GCA_036560665.1 Polyangiaceae bacterium
CGTGGGCGGCCCCGTCGTCGGTGCGCAGGCCTCGCCAGCGGGCGACGGCCGCGTCCCAGGCGTCGCCCGTGGGGGCGAAGCGGCGGCCCTCCAGCCAGGCGAAGGTCGTCTCGTCGGGGGCGATCATCCCGGCGCGCGCGCCGGCCTCGATGGACATGTTGCAGATGGTCATCCGCGCCTCCATGTCGAGCGCGTCGATGGCGGCGCCGCGGTACTCGATGACGTGGCCGGTGGCCCCGCCGGTGCCGATCTTCGCGATGAGGGCCAGGATGACGTCCTTGGCGCCGACGCCGCGCGGGAGCACGCCGTCGACGCGCACCTCCAGCGTCTTCGCCCTGCGCTGGAGCAGGCACTGCGTGGCCAGGACGTGCTCGACCTCGCTGGTGCCGATCCCGAAGGCGAGCGCGCCGAACGCGCCGTGGGTCGAGGTGTGGCTGTCGCCGCAGACGACGGTGCGCCCCGGCTGCGTGAGGCCGAGCTCCGGCCCGATGACGTGGACGATCCCCTGCTCCGCCGAGCCGAGGGCGTAGAGCGGCACGCCGAACTCCGCGCAGTTGCGCTCGAGCGCGCGCAGCTGCGCCTCGGCCTGGGGGTCGACCACGGCCAGGCCCGGCGGGAGCGTGGGCGTGGAGTGGTCCATGGTGGCCACCGTGCGGTCGGTGCGCCGCACGCGCAGCCCGCGGGCGCGCAGGCCGTCGAAGGCCTGAGGCGACGTGACCTCGTGGACCAGGTGCAGATCGACGTACAGCATGGCCGGCGCGCCCGGGTCCTCGCGGACGACGTGCTCGGCCCACACCTTCTCGAAGAGCGTCGTCGGCGCGGTCACGACCGGTCCTCCGGCGCCGCGACGGGCGGGCGCGAGCTGGCGGCGCGCTCGCGCAGGCGCGCGGCGTGCCCGAGGGCGACCAGCATCCGGTTGAGCGCCTTGAGGTACGCCTTGGCGCTGGCCACGAGGATGTCGGTGTCCGCGCAGTGTCCGTGGAAGACCTGCGGCCCCGCCACGTCGTGCTGCGCGCTCGCCACCTCGCGCTCGCCGAGCGCGCGCACGCGCACCGTGACCTCGCCCAGGGCGTCGATGCCCTCGGTCACCGAGCGCACCGAGAACTCGAGCAGCTCGACCGGGGTCTGCACCAGCGAGTCGATGGCCTTGAACGCGGCGTGGACCGGGCCGGTCCCCACCGAGGCGTGCACGCGCACGCGACCGTTCGGGCCCCGCAGGCCCACCGTCGCCGTCGGCATCCCCTGCGTCCCGCAGCCGACCAGCAGGCCGTCCAGCGCGTAGATCTCCTCCTGCGGGCCGGCGTCGGCGTGCACCAGGGCCTCGAGGTCGGCGTCGGCCACCGCCTTGCGCTTGTCGGCCAGCGCCTTGAAGCGCGCGAAGACGCGATCGAGCGCGGCGTCGTCGAAGGTGTACCCGAGCTCGCCCAGGCGCGCGGACAGGGCGGCGCGCCCGGAGTGCTTGCCCAGCACCAGCGTGGTCTGCGCGGCGCCGACGCTCTCCGGCCGCATGATCTCGTAGGTCGACTGGTGCTTGAGCATCCCGTCCTGGTGGATGCCCGACTCGTGGGCGAACGCGTTGGCGCCGACGATGGCCTTGTTGGCCTGCACCGGCATGCCGGTGACGGTGCTCACCAGGCGGCTGACGCGCACGAGCTGCGTGGCGTCGACCCCCGTGCGCAGGCCGAGCCTGTCCGCGCGCGTGGCGAGGGCCATCACGATCTCCTCGAGCGACGTGTTGCCGGCGCGCTCGCCGATGCCGTTGATGGTGACCTCCGCCTGCCGCGCGCCGGCCTGGATGCCGGCCAGGGTGTTGGCCGTGGCCAGGCCGAGATCGTCGTGGCAGTGCACGGAGAGGACGACGCCCTCGACGCCGGGCACGTGGTCGCGGATGCCGCGCACCAGCGCGCCGAACTCGTCGGGCGTGGTGTACCCCACCGTGTCCGGGATGTTCAGCGTGGTCGCCCCGGCGCGGACGGCGGCGCCCAGCACGTCCCACAGGAACTCCGGATCGGTGCGCCCCGCGTCCTCCGGGCTGAACTCGACGTCCGGGCAGAGGCTGCGCGCGTAGGCCACCATCTCCGCCGTGCGCGCCAGGACCTCGGCGCGCGTCATGCGGAGCTTGTGCTTCATGTGGAGCTCGGACGTGGCGAGGAAGGTGTGGATGCGCGGTCGCGCCGCGGGGCCGACCGCCTCCCAGGCGCGGTCGATGTCGGCGCGGCTGGCCCGCGCCAGGCCGCAGATGATCGGTCCGGTCACGGTCTCGGCGATGGCGCGCACCGCCGCCAGATCGTCCGGCGAGGCGGCAGGGAAGCCGGCCTCGATGACGTCCACGCCGAGGCGGGCCAGCGCGCGCGCCACCTCGAGCTTCTCGGCCGAGGTCATGGTGGCGCCGGGCGACTGCTCCCCGTCGCGCAGCGTGGTGTCGAAGATGCGTACCTGGCTGGGATCCATCAGTCGACCTTCACCGGCTCGAGGAACGGCATCATCTCGCGCAGCCTCGCGCCCACCTCTTCGATGGGGTGCGCGCGCTCCTTGCGGCGCTGGCCCTCGAACGACGCGCGGCCGGTCGCGCTCTCCTCGATCCAGCGGCGCGCGAAGGAGCCGTCGCGGATCTCGCCCAGGAGCTTGCGCATCGTCTCGCGCGACCGGGCGTCGATGACGCGCGGGCCGGCGGTGTAGTCGCCGTACTCGGCGGTGTCGCTGATGGAGTAGCGCATGTAGCGCAGGCCCCCGCGGTACATGAGGTCGACGATGAGCTTGAGCTCGTGCAGGCACTCGAAGTACGCCACCTCCGGCTGGTAGCCGGCCTCGACCAGGGTCTCGAAGCCGGCCTTCACCAGCTCGCTCACCCCGCCGCAGAGCACGGCCTGCTCGCCGAAGAGATCCGTCTCCGTCTCCTCGGAGAAGGTCGTCTCCAGCACGCCCGCCCGCGCGGCGCCGATGGCCGCCGCGTACGAGAGCGCGAGCGCGTGCGCGGTGCCGCTCGGATCCTGGTGCACCGCCACCAGCGCGGGGACGCCCTGCCCCTCCCGGAACGTCTCGCGCACGCGGTGCCCGGGCCCCTTGGGGGCGATCATGCTGACGTCGACGTCGGCGCGCGGCGCGATGGTGCCGAAGCGGATGTTGAAGCCGTGGGCGAACATCAGCGTCTTGCCCGCCCCGAGGTGCGGCGCGATCTCGCCCGCGTAGAGGCCGGCCTGCGCGGTGTCCGGCACCAGCACCATCACCACGTCGGCCCACGACGCCGCCTCGCTCACCGGAAGGACGCGCAGCCCCGCCGCCTTCGCCCTGGGCACGCTCTTGCTCGAGGCCGGCAGGCCCACGCGGACGTCGACCGCGCTGTCGTGGAGGTTGAGCGCGTGCGCGTGGCCCTGCGAGCCGTAGCCGATGACGGCCACCTTGCGCGCCCGGATGAGGGAGAGGTCGCAGTCCTGCCCGTAGAAGATCTTCGCCATGGTCATGTCCTTTCAGGCCGCCTTCACGTCGTCCGTCGTCGTCGGGCCGAGGGAGCGATCGGCGTCGACCGCCTCCGCGCTCCGCAGCATCGCCACCGCCCCGGTGCGCACCATCTCCACGATGCCGAAGGGCCGCAGCACGTCGACCAGGCCCTCGATCTTGGCGGCGGCGCCGGTGATCTCGGCCACCAGCGCCTCCGGCCCGACGTCGACGACGCGCGCGCGGAACACCTCGCACACGCGCATCACCTCGCCGCGCGAGGCGGCGTCGGCGCGCACCTTGACGAGGGCGAGCTCGCGCACCACCGTGGCCGCGGCGCTGGTGTCCTCGACCCACAGGACGTTGACCAGCTTGTAGAGGTTGGCCTCGATGCGGCGCGCGGCGTCGTCGTCGGCCTCGAGGACGATGGTCATGCGCGAGGTGCCGGGGCGCTCGGTCCGCCCCACGGTGAGCGACTCGATGTTGTAGCTGCGCCGCCGGAAGAGCGACGTGACGCGGTTGAGCACGCCGGGCAGGTCCTCGACGTACGCGATGAACGTTCGCAAAGCGGGGGGGCTCATGAGTCGCTCGTCTCCACGATCGGGTTGGGTGGGCCCGGCCGGCGGATCATGTCGTGCAGGTCTGCCCCCGCCGGGACCATGGGGTAGACGCTGTCTTCCTGCTCGACGCGGAAGTCGATGACGACGGTGTCCTTCGAGGCACGGGCGGCGGCGACGACGCCGGCGATCTGCTCGCGCTCGGTCACGCGCAGGCCGGTGAGGCCGTGGGCCTCGGCCAGCTTGACGAAGTCCGGCCCGCGCATGGGGGTGGCGGCGTAGCGCCCGCCGTAGAAGAACTGCTGCCACTGGCGGACCATGCCGAGATAGCCGTTGTTGATGACGGCGACGTGGAGCTTGATCCCCTCCTGGGCCACGGTGGAAAGCTCCGCCGCGGTCATCTGGAAGCCGCCGTCGCCGACGATGACCCACACCTCTTCCTGCGGCCGCGCGAACTTCGCGCCGATGGCCGCCGGGAGGGCGAACCCCATCGTGCCGAGGCCCCCCGAGGTGATGA
>DATBQU010000050.1:0-4989 GCA_036560665.1 Polyangiaceae bacterium
CCAGCGTGCCGGGCTCGCTCTCGCGCCAGCCGTAGATGACCAGCGTCACCGCCGTCGCCGTCTTCATTCGCGATCGCAACCGTCGAAAGCTCGAACGCATTCCGGAACCCCGAGACTACGGATGCGCCGAGGGTAAGTCCGATCGCGCGCGCCGCAAGGGTCGTCAGCCTAAGATGTCCGCGTGGAGACCGCGCAACAGCCCCGTGCCGCCTCGGCGTCGCCGCCGACGCCGCCGCGAACGAGCGCCGCCGCCGCAGGGACCGGCACGACGCGCGTGGCCGCGGCTCGGGAGCGGCGCGCGTGGCCACTGCTCCCGCTCGCCCCGGCGGTGGTCATCGTGCTCGGCCTGGCCGTCGCGCTCGCCATCGGACTGTTCGGCGTGTCGAACCTCGCCACCGCCAGCGACGAGCACGCCGCGGCCCGCGCAGAGCTGCTCGCCTCCGCCCTCGCCGCGCGCATCGCGCAGCTTCCGCCAGGCGAGCGCCTGGAGGCCATGCAGCACGCTGCGCGCAAGACGGGCGCCGAGTTCGTGCTCACCACGCGCGACGGGGACGTCATGCTCGATGCCAGCCTGGGCATGGCCGACAAGGCCGCGCTGCGCCGGGTGGTGGGCGAGCACGCCGGCGAGGCGATCACCGGCGTGGGCCGGGCGCGCTTCGCCAGCCAACCGCTGGACCCGTCGCCATCGAGCCCGTTCCTCGTCGCCTTCGTGCGTGAGCCGAGCGCCCCCGAAGGAGCGCCGGCGCTGCTGCGCGCGCTGGTGGCGCTCACCACGCTTCTGGTCGGCGTCGCCGCCGCCGTCGCGTACGCGGTGGCCCGCGACGCGAACAAGGACGTCGACTTCGTGGCCGGGCGCGTGCGCGGCATGGTCCACGTGCGCTCGGAGCCTACCGGCGAGTCGGTCCCCGTGCGCACCATGGACGAGGTCGGCGGGCTCACCGTCGCCTTCAACGCGCTGGTCGACCGCTTCGCCGCCGCCCAGTCCACCTACCAGAGCGACCTCGAGCGGGTGCGGGCCGCCGACCGGGATCGTGCTGCCTTCCTCGCCGCCGTCAGCCACGAGCTGCGCAGCCCGCTCAACGCCATCCTCGGGTTCGCCGACATCCTGATGACCGAGGTCGACGGCCCGCTCACGCCGGAGGCGCGCGAAGAGGTGGAACAGATCCGCGGCTCGGGCAAGCACCTGGCCGACCTCATCAACGACATCCTCGAGTTCAGCGCCCTGGAGAGCGGGCAGCTCAAGCTGTCGCGCTCCCGCGTCGACCTGGCCGCGCTCGCTTGGGAGGTGGTGCGCGAGGCGGCCGGCATCGTGGGCGCCCGCCCCGTCTCCGTGCGTATCGAGGGCGACGGTGGCATCTACGCGCGCGCCGACCAGCGACGGGTGCGACAGGTGCTCACCAACCTGGTGGGCAACGCGATCAAGTTCACGCAACGCGGCGAGGTCGTGGTCGACGTGGGGCGAGAGGGCCGCTACGCGCGGCTGAGCGTGCGCGACACCGGTCCCGGCATCGGCCAGCAGGAGCGGGCCGTCATCTTCCAGGAGTACAAGCAGACCAAGGAGGAGCGCGCCCGTCGTCGGGGCACCGGGCTGGGCCTGGCCATCGCGCGACGCCTGGTGCTCATGCATGGCGGCAAGATCGACGTCGAGAGCGAGCTCGGCCGAGGGTCGACGTTCCGCGTGCTCTTGCCCGAATGGACAGCGCCGTCCGAGCCGATGAAGGCAGCGCCGCGAGCGGGGAAGCCGTGAAGAACGCGGCGAGCCGGCTCCTGGTCCGTCTGGTGGTGATCCAGCTCGCGGCGTGGTCGGCCACGGGCCTGCTGGTGGTGGCTTTCGCGCCACGGCTGCTTCTGCTGGACATGGCGGTGGTCGAGGGCAGCCAGTCGCTCGCGCTGTGGAGCTGGCTGGCCACGCTCGCCGTCATCGTGGGCGCCACGCTGGCCGTGGGTCGTCGCGTGGGCCCGCTCCTTCAGGCCCTGGCGGCGGGGGCGCGCCGCGTGGACCCGGCGCGGGTCTTCGCCCTCTACTCGGCGCCCGCGCGGTTGGTCACCCTGGACCTCCTGGGGACGCTCGGCGTCGGGTCGGCCAGCCTTGCCGCGCCGCTGCGCCCCGACACCAACGACCTCTACACGCAGTTCGAGCTGGTGCTTCTGGCGATGACGATGGCCAGCGTGGCTGCGCTTCCCGCATACGTCATGATGCGCGCTTCCGTGGCGAGCGCGATGGAGCTCGTCCCCGTCGCTGCCTCGCGGGAGGCGGTCGAGCTGCTCGAGACGCGTGCCCGACGGATGGCGCGTCTGAGGCAGCGGCTGCTCATGGCGGTGGTGGCGCCCGTGGCATTCGTGGCGCTGGGGGCGTCGCAGCTCGTGCACGCGCACCTGCGCGCGTTCGACACCTCGTCCCGCGAGGACGATGCGGCGGAGCTGGCGCAGGGCGTGTTCGACACGGTGGAGGGTGACGCGCGCGGGCGCAAGGCGGCGATCGACGCCGCGCACGCGCACGGGTTCGAGGTGGACGTCTCGCGCTCGAGCGCGCTGTTCGGCCTGTCGCGCGACGACGAGGGACAGACCCTGTTGACGGTGCCGCTGACCGACGGGCACGCCATGGTGCGCTTCGAGACGGCACGCGCTTCGGCCGGAGCGGGGCTCTACCTGGCGGTGGCGCTGGTGGCGATCGCCATCGCCTGGGCGGTGGGCTGGCGGGTGGGACGCGCGTTCGCCGACGACGTCGCGCTGGCGACGCGCGAGCTGGAGGCAGCGGGTGTGGCCGAGGTGCTCCGCGGCGGGCGCATCCGCGGCGACGCGCGGTTCCAGTCGGTGGCGTCGCTGATGAACGCCGCCGACGAGATGGGCGGCGTGTTTCGCGAGTTCGCGAGCGCCCAGCAGCGGGCGATCGACGCGCGGGCGGCGACGGAGCGGATGCGCGGACTCTTCCTCGCCTCGATGAGCCACGACCTCAAGGCGCCGCTCAACGCCATCCTGGGGTTCGCCGAGCTGGTGGGGCGCGGACAGCTGTCCGATGGACAGCGCGAGAGCGTGGTCATCATCGAGCAGCGCGGGAGGGAGCTGCTCTACCTCATCGACACCATCCTCGACGCAGCGCGCGTCGAGGCGGGAGAGCTGACCGTCTCACCGGAGTGGACGCGCGTCGGCGACGTGGTGATGCCGGCTGTGCTCGACGCGCGCGAGCTGACGGTGGGCATGCACGTCGACATCACCGGCGAGATCCAGCCGGGAGTGCCGCGCATCCTGGTCGACCCCACGCGCCTCACCCAGGGGCTGACGGCGATCATCCTGGTGGCGTCGCGCTTCGCCGAGAAAGGACACGTCGTCGTGCGCGCGGCGATGCCGTCCAAGGGCGAGCAGATGCGCATCGACGTCGAGGTGACGGGGCGCGGCATCTCGGCGGCGGACCGCGAGAAGATCTTCGACGCCTTCAAGCACGCCGATCGCGCGCGCCGGCACGGCAGTCTGGGCCTCGGTCCGTCGCTGGCGCGCGCCATCGTCGAGATGCACGGCGGCGGCATCGACGTCGAGACCACCGAGGCCGGCGGCACCGTGTTCCACGTGTGGGTGCCGAGCGAGCGGGGCGCGTCGCGGGGCTGACCCCGGACTCCCCGGTTCCACTAGAGCGGGGTCGAGGCGCCGCAGGATCTGGAGCGGCACGCCGCGGCGTCGCCTGCCTCGCACGCCTGGCGGAAGAGCGCCGTGCTCCGCGCCGGATCGCGCGCGATTCCCTTGCCCATGCAGTACATCGCCGCCAGGTCGGTGCACGCATCCGAGCGCGCGTGGTCGCACGCCTTGCGGAACAGCTGCAGGGCCGTCGCGTCGTTGGCGGTGACCCCCGCACCTTCCAGGTACGCCTTGCCGAGCAGGTCGCACGCGGCGACGTCTTCGGCCTGGCAGGCACGCTCGAAGAGGCTGGCGGCGAGCGCCTCGTCGCGGGGTACGGCCGACCCGCGCGCATGCATCGACCCCAGCGCCCTGCACGCGCGGCCGTCGGCCGAGGCCATGCACGCGCGCTCGACCACCTGGGCGGCGTTGATGACGTTGTCCGGTGGCGCGTTCCCCCACTGGCGCGAAGTCGCCAGGTTCATGCACCCGACCACGTCGCCCCGATCGCAGGCGACGGCGTAGAGCGTCTCGGCGCGCTCGACGTCGACCGGGAAGCCGATGCCCTTGGCCTTGAGGACGCCCATGTCGTTGCACGCGGCGCCGTCGCCGTGGGCGCACGACGACTCCAGCAGGCTCGCGGCGAAGGTAGTGTTGGGCGCGTTCTCGAGCGCCAGCATGTGCGCGAGGGCCAGGGCGGTGCAGGACGTGGCGTCGCCCTGGCTGCAGTGGGCCTGACAGTCGACCTCGCCGCCATTGCGGCACGCGTCCAGCGCGTCGGCCGAGAAGGACAGCTCCTCGTCGACGCAACCCACGTGCTCGACCATCTGCGCGCCGACACGGCACACGCCGTTGGGGGCGTCGGCGTCCGCGTTGCGAGCCTCGGCCGCGCTGCGCGGGGCTCCGAGGTCCGGTGAGACCCCGCACGCGGGGCAGACCATCCCGAGGAGGAACGCCAGAAGGAGGAAACTCCGAGATTTCCCGCTCATGCCGGAGGGGCAGAGCACGCGCCATACCACCCGGGCCGGAGCGGTCGTGATCGCGGGCTCGTGCTTTTCGTGACGAGGGCTTCGTGGTCTGGCACAAGGCGCCCCGGAGGTGAGCGGGAAAGACGGTGGGTTGCGGCTGGTTCGAGTCTTGCTCGCCGCGCCCCGCCATGCGCCTCGACTCCCTTCCAGTTTGCTTCGCCGTCGCGTCGCTCGCCCTCGGCTGCGGCGGCTCGACGAGCGCCTCGGGCGCCCCGGACGCCGGACCCGAGGAAGCCCAGGTGACCGACGGCGGCGACGACGCACCGAGCGACGGACCGAGCGACGCCCCACCCGACGTGACGCGGGAAGCGGGACCCGCGACGCTGCTCTTCGCCGGCGACGGCCCGCAGTT
>DATBQU010000051.1:0-4921 GCA_036560665.1 Polyangiaceae bacterium
GATGTCGCTGAACGAGGTGGTCTCCTACGGGGTGACCATCATGGGCATGGACCCCGCGGGGGGGCCCAAGCCCCGCGACGTGCTCAACCAGTACCTGTACTCGACGAGCATGGGCGCCAAGCTGACCGCCGCCGGCTCGTACTACACCGTCAAGCGCTCGGAGGCGGCCCCGGTCATCGCCATCGACGGCGACAAGACCCCCATCCCCAAGTGCGCCCCGGACGACCAGTGCAACTGGTCCTGCGACGTCCCCAAGGCCCCGGGCTCCCAGGACAAGGAGACCAAGGTCCCGACGACGGTGGGCGAGTTCGTCAAGTACTGCATCGAGCCCAACCTCACCGCCGGCTGAAGGGGCGCGCCGTACCGTACTGTGCAAACTGCCCCGGGGCCGTGTAGTCTAGATCTCGCCCCCCGAGCCGCCGACACGAATTCCGATGAGCGCGGACCCCAACAAGAAGAGCGCACGCACGTTCCAGTGTCGCGACGTCCTGTGGGAGACGTTCGAACAGATGGCGCGCGAGCTCGAGTGCAGCGTCGACTACCTGATCAACGAGGCGATGAAGCAGTACGCGCGCCAGCGCAGCTACGGCGGCTCGCGCACGCCGTACCCGGCGCCCGGGCGCGGCGGAGAGCCGCCGCAGCCGTCGAGCGATCGCGGCTACGCGGCCGCCACCGAGCGGCCCGCGCCGATGGCGCCGCCCGCGCGCCCGCCGATGGGCGGCGGGTTGCCGCCGCCTCCTCCGGGGCGCATGCCTCCGCCGCCGGGTCGCCCCGCGCCGATGCCCGCCCCGCCTCCGCGCGGGGCCATGCCGGCGCCTCCCGGTCGCGGGCCGGGCGCCGCCGTGGCCATGCCGCAGGTGCCGCGCTCGGTCCCCCCTCCGGGACCGCGCAGCGTCCCGCCTCCGCTGCCGCGCCCTCCGACGCCGCTGCCCCCCGGCCCGCCGCCCGCCGCCAACGGGTTCCCGTCGCCCGCGGCGCACGGGTCGACGCTGTCGCTCATCTACCAGGGCGAGCGCTACTCCATCACCAAGGACCGCTTCGTCATCGGCCGCGGCAAGCAGTCGAGCGATCTGACGCTCAAGGACCCGAACGTGTCGCGGCAGCACGCGATGATCGAGTTCCAGAACGGCGTGTACTTCATGGTCGACATGGGCTCGACCAACGGCGTCGAGTTCAACGGCCAGCGCATCGCCCGCAAGCAGATCGCCGAGGGCGACGTCTACCGCATCTGCGATCACGACATCCTCTTCACGTACCGCTGACGCTCCATGCGCGTCGCGATCGTGGGCGCGGGGGCGCTCGGGAGCGTGTACGGCGCGCGGCTCGAGCGCTTCGGCGGGTGCGAGGTGAGCGTCGTCGGGCGCGCGCCGGGGCCGCCGGGGGTGGAGCGTCTCGAGCGCGTGGAGGACGGCGAGGTCCTGCGCTGGCAGGTGCCGGCGCGGGTCGCCGTCGCGCCGCCGGAGGCGGACGTCGTCGTCGCCTTCGTCCGCTACGAGCAGCTCGACGCGCTGCCCGCGCGGGTCGGCGGGACCCGCGCGCCGGTGGTGGTCATGACGCCCATGATGCCGCAGGATCACGCGCGCCTCGCCGCGGCGCTTCCCGGCCGCCTGGTGACGGCCATGCCCAGCGTCGTGTCGTACCGGAACGACGCGGGCGCCATCCGCTACTGGCTGCCGCACGTGGCCACGACGCTGATCGACGCGCGAGAGACCGGGAGCAGCGCGGCCCCCGAGGCGGAGCTGGTGAAGCGCCTGGCGCGCGCGTCGATCGCCGGCAAGCTCGAGCCCGACGTGCTGGGACGCAACGTGGCGACGACGGTGTCGTTCATCCCGCTGGCGATGGCGCTCGACGTCGCCGGCAGCGCCGAGGCGCTGCTGGAGGACGAGGCGCTGCTCGCCCTCGCGCTCGACGCCGCCGACGAGGGCCGCGAGCTCGGTCGCGCGGTGGGAAAGGCGGAGGCGTGGGCGTCGATGCTGCTGCGCTTCGTCGGCCCCTTCACGCTGAAGGTGGGCGTGGGCCTCGCGCGGTCGCGCGCGCCCGAGGCGGTGGCGTACGTCGAGCAGCACTTCGGGCGGAAGCTGCACGCGCAGAACGTGGCGATGGCGGAGAGGATCGTGGAGCTGGCGGGCGAGCGGGGGACGAAGCGCGAGGCGCTCGGGAAGCTGCTGGCGCGACTCAAGGCGGCGTGAGCGCGGTCGCGGTCGCGGTCGCGGTCGCGGTCGCGGTCGCGGTCGCGGTCGCGGTCGCGGTCGCGGTCGCGGAAGAAGGGTGTGGCCGCTACACCAGCTTCGCAAGCGTGGCTCTCACCTTGTCGAGCGCATCGAGGAGCGCCGCATCGACCGCGTCGACGTATCCGAGCGCCATCGCCACATCGAGACACGCCCCGGTTTCCCGCGCCGAACCGAGCGCGTTGCGGTACCGCTCCCTTCTCGTCCCACCGCTCGACCCGCTGCCCTCCTGCATGTTGAGCGCGACGCTGCTCGACGCCCTTCTCAGCTGGCGCGCGAGATCCCGGTCGTGCAGCTCGATCGCCGCCACCACGGGCCTCAGCGCCCGCAACACATCGATCGTCGTCGTGTAAATCCTGAGCATCGTCGTCTCCCTTTCGCCCCGCGCTCGCGAGGCGAAGCCCGCACGGCGCCGAGCGCAGGTCGAGTCAAGGTTGCGTAGCGGCCGACAGGCCGCGGAGCACCGCTGCGAAGCAGCGGCGCGAAGCGACCTTGACGCGACCGAGCACGGCGCCACGATCGAAAGCCCGAGCAAGCCACAGGTCGGTTCGCCTCAGCGCCCGCGCCCGCGCCCGCGCCCGCGCCCGCGCCCGCGCCCGCGCCGAAGCCATGTGCCGACGCTCACGCGAGCGCAAGCAGCTCGCGTCGATCGTCATGCTACCGTCGCCCTTCCCATGCCGCGCCCCGGCCTGCGACCGATGCGGACGCTCCCGCTGCTCGAGCCGCGGCGCGCGGCGCTCGAGAAGTGCGTCTTCTGCCCCAAGCTGTGTCGCAGCGCCTGCCCCGTCTCCAACGCCGAGCCGCGCGAGACCATCACGCCGTGGGGCAAGATGAGCCTGGCCTGGATGACCGCCCACGGCGACGTCCCGCTCGACGACTCGCACGCCGCGCCGGCCTGGGCGTGCACCGGGTGCTTCGCCTGCCGCGAGGCCTGCGATCACGAGAACCCCGTCGCCGCCACGCTTCTCGACGCCCGCGACGCCCTCGCGCGCCACGACGTCGCGCCCGCCGGGGCGAAGCGCGTGCTCCAGCGCTTCGCCCGCCACGACGTCGACACGCGCATCGCCGCGCGCGAGCTCGCGTCCCACCCGCGCGTCCGGGCCGACGCGAAAGAGGCGCTCCTCGTCGGCTGCGGCTACCTGCGCGGCGCCCCGCGCGAGGCCCGCGACGCCGTCGACGCCGCCACCGCGCTCTCGGGCGAGCCGGTCGCGCTGGTCGAGGCCTGCTGCGGCCTGCCGCTCCGCCTCGCCGGCGACAGCGACGGCTTCACCCGCCACGCCCGCGCCGTCGCGCAGTCGCTCGAGGGCCGCGCCCGCGTCACCGTCGTCGATCCCGGCTGCGCCCTCGCGCTCCGTCACCGCTACCGCGACGTGGGCGTCGAGCTGCCCGTGCCCGTCGAGCTCCTCGTCGAGCGGGCCGGTCGCGCGCTCGCGCAGCTCTCGCGGCTCCCGCGAATGCCCGGCGCAGGCGTGGAGGGGAGCGACGACGTCGCCGCGGCCCCCGTCCGCTGGCACGACCCCTGTCAGCTCGGTCGCGGCCTGGGCGTCTACGACGCCCCCCGCGCGATCCTCGGCCGCGCCCTCGGCCGCGCCCCCGACGAGTTCGCCGATCGCCGCGAGCACGCCGTCTGCTCCGGCGCCGGAGGCCTGCTGCCCTCGACCATGCCCGAGGTCGCCCGCGGCATCGCCGACGCGCGCCTCGGCGCCCACCTCCGCGAAGGCGGCGGCCGGGTCGTCACCGCCTGCGCCTCGAGCCTCCTCGCCCTGCGCAAGCGCGCGAGCGCCGCCGGTTCCAGCGTCGCGGTAGATGATCTCGTCAGCTGGATCGCCCGCAGCCTCGCCTGACGCTTCGCGGCGCAAGCCTGCGGCCATCCCGGGAAATCGCGGGGGGCTTACATTGACTCGCCTCGGTCGCGGCTGCTATGCGAACGCGACTTGCGACGCGTCTGCGCGCGCCAGTTGCCTAGGGAGGACCGCCGTGAATCTCATCCGTGTCATCAGCATCTTCAGCGCAGTCGCGTTGCCCGCCGCCATCTACGGGACCGGTTGCTCCAGCACCACCACCACCAACTTCGGTGACGACGGCGGCGTCTCGCACGCCGACAGCGGGAGCAGCAGCGGCGGCTCCAGCGGCGGAAGCAGCGGGGGCAGCAGCGGCGGATCGAGCGGCGGCTCCAGCGGAGGCAGCAGCGGCGGGTCGAGCGGTGGAAGCAGCGGCGGATCGAGCGGCGGAAGCGGAGGCGGGGACAGCGGAACATGCACGCCGGCCAACCCGGGCACGGTCCCGCCGTACGTCCAGGTCGCGCAGTCGCTCAACGCCTGCTCGGCGACGCAGATCTCCGGCTTCGTTGCGGCCTGCGCTTCGAGCACTGGCTCGTCGACCGCCTGCAGCGCCTGGCAGCAAGACACGAACAACCAGGGTTGCCTCGGCTGCCTGGCCGGCGGCACGACGCCGAACAGCGGCGCGCTCCTTCTCGACTCCACCGGCAAGTCGATCACCGGCATCAACTCCCCCGGTTGCATCGCGATCAAGGATCCGACCAACGGTCCCGCCTGCGCCCAGAAGCTCGAGCCTGCAATCCAGTGCGACTCGGCCGCGTGCGGCGCGTGCACCGATCAGACGTCCTACGATGCCTGCACCAAGTCGGCTGACGGCACCGGCGGCGTGTGCAGCAGCTACGTCACGGCGCTTCA
>DATBQU010000052.1:0-8099 GCA_036560665.1 Polyangiaceae bacterium
TTGCGCCCGGTGTGGTTGGACACGACGACGCTCCCGTCCGTCTTCTCGCGCACGGCGATCCCGCCGCCCAGGTCGGTGAATCCGTCCTCGCTCACCACCACCGTCTGCCAGGGCAGGCTGGTGAGGTTCTCCAGCGACGCCCCGTCCTTGTCCAGCCGCAGCACGGCGTCGCCTTGGTCGCGCGAGTCGGTGGCCAGGACCTCCAGCACGCTCCCGGGCTCGGACGCGCGCACGCGCATGGCGCGCGTCTGGCTGGCGAAGAAGCCCCGGAAGCGCCGCACGCTGCCGCGCGACATCCCGGCCCCGGCCTCGACCAGCTCGACGTGCCGGGCGCGCCCGCTCCAGCCCTTGCCGGCGAGACCCACCACCACGATGAGCGCGAAGCAGCCGGCGCTCGCCACCGGCGCCCACACCAGCGGATCCAGCGGGCGCCCCCGCCTGTGTGCGCGGATGAAGGTCAGCGGGCCGGCGGCGATCGAGTAGAGGACGAGCAGGATGGCGGCGATGCCCAGCGCCGGACGGAAGTTCTCGTTGGGGTCGAGCGCGCGGTGCACCTCGTAGAGGTTCGTCGCACGCTGCACTCCACCGCCGTGCGGGAAGGCGACCAGCGCGTGCCGGTCCCACGCGTCGCCGAGCATGTCGAGCAACCGACCGTGCGTCCAGCCGTCCTCCAGCGCCGGAGACGTCGTGGGATCGAAGCCGAGCACATGGACCTGCCCCAGCCCGTAGGCGGCCGTGGCGCCGTACTCGCTCGGCAGCAGGTTCCCGCCGGAGAAGCCCACCAGCCGCGGCCGCAGGGGCGCCGAGGGGCCCACCAGCGTCCCGCCACCGAAGGGCGTGGTCCGGACGGGGACGAACCATCCGATGGGCGTCGCGCCCGCGTCGCCGCCAGCGGCCGGCGACGGAGCCCACGGAGACGGCGCGGGCGGCAGCGTGGGAGGCGCGCCGAACGACGGGACCCCGCCCGTGCGAGTCGCAGCCGGCAGCGTCATCATCACCGGAGGAGGCGCCGTCGTGGTGATGACCCCGCCCGTCAGCGTGGTCAGCACGCCGGTGCGTAGGTCCTCCGGCCGGGTCGGGAAGACGGCGATGGTACCGCCGGCGAGCACCCACCCCACCAGGGCGTCGAGCTCGAGGCCCTGCAGGCGGGCGAGGCGATCCGAGGGCAGGATCACGACGGTCGCCGCGGCGTACGCCGCCGCGTGCTCGGGCAACACGACGTCCCCCGTCGTCGCATCGACGGCGGGAGAACCCACCGTCAGCGCTGCCGTCGTGCCAGGCGAGACGTAGGGCGTCGAGGGCGGCCGCCAGGAAGGCGACATCGGCCAGCCGCGCATCACGATGGAGATGCGCGACGGCTCGTCGACGTCCACCAGAAGAGGAGCGACCGACGTCCCGAACGACACCGTCGTCTCGGCGAGCTTGGCGCCGCCGTCGGCCCGGGCGGTGACGGTGACGGTGGGCACCGAGTAGGTCATCCCGCGGACGGGGACGCGGATGACCGCCTCGCTGCGAGGCTGGACGTTGAACGGTGCCCGCGCGATGAACGCGGCCTCCGACGACCCCGTGTAATAACCGCCGTAGGTGCTCGCCAGCTCGATGGTGCCCTTCTCGGAGATCACTCCCGCGTTGTCGACGCGCACCACCACCTCGAGCCAGCCGTCGCCCGCCGCCGCGTCCGAGCCGAAGATCGGCGACGCGCTCACCGACACGTGCGATGGGGGCGTGCCCGGCGGCCCGCCGCTGGCGCTGGTCGGTGGGGGAGGCGTGGGCGTGACGTCGCCTTGCACGTCGCCCGCCGCGAGCCCGGTGAAGAAGAGCGCCGCGACGGCCAGCGCGTGCCTGGTGGTCATGCCCCCCGAGCCTCCCCGCGAGGGCGCTCTGCTTCCACGCCCGCGGGGCGGGTCGCCACCGTCCCCAGCAGCGCGTCGATGACGGTGTCCGTCGTCGTCCCCTCGGCCTCGCCCTCGAAGGAGCGGATGAGGCGGTGCCGCAGCGCGGGCTTGGCCACCCGCTTCACGTCGTCGAAGGAGATGTTCGCACGACCCTCGCACAGCGCCATCGCCTTGGCGGCCAGCACCAGCGACTGCGCGCCGCGGACTCCGGCGCCGTAGCGCAGCGCTCGCCGGACGGTCTCCGGCGCCTCCCGGGCGGAGGGATCGCTCGCGCGCACCAGCCTGGCGGCGAAGCGCAGCACCGGCTCGGCCACCGCCACGTCGCGGCACATCTCGCGCAGCGCCAGCACGCCGTCGCGGTCGAGGACGCGGGGCGCCGCCCCCGGCGCGCGACCCGTGGTGCGCACCAGCACCTCGCACAGCTCGTCCTCCGTCGGGTTGGGGATCACCACCTTGAGCAGGAAGCGATCCAGCTGCGCCTCGGGCAAGGGGTACGTCCCCTCCATCTCGATGGGGTTCTCCGTGGCCAGCACGAAGAACGGCTCTTCCAGGACGTGCCGCTGGCCGGCGATGGTCACCGCGTGCTCGGCCATGGCCTCGAGCAGCGCGCTCTGTGTCTTGGGGGTGGCGCGGTTGATCTCGTCGGCCAGCACGATCTGCCCGAAGATCGGGCCCTTCTGCACCTGGAACATCGAGCCCGCCGCGCGCTGCGCCGCGTCCATCACCAGGACGTTGGTCCCCACCACGTCGCTCGGCATCAGGTCCGGCGTGAACTGGATGCGCGAGAAGCGCAGATCGAGGCACTGCGAGAGCGTGCGCACCAGCAGCGTCTTGCCCAGGCCCGGCGCGCCCTCGAGCAAGACGTGCCCGCCGGCGGCCAGCCCCCACATGACCTCGTCGACGACCTCGCCCTGCCCGACGATCACCCGTCCGATCGCCTCGCGCAGCCGCGCGATCGCATCGCGGGCCTGCTGGAGGCGCCCCTCGAATTCGTTCGTCATCCTGTCCTCGTCCTCGCAGAACGCGCTGTCATCACGGTTGGAAGTACTGCCGGACCTGCTCTCGGTATTCCTCGGGTACTTCGCTGTGGTCGACGCCGTCGATCTCGCTGGGGCCCGCCGTGCCGAGCGCGCCCGTGCCCTGCACGTTGGCGGTCCCGCCGGACTTGCCCGGGTTCCAGCCGGTGGTCGTGCCGGGCATGCCGGGCGCGCGGTTCATCCGTCCGTGTGAACGGCTCCGCATCGTGCCCGCGCCCACCTCTCCGGTCTGTCCGTTGTGCGGGCCGGTACCCGTGTCGTGGTGGCTCCCCGGTCCGCCCGGCCCATCGTTGCCCTGACCCTGCCCCTGTCCCGGGCCCTCACCCGGCAGAGGGATCGGCGTCTTGCCGCCGTGACCGTTGCCCGGTCCGCCGTTCTCGCCGGGCTGCTGTCCCAGTCCCTGTCCTTGACCCTGCCCGGGGCTCTGGCCTTGGCCCGGCTGCTGGCCCTCTCCCGGCTTCTGCCCGTTGATCTCGCCCTCCGTCCCGTCGGCGCCCTGCTCGGCGTCGTCGAGATCCTTCTGCTGCTTGGACTCGGGCGACTCGTCGTCCTGGTTGGCCATGTCCTTCAGCTCGTCCTCGAGCTTCTTCTGTCCCTCGGGCGTCGACAGATCGTCGGCCAGGTCCTTGAGATCCTGCGGGCTGCTCTGCGTGCCGCCCTTGCTGGCCTGCTCCTTGAGCTTCTCCGCCAGCTTCTTGCGCTCCTCCGGCGTCAGCTTCTCCAGCGCCTTGCCCATCGAGTCGGCCAGCTTCTTCGCCGCCTCGTCGGTCCCCGTGCGGTCGAGCGACTCCGCCTCGCTCTTCTGCTCCGGGCTGGCCAGGCCCGAGCCCTCCATGGCCTTCTCGAGATCGCGCAGCGCCTCGGCGCGCTTCTCGCGCTCCTCCATGGCCTTCTTCTCTTGCTCGAGCGCCTTGCCGACGTCCGGCGCGCCGTTGGCCTTCGCCGCCGCCGCCGCGTCCTCCAGCGCCTTCTTGGCCGACTCGCGGTCCCGCTTCTCGCGTGCGTTGGCCAGGCGCTCCATCTCCTTGTCCATCTTCTCGAGGTCGTGATCGCCGAGCGCCTTGGCGGCCTCCTTGGTGGCGTCGTTCTGCTCGAGCTTGGACACGGCGGCCTCGAGCCCCGCGCGCTTCTCGCCCTCGCCCAGCGTGAGCCGCTCGGCGGCGATCTGGTCGCGCAGCTTGGCGATGCGGTCGAGCGCCTCGCGCTTCTCGAGGCCCTTCTCCAGGTCCGCCTTCAGCTTGTCGGCGTCCTTGGCGATCTTCTCCAGGCGGTCGCGCTGCGCGTCGTCGCGCGCGCTGGCCTGCCCGAGCTGCGCCACCCTCTTCAGCCCCTCGACCTGCGTGATCTGCACCATGGCCTCGCCCGGCGCCTGCGCCACCACGGGCGCCACCGGCAGCGGCGAGCGCGCGACGAAGACGAGCGCGGCGACGGCCAGCGGGGCCAGCGCATGCAGCGGGCGCAGGATGGTGGGACGCGCCCGCTTGCCGTCGGCCCCCGCGAGCGCGGTCGCGGCGGTGGACACCACGACGGCGCGCGCCTCCTCGTCGTCCTCGGCCTGGTTGCGGAGCTCGACCGCCGTGGTGATCGCCTCTTCGGTGTCCAGCCGATCGTCGAGCCACAGGGCGACGTCGACGTCGCTCCAGCGCTTGCGTCGCGCGATCACGACGCCCGCCACCGCGCCCACCAGCCCCCCCACGGCGCACAGGGGTCGCAGCGCGCCGTGCCGCGTCTTCCACGCCACGAGGGCCGGGATGACCGCGAGCGCCAGGCCGACGGCCAGACCGGTGAGCACGCGTCGCGCGAGCAGACGGCTGCGGACGCTCCGCGCCCAGCGCTCGAACAGGGGGTGGAATCGACTGGGCTCGGCCATGGCGCTCTCTTCTCAACCGTTGGACGCGTCGCAATCGTCCGTCAGCCATCCTACGCCCGCGAAGCCAAAACGTTTTCCCAAGCACCTGCCCCTACATCGAGGTCAGTGGATCGGCCGACCCCCACCCGGGAGGACAGCGGGGAGCAACCAGGGGTTCCGGGGCCTCTCGTCATGGCCCGTGGTGGACGCCAAGAGCTCGATACTACTACCGAAGCTCCAAGAAGCGACGGACGCGCTCCGGTGGCTCATGTCGTGCAGTGCGTCGAGGCATGCTGCCGTCTTCCAAGCGCCCGCCGCGGAACCTCGAGCCCTCCGAAGTCATCCGGACCGGTGACTACGAGGTGGTGCACTCCTCGCCCTCCTCGAAGCGCTCCGGCAGGACCGAGCGCCCGCGCGTCTTCGAGCGCGAGGTGGACGACGAGGAGCGGACCCAGCTCTTCACGGGGTCGACGCGCTCGATGCTCCCGCCGCGTCCGACGACACCGGTGCAGACGCCGGTCATCGCCAAGGCGGCACGCACGCCGGACATGAACCTGCGCGGCCTGGTGCGCTCGCAGCGGTCGTCCGACCGGCCCGCGGCGGAGCGCCCTGCCCAGAGCCTGCGTGGCTCGGTGCGCCCGCGCATCGACGAGGAAGACCGCACCATGCTCCGCCCGATGAGCACGATGCCGCCGGCGAGCACGAAGCCGGCTTCGCAGGCGCCGCCCGCGCCCGCGCCCAGGCCGCCCTCGGCGCGTCCGCCGGCGATGATGCCGACGCCCTACATGCCGTTCAAGCCGGGGATGCCGGTCACCGCAGCCGTGAACGCACCGGGTGGAAGCGACGCACGCAAGGCGGCTGCCTCCGAGCCGCCGGGCGATCCGCCCTCGTCGGTGATCACGGCCAAGACGCGCGTCGTGCGCGCCCGCTCCAGCATGTCGTGGGCGGCGGGGCTGATGGCGCTCGGCGCGATCGTCGGCCTCATCACGGCGGTGGTGGCGCGCGGCGACGCCGACGCGATCATCGACGCGACGGCGAGCTTCGTCGATCCCTCGCACGCCTCCGTGGCGCACGCGAACGGCGCCCCCGCGCAGGCCGCGGTGCTGCCGTCGTTCGTGGACACCGCGCACAAGACGGCGCCGCTCGGTACGGATCAGAACCCGGCGCAGGGCGCGTGCCTGGTGGCCGGCGAGTCGACGGTCTCGGCGCCGATCGTGGTCAACACGGCGCCTCCCGCCCCCAAGGCCGAGGCCAGGACGGCCAGCATCTCCGGCGCGGATCCGTCGTCGGCCGCGCGTCCGACGCCGCCGAAGCCGGCCCCGGTGGCCTATGCCGCCCCGGTTCGCGCGCCGAAGCGCGCGGCAGCGCCGCCCGCGGCGCCTGTCGCGCAGGAGTCGTCGCCCTCGAGCGGCTGGCTCGCCAACGTGACGCCGCCGAACGCGGGCGGGCCGATCGCACGTCCGTCGAAGGCAGCCAAGGGCGGTGCCGACTTCGAGAGCGCGGCGGCCGCCGATGCCCTGGCGAAGGCCCAGCTCGAGGCGTCGCTGCGCTAGAAACGTACGGTCTCGGCGTAGGTCGGCGGGGTGCGGTGCCGGGTCTCCTGCTCGAACGCGAAGGCGAGGGCGAGGAGGGTCGGCTCCGACCAGGCCGCGGCCATCAAGCAGAGGCCGACGGGCAGGCCGTGGGCGGCGCCGCAGGGGACGGTGATGCTCGGATAGCCGGCGACGGCGGCGAGGCCGTAGCCCGCTCCGGTGAAGGAGTCGCCGTTGACGACGTCCGTCAGCCAGGCCGGGCCGCCGGTGGGGGTGACGAGCGCGTCGAGGGTGTGCGTCGCGAGCAGGGCGTCCAGGCCCTCGTCGCGGGAGAGGCGCCGGCAGGTGGCGAGTGCCTGCTTGTATTCGGGCGAGTCGAGGTTGCCCTTGGCGAGGGCCTTCTCGAACAGCTCCTGCCCGAAGACGGCGAGCTCTTCCCGGGCATGGGCGCTGTTGAAGCGAACGACGTCGTCGAGGGTCCGTAGGGTGGGGTGGCCGCGCGCGGCGAGGTAGATGGCG
This sequence comes from Polyangiaceae bacterium, assembly GCA_036560665.1. GTDB lineage: Bacteria > Myxococcota_A > Polyangia > Polyangiales > Polyangiaceae > Palsa-1150. The sequence continues at coordinate 6,833 of DATBQU010000052.1, forward strand.
AGATCCGCCTTGAGCTCGGTGAGGAGCACGGTGAGCTCCGCCTCCTCGGTGTCGGCCTTGGGAGCCTCGACGTCGACGAGGACGGCGCCGAGCTGCCTCAGCGCATCGAGCGCGGCTTCGAAGCTGGGCTTCACGGTGGGCCCCATCCACGAGGGGCGCAGCACGCCCAGGCGCTTGCCGCGGGCGGCGCTTCGATCGAGCGACGCCGTGTAGTCGGTCGCGGCGCGCGCGCCGGTGGTGGCGGGGTCGTGCGGATCGACGCCGGCGAGGACGCCGAGGAGGATCGCCGCGTCAGCCACGCTGCGCGCCATGGGACCCGCGGTGTCCTGGGTGTGCGAGATGGGGATGATGCCGGCGCGGCTGACCAGGCCGACGGTGGGCTTGAGGCCGACCAGCCCCTGGATCTGCGACGGGCTCATGATGGAGCCGTCGGTCTCGGTTCCGACGGCGACCGCGCAGAGGCTGGCGGCCACCGCTGCCGCGGAGCCGGAGCTCGACCCGCTGGTGTTGCGGTCGAGGGCGTAGGGGTTGCGGGTGAGACCGCCGCGCGCGCTCCAGCCGCTGGTGGAGTGGGCGTCGCGGATGTTCGCCCACTCGCTGAGGTTGGTCTTGCCGAGGACGACGGCGCCGGCGGCGCGGAGGCGCGTGACGAGGTGCGCGTCGCGCGGGGCGGGGGAGCCGGCCAGGGCGAGGGAGCCAGCGGTGGTCTGCATGCGGTCGCCGGTGTCGATGTTGTCCTTGAGGAGGACGGGGATGCCGTGCAGCGGCCCGCGCGCTCCCTTCACCCTCCGCTCGGCGTCGAGCTGCGCGGCGATGGCGAGCGCGTCGGGGTTGGTCTCGAGGACGGACCGCAGCGCGGGGCCGGAGCGATCGAGGGCGTCGATGCGCGCGATGTAACGGGCGACGAGGTCACGGGACGTGAGCTCGCCGCGGGTCATGCGCGCGGAGAGGTCGGCGACGCTGGCCTCTTCCAGGTCGGCGTGGGGCCGGGAACGAAGACCGGCGGGCGTGGCGGTCGGAGAGGCCGGCATGGCGGGGACGCAGCCGTTCGAGGCGGCGAGAGCGGCGCCCGAGGCGCCCAGGGCGAGGAACATGCGTCGGTCCATCGATGGTGGTCTCCAGCGGAGCGACGCAGGTTACGCCGCCGGCGGCGCGGTAGGTACCCGACACCCCCGGGGATCACTCGAGCGGGACGCGTCACCCTTCGCGTCACGGGAAACACCGGAGACACACCCGACGGTCACGCCGGCGCATCGAACGGTGGAGG
>DATBQU010000053.1:0-9560 GCA_036560665.1 Polyangiaceae bacterium
AGCAAGCAGGGGTAGGAGGATCGAGCTTGGCGGAAAGGAAGTCGCAGCGGTCTGTGGACGGGATGGAGGCGCTCTTCGGGCACGCCGTCGTGCAGCCTCGCGCCAAGACCGGGGAGGGCGCCTCGGAGACCCGCGCCGCCAAGGAGCTCGGGGTCCACATCCTGGGGGCGATGGCGCCGCGCCCGCTGTGGCGCACGTGGCGCGCGCGCGCCGAGGACGGCAAGGCCGTGGCGCTGGCGGTGATCGCCGAGTCGGCGACGGCGCCCGAGCGAGAGCGGTTCGCCCGCGCGGCCGACGATCGGCTGGCCGCCGCGGACTCGCTCCGGGGCGTGCTCCGCATGCGCGGCGTGGCCCCGTCGCGGGACGCGTTCGTGTCCGACCTGTGGACGACGGGGACCGCCTCCGATCTGTCGGCGCTGCGCTGGCCGCTCCGGCGCAGGCTCGAGTTCGTGCGCAAGATCGCGCAGTCGCTCCAGTCGCTGCACGACGTCGGGCTGACCCACGGGTGCCTGTGCGCGAGCAACGTCCTGCTCGACGACGATCTGGAGCCGGTGCTCGGCGAGGCGGCGATGGTCTCGGTGCACGCCCTCGCGGAGCGCAGCGAGAAGGACGCCCTGCCGTACCTGGAGTTCGCCTCGCCGGAGGTGAAGAAGGGCGAGGAGCCCGACGCCAGGAGCGACGTCTATTCCGCGGGGCGGCTTCTCCAGGAGCTCACCGCGGGCGACGACGCGCCCCCGGTGACGGAGATCCTGAGCCACTGCGTGACGCCGCTGGCGAAGTCCCGCTACGGCAGCGCGGCGGAGCTCGCGGCGGCCCTGGTCGCCGCCGTCGAGCAGCTTCCGTCGGAGCAGGTCGCGCAGCCCGTCTCGCCGCCGGTGTCGCCGGAGGCGCGCGCGGCGCGCGAGCACCGGAGCAAGGCGGAGGCCGCCGCTGCCCCCACCGGCGTGGAGCAGGCGCTGTCGTCTGCGGCGGCCGCGTGGACGACGACGCGCAAGCCGGCCCTGGTTGGCTTCGTCCTCCTCGCGCTCTCGGTGCCGGCGGCGTTCCTGCTCGGCGGCAGCGCGGGCTCCGTGCGCGGCGCCCTCGCCGTCGCCGTGCCGCTCGGCGCGGCGCTCGTCACCTGGATCCTTCCCCCCCTCCCCAGGCGGCCGGGGCTCGGGCGGATCGCGCTGGCCCTTTCGCTGGCGCTGGTCGCGATCGTGCTCGATCCGCTGGCGCTGCCGTACCGCATGGTCGCCAACCGCCAGATGCACGGCGACGAAGGCGCACGGCGCGCTGCCATCGACGAGATCGTCCGCCTGGGGCGCGACTTCCGCGGCATGTCCCTGGTGGGGGTCGATCTGTCGGGGCTCGACCTGAACGGCGCCGACCTGCGCGGCGCGGACCTGTCGCGCGCGCAGCTGACGGGCACCCATCTGTGGGCCGCCGTGGTGGAGGGCGCCTCCTTCGACGGCGCCAACCTCTCGGGAGCCGACCTCGATCAGACCGCGCTCGCGCAGGCGCTCCACACGGATACCGCCACGTGCGACGACAAGACCCGCCTGCCGCAGGGCTGGCGCTGCGCCGACGGCCACGTCGCGCGCGCGGCTCCGTAGCCGCCACCCCGCTGGCCCGCTGGCCCGCTAGCCCGCCTGCCGCTCGCTCACCGGCGGGGGGCGCACGCTGGTGCGGGCGTCCACGCTCAGCGTGGTCCGGGCCCGGGCCAGCCTCTCGGACGCGCAGTACGCCAGCAGGTCGCCGCGCTTCTGCTCGAGCGAGAGGTCCGCGATCGCGCGCGTCTCGGCCCGCATCCGCGTCATGGCCACGCGCAGATCGCCGCACAGCAGCAACCCCGCGCGCTGCGCGGTCAGCTCGACGCTCTTGATCCACGCGGCCAGATCCACGCGCCCGTCGCGGGCGTCGAGGCGCTTCACGGCCGCCGCGAGCTGTTTCTTGGCCTCGCCCCCCACGTGGCGCGCCAGGACCTTGCGCCGGCGCGCGATGGCCTCGCCGAGGTGCGCGGGCACGGGCAGCTCGGGCATGGCGAGCTTGACCGCGCCGAGGAAGAGCGCCGACAGCTCGTTGAGCGTGGGGTAGTGCACCAGCGCGTAGTGCTCCCGCCGGTAGTAGGTGAGGTGGCGCCCCGCCAGGAATGCCAGATCCTTGGCCGTCAACCCGCGCAGCACGTCGGGCCCCAGCGCGGTGGAGGGGCTGGCCACCTGCGCCGCGGCGATCCCTCCCGGCACGTCGTCCATCACGTAGAGGTCCGGCGCCTCCATCCCCAGCACCTGCGCCGCCCACTGGAACGAGCGCACGGCCGACACGGTGCTCGACGCGTTCTGGCGGCGCGCGGGGTCGAGCGTCACCAGCTTGCGGGCGTCGCGCAGCTCGTCCACCCGCGCCGCCGTCGCCGCGTCGACGATGGCGCGCAGCACATCGGCCACGACGTCGTCGGCGCCGGGGGCGCGGAGGAGCTCGTCCCACGCCACGTCGTCGAGCGAGCGTGAGGGGCGGATGGGCCCGTCGGGGCGATACTGATCGACCACGAGCTGCTGGTCCATGTCGGCCGCGCCCAGCTCCTCGAGCGCGACGCCGGCCAGCCAGGCCCGGTCGATCCGTCCGGCGCGCTGGTGGAGCACGAACAGACGCGCGTAGGTGCTGGCCCGCGTCGGGGCGTGCTGGGCGATGCGCTCGAACTCCGTCACCGCCTGCGCCTCGTCGCCTCGCGCCAGGTGCATGTCGGCCAGCATCGCCCGGGAATCGACGTCTCCGGGCTTGCAGCTCACCGCGCCGGTGAAGGCCTCGACGGCCCCGGGCACGTCGCGCGTCTTGTCGCGCCGGAGCGCGCCCAGCTTGCGGCAAGCGTCCCAGGCGCGCTCCACGTCGCCCAGCCGGGCGAAGCGATCGACCAGCCGCGTGTAGGCCGCGTCGAGCGCGCCCCACTCGCCGCGCGAGCTGCGCACCGCGACCAGCGCGTGCAACGCCTTGTCGTGCGTCGGGTCGTCGTCGAGCGCGCGATCGAGCAGCCCCAGCCCGCGCTCCTCGTCGCGCAGCCGGCCCAGCGCCACGTCCGCCGCCGCGTAGCGCAGCGCGCCGCGCTCGCCGGGATCCTCGGTGATGTCCGCCAGCTCGGAGAGCACCTCGACCACGCGCGGCCAGCGGTGGAGCTTCTCGTACGCCGCACGCAACGACTCGACCACCAGGCGATCGCGCGGATCGATGGCGTGCGCCTCCTCGAGGGCCTCCGCCGCCGCGCGCGGGTCGCGCAGCTCGTCGGAGTGGGCGCGGGCGATGGCGAGCAGCTCGGCGATCCGCTGGTCGGGGCCATCCGACGCGCGCAGCCGCTTGCGGCGCCACTCGATGACGCGCTTGGTCTCCCTGGCCTCCGACGCCAGCTCCACCAGCGCGTCGAGCGCGGCCCGGTGCTTGGGGTCGGCCCCCAGCGCCTTCTCGAAGTTGAGCTCTGCCTCGCGGGCCTTGCCTTGCGTGCGCTTCACCTCGCCGATGCGCGCGTAGATCGACGCCCGCACCGGCCCGTCGGCCTGGGGCGCCACCATGAGCGCGGCCTTGTAACCGGCGAGCGCCTCCTCCCACGAGCCGCGCGTCCGCGCGCCGTCGGCCAGATCGAGCAACGGCTCGAGGGGCGGCAGGGACGGCTCGGGCGCGCGATAGGGCGTGGCGGCGAGCGCGATGGACGGGGAAGGGGTGACGGTCGCCGGAGGCGGGGCGCTGCGCAGCGACGCGGCGAAGTGGACGACGTCCGGCGGCTCGACCAGGAGGAACTCCGCCCGCCCGCGCACGTAGGCGAAGCTCTGGACCGCCGCCTGCCCCGCGCCGATCGACTGGGCGGCGCGCAGGCGTTCGTAGACCAGCGACATCGGCGCGGCGCCCCGATCGTCGCGCGACTGCGGATCGTCGAGGGTGGCGAGCACCTGCCGGGTGAAGGGCCAGGGGCCGCCGTCTCGCTGCTCGCGTGGCTCGGGCCGCACCCCGACCAGCACGCCGAAGCCTCGCGCCCGCGCATCGAGCGCGCGGACGATCGCGTCCACGTGCTCGGCGGCGAGCATGGGATCGTCGGGGTCGCCGTCGTGGCAGGCCTCGACCACGAAGAGCACCCCCGACGGCTCGCGCACGATCACGGCGTCGCTCAGCGAGCGCAGCGGGAGGGTCGGGCCGGCGTCTCCGCCGAGGCGCAGCGTGACGCGATCGGTGCGGGTGGTCGTCGCCGCCGCGACGTAGACGAGCACGTCGTCGGCGGTGCCCAGGCCGCCGAGCGCGCGCTCGAAGTCCGTCTCCAGCTCGGCCGTGGTGGGCACGACCAGCAGGCGGTGTCCGCCGCGCGCGAGCGCCGCGCTGAGCGGGCCCACCGGCTCGGCGGCCGAGAACATGCTCCCCTGCGTCGGCAGCGCGAAGCGCAGCGGCGCGACGACGACGGCGTGACGCATTCGAGCTCGCAGCTTACCCGAAGCGGGTGACCAGCGCCGCGTGATCCGAGACGGCGGAGGGCAGCTCGAGCACCTCGCGGAGCTCTCCGTTCTCGAACCCCGCGCCCGCCAGGCGGGCGTGCAGGCCCGCGGTGGCGAGGAGGTGATCGATCTGCACCCGGCGGCCTCCGTGCACGATGCTGAAGCGCCGCGCCGGCTCGATTCCCGCGGCACAATCGAAGAGCTCGGCCGCGTCGCCTCGCCCGCGCTCGCCCTCGCCTCGCAGCGCGCGCAGCACCGGCGAGTCGGGCACGTCGTTCATGTCCCCCATGACGACGACCTCGGGCGGCGGCTCGCCGGCGAGCACGTCGTCGACCAGCCCGCGCACGTGCAGCGCCTCGGCCGCGCGCCAGACGATGCTCCGCAGGCCGGCTTCGGCCCTGGCGCGCGCCGTGGTGGCGGGCAGCTCGACCCCGGCGGCGTCCCGCAGGGGCACCGGGTGGGGCGACTTGAAGTGGACCACCAGCACGTCGAGGGGGCCGAAGGCCGGCGCGTCGACCCGCGCGTGGACGACCCCTCGCCGCAGGGGGATGCGCGCGCCGAAGGGCGGAGGGTCGCCCTGGCGGAACGCGGGGAACGGCAGCGACTCCGCGGTGTGGACCTGCGCATGAAGCAGAGGCAGGCGGGACAGCAGCACGTTCCGGATGCCTCGCGCGTCCGGCGTGCCCACGACCGGCTCCAGGTACCCTCCTGCCCGTCCCCCCAGCCCACCCCACCCGCCGAGTCGCGGAAGCCGCTCGAGCACGGCGTCGAGCAGCGCGGGCGGCCCCACCTCCTGGAGCCCGACCACGTCCGCGTCGATGCGCCGCAACGTGCGCGCCAGAGCGTCGAGCTTGGCCGGGAGGATGGCGCGCTCGCGCTCGTCGGACGGCTCGAGCAGGTCGAGGACGTTGAACGTCGCCAGCGTGATCACGAGGGGTAGTGCGCCGTCGGCATGCGCTCGACGTACCCTTCCGTCCACACCGCGTTGGCGATGGCCGGCCCCACCAGCTCCGGAGCGACGCTCTCGTCGATGGAGAGCGCGCCTCCGCGCCCGTGCACCACGATGGCGCGGGCGTTCGCCCAGTGCCGCGGATCCGTCCTCTCGCCCGAGCTGCCCCCCGGCAGCGGCGTCGCCATGGTGGCGATCGCGCCGGCCGGCGCCTCGCGCCTGGCGCGCACCTCGAGCACGTCCTCCAGCCGCAGCCAGCGGGCGCTCCTGGCGCCCCGCTGGACGACGATGCGGCGGTTGGTGATGGCCACGAAGCGCAGGTTCCAGCGCTCGTACATCAGCCCGTAGGCGATGAAGGCGAGGCCGACGACGAGCGGCGCCAGCAGCACCCCCAGCAGCACGTAGACGAGCTTCTGGCGCGTGTGCCTGGGCAAGGCGAAGAAGACCACGCGCTCGCCGTCCTCGAGCGGCACGCCGCACACCGTGACCAGCGCCTGCCCCGGGACGAGCGCGGGAGCGCGGGACGAAGGCTCGGGGAGCTCGTCGTTCCCCCGGCCGGGGTCCGAGTCGAGCATCGCGCGCTGCTCCAGCATCGTGGGCGGCTTCGCCGGACCGCGCGTCTCGTCTCTGGCCGTGCCCACCGCACCTCCCCGCTGCTTGCCTGGCCTCCAGGCTAGACCCGCGCGCGGGCGGATCAAGACACGTCGGTGCTACATTGCCATGACGATGGATCTGCCCGCCGAGGACGCGCTCCGCTGGATCGTCCGGACCTACGCGCGACTGCGCGCCACGCACGGCGAGGCCATCGGCGCGCCCGCGCTGGTCCAGCCGACGGGGGCGTTCTTTCCCGACGAGTTCCGGGTCGACGCGCCGAGCGTGAACCGGCTGCTGCGCCGGATGATGGGCTACGCGCCGCTCGCCGAGGATCTGGGTGTCGAGCTCGCTTTCCTCGAGCCGGCCGAGGGCCACGCCGGAGGCTGCGGCTCGCTCGCGTGCGGGACGGCCGGCGGCGGGAGCGGCCGTGCGGCCCCGCTGCTGCAGGAGCTCGACGACGGCTACCGTGTCTTCGTGTCCGTGACCGACGTCGGCAACCCCGACGTGCTGACGACGGCGCTGGCGCGTGGCGTGGGCGCGCTCGTGCTGCACGAGGCGGGCGAGGAGCCGGGCGGGCCCGACGAGGCGGCGGCGACGAGCGAGCTCGCCGCGGTGGCCTGCGGCTTCGGCGTGCTGCTGGCGGGCGGCGCGGCGGTCTGGGCCAAGTCGTGCGGCGGGCTGCGCATGGCGCAGGCCACGGTGCTGTCGGTGGAGGAGCTCACGGTGGGGCTCGCGCTCTTTCTCGCCGTGCACGGGCTCCGCGCGTCCGACGCGCGCGTCCACCTCGGCGCGACGCAGCGCGAGGCGCTCGATCTGGCGGAGGCCTGGGCGGAGTCGAACCCGCTGCTGGTCGAGTCGCTCCGCGACCGGCCCGAGGTGCTCGAGGGCGGCGCGTTCACCCTCGAGCCGGTGCGTGGCCTGCTCGGTCGCTGGCTCCACAAGCGGAAGCTCGACAGGGAGATGCGCGCACCCGGCACGCCGGCGGCGTCCGCCCTCTCCGACGACAAGCGCCGCCGCCTCGAGGAGGCGCGCGCCCTGGTGGACGAGGTGCTGGGAGACTGATGGAACGTCAGCCGCCCGTCGCGCCCGCCGACGAGATCGACCTCTACATCCGCACCTACACGTCGCTGCTTCGGTCGACGGGTGACGTCGACGTGCGCGCCTTCGAGGAGGCGCACGCCTTCAGCGCGTCGTCGCTCCACGAGGGGGCCCTCTCCGCCGATCCCGACGTCAGCGCGTTCGCCTACGCCGCCGGGCGCCTGCCCCTCGAGATGCCGCAGATCAGGCGCCTGGTGCTGGGGCAATCGCACGAGCTCTTCGAGGCCGGTGGGTTCGACGTGCGGGCCTGGCAGATCGTCAGGACCCGCGGCCGTCGTCGCCCGCTGCGCTGGGACGGGCACGGCACGCTGGGGGTCTTCATCTCCAGCGCCAGCGACATCGACGATCTCGTCCCCATCGTGACCGACTACCAGATCGAGTGGAACAAGATGCACGGCCGGCTTCGCGCGGTCGGCGAGGCGGCGACGCGGGGCGACGTGGCCGCCGCCCTCGGCCTCGGCGAGGCGAGCATGCAGAAGCTCGTCGAGGCGTTCGGCGCGGAGCACTTCGACGTCGCCCTGCGCGCCGTCGCCGCCGCGCCGCTCGATCTCAAGATCCGGATGCTGGGCGCCTCGCACTCCCAGTACCAGCGCGCCGCGCAGCGCTGGTGGAGCGGCATCGAGCCGGCCTACCTCCGCCCCGCGCCGTCGCGGCGGCCCCCCGTCTACTTCGTCTCCTCCAACACGCACGCCATCGCCAACCTGGTGGGGGGCTACGCCCGCTGCCACGCCGCCGAGATCGCCCAGTGGGCGACCCGCACCAACCCCGAGGGTCTGGCCCGCGACGTCGAGCGAGCCCTCGCCGCCGGGGATCAGGCCGTCGTCGCGTCCATCCTCTACTACCTGCTGCGCGGCTGGATCCACGACGGCCCCAGCGCCGAGCGCATCCTGCACGTCCGGGAGTTCGAGCAGCGCGCGGGGCTGTCGCACCTTTCGACGCCGGGGCACGTCGACGTGGACGCCCAGCTCATCGACCTGTCGCGCCTCGATCCCGCCTGCCTCGACCCGCGCCTTCACGTCCCGGGCTTCGAGACCCTGCGGCAGAGCGACGCCATCATCCTCAACATCGACTACCCGCTGGGCATGGCCGCCTACTACCTGCTCTCGCGCCTCGGTCAGGGCGTGGGCGAGGTGCGCGGCGTCTACGTGATGGGCAAGGCGGCCACGCTCAACAGCCGCGTCGGCGACGTCTCGCTCTCGGGCGCCTGCTACGACGAGCACTCGCGCAACACGTTCCTGTTCCGCAACGCGTTCAGCGCGGGCGACGTCGCGCCCTGGCTCCGGCACGGCAGCGTGTTCGACAACCAGAGCGCGCTCACCGTCCGCAGCGCGTTCCTCCAGAACCGCCGCTACATGACCGCCTTCTACCGCGGCGGGTACACCGTGCTGGAGATGGAGGCGGGCCCCTTCCTCGGCGCCGTCTACGAGCTCATCTACCCGCACGCGCTGCCGCGCGACGAGATCGTCCACCTCAGCGACAAGACCCCCTTCGACCTCGGCTTCCTGCACTACGCGTCGGACACGCCGTACTCGCGGCGCCAGTCGCTGCTCTCGAAGAGCCTGAGCTACTTCGGCGTCGACAGCACCTACGCGTGCGCCATCGCCATCGTGCGGCGCATCCTGGAGCAGGAAGTGGCGCGGGTGCGCGGGTGAAGGGGCGATGAACTGGGGTGGACGGCATCGATGCCGCCGCCTCACTTCCAGCTCGACTCCACCCTCACCCCCACCTGGCCCGAGTACGTCTGGAAGGTCGACGGGGCGTTGTGCCAGGTGAAGGTGCCGCCGCCCGAGAACGCCATCGGGATGGACCCCCACGGCGTGCCGTCCGGCTGCAGCCCGCCGGTGGCCGCGAAGTCGTCGTACCCGTCGCCGTTGAAATCGCCGACTACGACGCGTGCGCTCTGCTGTCCGGCCACCGAGGCGAAGGTGGACGCGCTCCAGTCGGTGGACACCGAGACGTTGAAGGTGCCGTCGCCGTTCGAGTATGCGATCGGGATGGAGCCGAGCCCCGCCGGCCACGCGCCCAGGATGGCGATGTCGGTGCGGCCGTCCCCGTCGAAGTCGCCGGCGTAGGCGGCCATGCCGCTCGGCTGGGAGTAGGTCTGGAAGGTGGTGGGCAGGTTCGACGCGGTGAAGGTCCCGTCGCCGTTGGAGAGCGCGACCGGCAGCGTGCCCCAGGGCTGGCCGTTGGGCTGGACGCCGCCGGTGGCGGCGAGGTCGTCGCGGCCGTCGCCGTCGAAGTCGCCGACGACGACCTTGGCGCCCTGCTGGCTGGCGACGGCGGCGAAGAAGGCGTTCGACCCGTTGTTGACGACGTTCTGGATGTTGAAGGTGCCGTCGCCGTTGGAGAAGGCGATGGGGATCGAGGTCCAGCCGGCGACGCCGGTGGCGAGGAAGTCGGTGAGTCCGTCGCCGTCGAAATCGCCGGAGAGGACCGACGCGCCGGCCTGGCCCGAGTAGACCTTGAAGCTCGTG
>DATBQU010000054.1:0-1817 GCA_036560665.1 Polyangiaceae bacterium
GTCGACCTCGATATGCATGCCGCCCAGGAACTTGAGCTTGAGGCAGGTGGCGGTGACGACCAGATCCGCCTCGAGCTCCTGGCCGGAGCGCAGGCGGATGCCGGTCTCGGTGAAGGTGTCGATGTGGTCGGTGACCACCGAGGCGCGGCCCTCGCGCAGCGTGTCGAAGAGATCGCCGTCGGGCACCAGGCACAGGCGCTGGTCCCAGGGGTTGTACGACGGCGTGAAGTGGGTGGCGACGTCGACCTTGCCCTTCACCGCCTTCTTCACCTGCCCCACGAGGAAGCGCTTGGCCTGCTCCGGGAAGCGCCGCGACCAGGCGTAGAAGGCCATGCCGAAGAGGACGTTCTTCCAGCGGGTGACGGCGTAGGCCGACTCGCTGGGCAGGCGCGCGCGCATCCAGTCGGCGATGCGGTCGCGCGCCGGGAGCGACACCACGTAGGTGGGCGAGCGCTGGAGCATGGTGACGTGCGCGGCGCGCCTGGAGAGCTCGGGCACGAGCGTGACCGCCGTGGCCCCGCTGCCGATGACGACGACGCGCTTGCCCTCGTACTCGACGTCGGGCGTCCACTGCTGCGGGTGCACGATGCGCCCCCGGAACTTCTCGCGCCCGGCGAGCTCGGGCGTGTAGCCCTCGTCGTAGTCGTAGTAGCCGGCGCACACGAAGAGGAAGCTGCACGTGAGCTCGACGAGCTGCCCCGTCGTCGCGTCGCGCGCCTCCACCGTCCAGCGCGCGTCCTTGCTCGACCAGCGGGCGCGCTCGACCCTGTGCCCGTAGCGGATCTTGCGATCGATGCCGTACGCCTCCGCCGTCTCGCACAGGTAGGTGAGGATGGCCGGGCCGTCGGCGATGGCCTTGGGCTGCGTCCACGGGCGGAACGAGTAGCCCAGGGTGTACATGTCCGAGTCCGAGCGGATGCCCGGGTAGCGGAACAGGTCCCAGGTGCCGCCCATGCGCGGGCGGCCCTCGAGGATGGCGTAGCTCCTGGTCGGGCAGCGCGTTTGAATGTGGTAAGCGGCGCTGATGCCGGAGATTCCGGCGCCGACGATGAGGACGTCGAGGTGGGGGGCTTGCTGGACTTGCGGGACTTGCACGCCAGCCGGACTCTAGCGCGTCGCGCTATGCTGCGCCGGTCGGGCGGCGGCGCCTTTCTTTTCCGTCGAGGGGCGCGTAACGCCTCCCCTTTGTCCGGCATCGAACGACGACGCCCCATGGGAGACACCGTGAACACGCTGACGACGGCCCTCGCCTTCGCGGTCCTGGTCTCGAGCGCCGGGTGCCGATCGAGCGACGCGAAACCCCAGGGGTTCGGCGCGCTGCCGGCGCGCGTGTCGCGCCTGGAGGCCAAGACGCTGACCGACTTCGACGAGTACCTGGCGTCGCTCACGTCGCGCCGCTCCATCACGCTCTACCCGCAGGTGAACGGCCTGGTGCGCGCCATCCACGTCAAGCCGGGCGACGCGGTGAAGACCGGGGCGCTGCTGGTGGAGATCGATCCCGGCTCGCAGGGGGCCACGCTGCGCGCGCTCCAGGCCACCCTCCAGACCAAGAAGGCGAACCTGGCCTACGCCATCCAGAACGACGAGTCGTCGCGCGAGCTGGTGAAGGCGGGGCTGCTGGGGCAGCTCGACTACGAGCAGCGCCACAGCCAGCGCCTGTCGGCGGAGGCCGACGTGCGGGCGGCGGAGGCGCAGATGCAGGCGCAGTCCGATCTCTTGCGCTTCTACAACATCAGCGCGCCGAGCGACGGCGTGGTGGGCGACGTGCCGGTGAAGATCGGCGACTACGTCTCGCCGCAGACGCGCCTGACCTCGGT
>DATBQU010000055.1:0-4413 GCA_036560665.1 Polyangiaceae bacterium
GCGCCCGCGCCCGCGCCCGCGCCCGCATCCACCATGGGCAACGTCACCGTCCCCCTCTCCCGCGGTGGGCATCGCGTCTGGATCGACAATCACATCGCCGGCGAGTCGCCCGGCAGCTTCCCCATCCGCTGCGGATGGCACTCCGTCCGGGTCGGCAGCCAGGGCGGCCTCCAGCACGTCAACGTCCCGTGCGGCGGCGACCTCGAGGTGCGCTAGAACCGCCCGCTCACGCCTGCCGCGCCGAAGCCGAGCCAGGGGACGAGGCGCGCGCTGTTGGCGTCGCTCGCCGGGGCCTCCGCCGGCGCCGCCGCAGGCGACGACGACGAGCCGGTGAGCAGGCCGATCACGCCCACCACCGCCCCGACTCCGCCGGCGATGAACGACACCGTCGAGATGGTCGCCATCGTCTTCGCCGAGCTGATGTCCCCGTCGGCGGACGGGTTGCACACAGTGCCCGAGCACTGGCTGGAGCTCTTGACGCTGCTGGTCTGCGACATCGCCAGCAACCCCGTGATCGACCCCGCGATGACCCCCGCGCCCGCCAGGCCGAAGCCGCCCCAGATCATCGCCTTCGACGCGCCGGAGCGCTCGCTGGCGGGCGGGGTCTCGTCCGGCGGAGGGCCCTCGGTCGCGGTCCCCGTCGGCTCGACGCTCGCCGGCGGCGCCGCCGACTGCGCGGGCAGCTCGATGGTGACCTGCTTCGACTCCTTCTCGGCGAGGTCGACCTCCTGCTTGCCGTCCGCCGTCCCCGCCTTGGCCACCACCACGTGATGACCCGGATCGAGCTTCCGCGGCTGCCCCAGCACCTCCGCCGACAGCGGCGCGTCGTCGATGGTCACGGTGGCGGTGACGCCGTCGGGGACGTTCTTGACGTTCACCGTCAGCGACGGGATGCGCCCCCCGAGCTGGTCGTTGAGCTGGCTGGCGGCCTCGCGCGCCTGCTTGAACGGCGCCGGATCGCCCGCGCTCTCCGGGATGCGCATCACCCGCAGCGCCGTGTCGCGCGCCTCGACCAGCTGGCCCACCGCCACCTGCGCGCGCGCCAGCTCGAGCCCCGTCGTCGGCACGTGCATGATGGAGTCGGCCCCCGCGAAGGCCTTGAGCGCCCCCTTCAGGTCGCCCTTGTCGCGGTCCGCCCGTCCCTCGGTCATCAGGCCGCGCGCGGTCTCCTTGTCGGCCGCCGTCGGCTCCGCGCCGGCCGGCGCGGCGAGGACGAGCGTGGCGGCGACGAGCGGAGCGAACAGGAACCTAGAAGCCATCGTCGACCTTGGGCTTGGGCTTGGGCGTGGGTCCGGGGGGAGGCGGGAACCAGCGCGGCGGCGGCGCGGGCGGCACCTTCGCCGTGGCCGTCGGCAGCTCGGTCGCCGAGAAGGTCGGAATGCCGGGGGCCGAGCTGCTCGCCCTGGGCGCGGAGCCGCTCGTCGTGGGGGCGGGCGCCGCCACGGAGGTCGCCGGCGGAGGAGGAGGCGTGGCCTGCGCGGGGCCCGCGTTGGCGGCGGCCGGCGCCGGCTTCGGACGGAACATCGCGAACGACACCCCGGTGGCGATGGCGAGCGCCACGGCGATGGCCGCGACCACGGCGAACACGCCCTTGCGCGAGCGCGGCTGGGGCAGCTGCGGCGCCGACGCGTCGAGCGCCGCCGAGCCCAGCGTCGCGTAGGAGCTGGCCTGCGGCGGAGGCTCCGAGACGCGCGGCGCGAGCTGGGGCGTGAGCTTCGCCACCGCGTCCGCCGGCGACACCTTGGCGTTCGGCACCTCCGGCAGCGTCATCTCGCGCGCCTGCTGGAGGAACGAGTCGGTCGACACCGGCGAGGGGCGCGGCTGGCTGTGCGGAGGGACCGACGTCATCCCCGACGACGAGCGCTCGCTGGTCGGCTTGAGCAGCTCCTCCACGCGGCGCCGCTCGGCGGCGGCGGCCAGCGCGAGGTCGATCGACTGCCGGCGCTTCTCGAAGCGCTCGCCGAGGTGCTCCTGGCACAGCGCGGCCACGTCGCCGGTGGTGGTCGGCACCATGGCCTCGACCATGGCGTCCTCGATGGCCTCGCGCAGCTCGGCCGCCGTGTCGTAGCGGCTCTCCGGCGCGTGACCCAGCGCCTTGCGCACCACGCCCGCCACGGCGGGGTGCACCGACGGCGGGAGCGGCACCGGAGGCCGCCCCGACCCGAGCAGGTGCAGCGTCGCCAGCTGGTTGTCGCCCTCGTACGGAGGCTTGCCCGCGAGCATGTGATAGAGGATGGCGCCGATGGCCCAGACGTCGGCGCGGCGGTCGACCGGCCGCCCCAGCGCCTGCTCGGGGGCCATGTACTGGATCTTGCCCTTGAGCACGCCCGAGTTGGTGTCGTTGCCCACGCGCGAGCGCGCCTTGGCGATCCCGAAGTCGATGAGCTTGGCGATGCCCCGGGTGCTGATGAGGACATTGTGCGGGCTCACGTCGCGGTGGACGATCTCGAGCAGCTTGCCCGCCGGGTCCTTCAGCTCGTGCGCCTCGTGCAGCCCGGCGCACGCGTCGGCGAGGACGCGCATCACGACGCCGGTCGGGATCTTCACGCCCTTCTTCTGGCAGGCGCGGTTGAGCTTCGAGAGGGCGTCGCCGTCGACGTACTCCATCGCCAGGTAGAGGATCTCGTGCTCCTCGCCGAGGTCGAAGATCTGCGCGACGTTCAGGTGCTCGATGCGTGACGCGATCCGCGCCTCGTCGAGGAACATCTCCTGGAACCGCACGTCCTGCGCGAACTTCGGCAGGATGGTCTTGATGGCGACGAGCTTCTCGAAGCCGTGCTTGCCGCGCTGCCGGGCCACCCAGACGCTGGCCATGCCCCCCTCGGCGATGGGACAGAGAAGCTCGTAGCGATCGAGCTTGTAGCCCGGCGCGAGAGGGGACGCGGCGTTCGTGGCGGCGGCCGTCACTGCTTTGCCAAACAGGCTACCGCGTTTGTTGCCACTCGGGCAGAGGGGCGCGTGCCTTAACGCACATGATCATGCGGCGCCGTGCGAGGCCGTGAACAACTGTAGGCCACGTCAAGCTCTGCGTGACGCGCTCTCTCGTGCGTCTCGTGCAGTGACGGAGGAGTCGTGCAGCGCCCGCGCAAAACGGCGGCCACCCGCATGGGCGGCCCGTCAGTTGTAGGTGGTGTCGCCCAGCGTCTTGTCGGCGCAGTAGCAGTTGGAGTTCCCCGGCAACCCGGAGTCGTGGACGTAGCCGACGTTCGGCCCCTGGTACGTCCAGCATGCGCAGGCCGTCGGGGATCCGCTTGCGCACCAGACCATGTCTCCGTCGGCGGCCCCGTCGACGGCGAGGCACTGCCCCTGGGTGCACTGGCCGAGGTTGCCGGTGAACGCCACGCACGCGTCGCGGGCAACCGTCGCCGCAGACGACGCGAACGTGAAGCAGTCGACGAAGGCCGAGGTGCCTTGATTCAGGCCGTTGTTGTGGGCGACCGGGCACGCGCCGCTGCAGCACTGGGAGGGCTGAGTTGCGCCCGCCACGTGGCACTCGCAGCCGTCGGTGTTGGGCGGATTCCCGCTGTTGCAGTCGAGGTATCCCGTCGCGCACGTGTACGAGCACGTGGCTCCCTGGCCGTTCGGCTGGCCCGAGCACGAAGTCGACGTCTCCACCGCGGCGTTCGATGCGCACGTGTCGGGGCACGCGCTGCAATGCGCCGGGACGTTGAGTGGACCGCACCCCGAGTCGAACGGCGCGTCCACCGCGACGTCGGGAGGCGAGTCGACCGGGCTGTCGATCCCGCTACCGGTGTCCTTCGGGGCGTCGCCGCCCGAGTCCTTCGGCGGCGACGTCTCCGCCGGGCCGTCGTTCGACGCCTCGGCCGTGGAGTCGTCGCCCGACTCCGCGCTCTGCGAGTCGTCGCCCTGGACGAACTGATCACCGCCGTGGTCGCCAAGCGCGTCGACCGTCCCGTCGGCGGCGCCGCAGTTGGGCGCGCACTGCTGCTCGGTGATCTGGTCGATGCCCGTGATGGCCGCGCACCCGCCGAACGAAACGACCGCCCACACGACGAACGCGACACGCGGGACCCGACGCACGCGTGAAGAATACCGCGAAAGCCGCAAGAGGAAAGGACGCGTCGCGGGTGACGCGCGCGTTTTGCACTGCGGCTCGCCAGGTCAGCTCGCCCGACAGCGGCGCCGGCGACGCGGACGACGAGCCTCGCCGCGAGAGTTTTCCAGTCTGCGCGTCGCGCAGGCACCCTCGCGACGCGCGTGACCACGTTCCCTACACCGACAATCGCGCTGGCGTCGTGTGTGACCGCGCTCGCGTCGCCGTTTGACCGCGCCCGCAGCGCGAACGACCGCGCCCGTCGCGCGAAGGACCGGGCCTGTCACGCGAACGACCGGGCCGGTCCAGCACCTGACCCGGCCGGTCCAGCACGTGACCCGGCCGGTCCAGCACGTGAC
>DATBQU010000056.1:0-8033 GCA_036560665.1 Polyangiaceae bacterium
CCCGGAGCGGGCGTATGCCGGGCCATGAGAGGCTATTCTTTCGCGCTGTCCGCGCTCCTCCTGGTGGGCGCGCTGGCGGCCGCGTGCGTCACGACGACGTCCACCGAGACGTGCCAGGTCCAGGGGTCCTGCCAGGGCGGCAGCAACCTCGAGGTGTGCATCACCAAGGACTCGAACAGCGTCTGCACCAAGACCAGCTACAAGGCCGGCGGCCAGACCTTCGACTGCGCCTCGTGCGCGGACTGCACCCAGGCGGCCGTGTCGGCGACCGGCGCCTGCGGCCTGAGCGTCGACGGCGGGAGCGGCAGCGGCAGCGGCGGCAGCGACGCGGGGGGCGACTGCGTGCCCGGCGCGCAGTGCGCGAACGGCAGCCACATGCAGGTGTGCACCGCGGTCGACGCCAACGGCGTGTGCCAGTCGATCACCTACCAGGTCGGCAACCAGTCGTACGTCTGCAACGGGTGCAAGCAGTGCACGGCGGCGCAGAGCCAGGCCTCCTCCGCGTGCGCCGCCAGCAGCAGCAGCGGCAGCGGCGGCAGCAGCGGCGGCAGCAGCGGAGGGAGCAGCGGCGGCAGCAGCGGGGGAAGCAGCGGCGGCAGCAGCGGAGGGAGCAGCGGGGGCAGCAGCGGCAGCAGCAGCGGCGGCGGCACCACCGACGCGACCTGCCACGCCCAGGCCAACGCGGCGTGCCTCACCTGCTGCCAGCAGATCCACTCCGCGGGCGTCTCCAACCTCGTCTCCGACATCCAGGCCTGCGTCTGCGGCACCGGGCCCTGCGCGACGACGTGCTCCACCGAGTTCTGCGCCAACGGCACGGTGACGAGCGCGGGCGACGCCTGCGACACCTGCATCACCAACGCGCTCTCGGCCGACGGCGGCGTCTGCCTGTCGCCGGTCGACAGCTCGTGCAACGCCAACACCAACTGCGTCGCGTACCTGACCTGCGCCAACGGCTGCCCCCCGTAGCCGGTGTCGGGCGGGGCGTCGCCGGACGACGAGCCGCACCCGGCCAGGGCCAGGCCGGCGAGGCACGCCAGGCTGCGAGCGGAGGCGACGACGCCTCGGCCAGCGACGGCGCGACGGTCGCGTCGATCGACTTCAACGTCACGCAATGAAGCCCGCCGCCGATGGTAGGCTCCCGGCCATGCGCTGCCCCCGCGACGGAACGGAGCTGGTGACGAGGGTCTACGAGGCCGACGTCGAGATCGACGAGTGCCCGCTGTGCAAGGGCAAGTTCCTCGACCACGGCGAGCTCGAGAGCATCCAGTCGGCGGTGGAGAAGGACGCGCCGCGCAAGGCCAGGCTCGACGTCGACACCGTGCGCGACGAGTTCGAGGCGGAGGCGGGCGAGACGCAGCCGCTGGTCGACTGCCCGCGCTGCGGCAAGCAGATGGAGCGGCGCCGCTACGGCCTGGGCTCGATGACCGTCATCGACGCCTGCGTCGACGGCGACGGCCTGTGGCTCGACCGCGGCGAGCTGGAGGAGCTCGAGCTCTTCTACGCGCGCAGCCAGCAGGAGATGCAGATCCCCGTCACCTGGCGCATCTGGGCCGCGGTGCGCGGCACGTTCGCCAAGCGGCGCGTCACCCCTTGATCTTGAGGCGCTGCTTGCGGCCCATGGTATGACGGGCGGCGCGGGTGGCCTTGCGCTTCTCGGCGGCGGCGACCTGGGTTTCGGCGGTCGGCTTGGCGGGCTTGGCCTTCGTGCCGAGGGCGAGGTTGGTGACGAGCAGGCTTCCCTTGCCGTGGGTGCTCTCCATGGCGTGCTTGAAGGCGTTGCGGACGAGGCGCACGCGCTTGTACGTGTCCTTCGCGGCGTCCACCGCCATCAGCCAGGCCACGTTCGCGACCTCGGTCTTCCGCGTCGCGTCGATGGCGCTCTGGAAGATGTCGCGCAGCTCCTGCCGCGTGTACGTCTGGCCTTCGAGGAGGAAGCTGGGGACGCCCGCCAGCGTGGTGTCGAGGACCTTCAGGATGTTCTGGCACTCGGTGATGATGGCGAGCTTGGCGACCTTCGGCACGAGGCCACTCTAGCACGCGGGGCTGGCATGCCACGCATCGAGGAACCCTTGCCCCCCTCGGGGAGATGACCGCCCTTCAGGGAGGGCGCCATGCCCCCCCGGGTGGAGCATAGGGCACCCTCGGGGGGAGGATGGTCAGGCAGGGAGGCGCCCGCTACCCCCTGGGTGGGCCAACCGCCACGGCGAGGGGCCATGACGCCACGGGTCGGGAGAGGGGTGCCCGGCGCGAAAGAGGGACGGCGAGCCGCGCCGGAGCGGCGCCCCTAGTCGTCCGGGTGGCCCCACGGGTAGTAGAGCGTCGCGGTGTCGCCGAAGTCGCGGCGCAGGACGCGGAGGTAGCTCTCGAGCCACTCCATGTGGCGAAAGCGCTCGTTCGCATCGCGGTGCCTGCCCATGCAGATGCAGTGGTAGACGATGCGCTGCACGCCCCGGAGAAGGAGCCGTCGCGCCAGGCGGATGCGCTGGTCGCCGGACTCGGTCAAGAGAACGTCGTACTGGCGCCCGTCTCCGCGCGCGCGCCGCCGGACCACCCAGCCGAGCGACTCGAGGGCCCGCAGCATGCGACTGACCACCGATGCGCTCACGCCGAGTGCGCGGCGCAGGTTGCTCTGCCGGACGCTGAACCGCTCCCTGTTGCGCCGCCCGTGCGGGTCGCTCAGCAGAGCGCACATCATGTCGAAGCGCGCGGCGGTCAGGCCTACCGACTGGAGCGCCTTGCGCGTGATGCGCAGGAAGCCGTGGAATGCCCGCTTGGTGCCGAAGGCGATCGCGTTCATGACGACGGTCCGAAAAGCACTGCGCGTGCCGAGAGGCCCGTAGGCGCCCAGGAGTGGTCGGGGGACGGGCCGCCCGCCCCGAGGTGCCCCGGCAACACTCGCTCTCCCACCGGTCGCTGGGTCACCCTTCCGTGCCACGGGGCACGACAGAAACGGCCCGATCGTGAGCATGGCAACGATCCTCCCCCTTTTTGCTGAGTGGCGCGCCGGGCGGAAAGGGTCACCGGCTCGCGGGGTCCTCACACGTCGCGAATGTTCGCTCGCGACGCGGGCCACGCCTGTCCCGGACAGGCACGCGCCTGTCCAGGGACGCCCCAAGGATTCGATCCCCCCGCGCCCTCGTGATCTGCGGAGAACGAGGGACAGCTCCTAGAGCGAACGCGCGCAGCGGAAGCCGACGTTGGCGCTCTCGACGGCCGGGGCGTAGCCCTGGCGCACCTGGGTGCGCACGACGTTCGGATCGGCGCTGAACCAGCCGCCGCCGCGGGCCACCTTCTGGTCGCGGGCGCAGGCGCTGCCGTCGTAGGGGCAGTAGTCCGACGAGGTCCACTCCCAGACGTCGCCGGTCATGTCGCGCAGGCCCTCGGGCGTGGCCCCGGCGTCGAAGGAGGCGACGTCGCACGTGCCCGCGTCGCCCCTGCCGAAGCACACGCGGCCCGCGCCGGGCGCCTGGTTGCCCCACGCGTAGAGGCGCTTGGCCTTGCCGCTCGCGGCGTACTCCCACTCGTCCTCGGTGGGCAGGCGCCGCCCGAGCCAGGCGCAGTAGGCGGCGGCCTGCGGGTTCGAGACGCAGTTGACGGGGTTGCGCTCGCGCCCGGGCACGCCCGCGTTGCAGAACTCGCCCGTGCCCGCCGGCGTGCAGCGGCCCACGGCGACGCAGCGCGCGTACTGCCCGACGGTGGTCTCGTCGATCTGGAGGAAGAAGGTGGGGAAGGAGACGTCGTGCACGGGGCGCTCGTCGACGGCGCCGAGGGCGTAGCCCACGGGGAAGACGGTGGCGGCGAAGGCGACCGTGGGCGACTCCTTCGCCGTCTCCAGGCCGGCGAGCCTCGCGGCGTCGTCGGAGGCCGGCGCGGGGGCGAGCGCGGAGGGCGGGGCGGGGGGCGCGGGTGCGGAAGATGCGGGGGGAGCGGGCGTGGCGTCGGCGCGCGGCGAGAGCAGGCCGCGAAGCCAGCCCCGACCGGCGAAGGCGAGCGCGGCGACCCCGGCGGCGGCGAGGAGGAAGGGCCAGCGCGGCGTGCGACGGCGGGCGTCGTTGTCGCGTGTGATCGCGGTCGCGGGGCCGGTCGCGGGCGCGGGCGTGGGCGCGGGCGCGGCACCCCGGGCGAGGGCCCTCTCCGTCTCCGTCCCCACGAAGAACGGACGCACCGGCTTGAGCCCGGGCGGCGCGAAGGCGCTCGCCTCGACCGGCATCGTCCCGCCCGGGAGCTCCGCCGTCGCCTCGCTCGCCGTCGCCGTCGCCGTGGCCAGCACCGGCTCGAGCGCCGCCAGCGCCGCGCGCGCGTCGGGGAAGCGCGACGCCGGCTCGCGCACCACGCACCGCGCGAACCACGCGTCGAAGCCCGCGGGCAGGGCGTGGAGACCGAGGTCGCGCGCCCGCTCCGACGCCGCGTCGAGCGGCTCCAGCGTCAGCTCGCGGAGAAACTGCGTCACCGTCGGCGACTCCTCGTGCGCCGTGCGCCAGTACCAGCTGCCCGCGAGCAGGTAGAACGCGATGAGGCCGAGCGCCCACACGTCCGTCGCCGGCGTGATCAGCGGCCCGCGCGACGTCTGCTCCGGCGCCATCCACAGCGGCGTGCCGAGCGCCGCCGTGGCCGTGCCGAGCGCGTCGGCGCTGATGCGGGCGATGCCGAAGTCGAGCACCTTCAGCGTGAAGGCCGGGCCGGAGCCCTCGCCCTGCGCGGTGCGGCGCGAGCGCGCGAGGAAGACGTTCTCGGGCTTGAGGTCGCGGTGGACGATGCCGGCGTCGTGCGCGGCGGCGAGGGCGTGGCAGAGCATGCGGAAGACGTCGAGCGTCTCGCGCGGCGACAGCGCCCCCAGGCGGCGCGCGTGCTCGCCCAGGTCCTCGCCGTCGAGCAGCTCCATGGCGATCCAGGGCACGCCGCTCGCCTCGTCCACCCCCGCGGCGATGACCTCGACCACGTGGTCGCTGTCGATGCGCGCCCCGACGCGCGCCTCCTGCTCGAAGCGCCGCCGCATGGCCTCGTTGGCGGCGTGCTGGGGGTGCATCAGCTTGAGCGCCCGCCGCGCGCCGGTCGACCGCTGCTCGGCGACGTAGACGGCGCCCATCCCGCCCTCCTTCAGCGGGCGCACCACGACGAAGTCCCCCCCGAAGACGGTGCCGGGCGCGGCAGGCGACGGTGATGCGGACGAGGACATGCCGGGCAAAGACTACCGCGGCCTCCGGCCTGTCCTGTCAAGTCGCCTTTCGGGCGTGGAAGAATCGGCGCGCCCGGCGTATGACGCGAGGTGAGCACCTCGATGCCTTCCTCCGACCGCCTCATCCCCCCTCCGCCGTCGTCGCGGCGCACCCCGCCCACCGAGGCCACCTTCTTCCGCGATCTCTTCGACGACCTCGAGGTCCGCATCGAGTGGCTCGAGCAGGTGATCGACAGCGTTCCCGACTCGGGCGCCCTCACGCAGCTCAAGGGGTGGGCCAAGGCCCTCGGCGAGCTGCACGAGGCCATCCACAACGTCCAGGCGCACCTCAAGGACCCGCACTTCGCCCGCCTCTTCGCCCTCGACGCGCCGCTGGCCGCCTTTCTCAGCCGCCTCTACGCGTGGTGCGAGGAGATCTCGGAGGACTTCGAGGGGCTGGCGGTGAAGCTGCGCAGCCAGCAGCCGGTGCTGGCGCTCTTCTCGCACAAGCGGGTCAACGACTCGTTCGCCCAGTTCCAGCAGCTGAGCGAGGCGCTGCGCGAGTCGCTGGCCGAGTCGCGGCCGATGACGCCGCAGACGCAGGCGGCCTGGAAGACGTTCGACCACGACTTCGAGGAGCTGCTGTGGGCGACGGAGTGGCTGCACATGAGCCTGGCCACAAAGCCGGGAAGCTGACGGGCGGCGCGGCGTCGCGCATACTGAGCGCGTGAGCCCCAGGAGCACGAGAAGCAGGCCCCGGACGCTGCTCGGCGCGGGCGCGGCCGTCCTGGCCGGCGTCCTGGCGTGCTCGGCCAAGAGCGCGCGGCCGGGGGAGCTCGGCAACTGCACGCCCATCGACGACGGGGGGTGCGTGCCCACCGTCGGCGGCGGCAGCAGCGGCGGCAGCGGAGGCGACGGCGGCTCGGGCTCGGACGCCGCCCAGGACGTGGCCACGGCCGACGCGTCGGCGTGCGGGCCGGCGGACGCGCTGCTGCCCGTCACCAACACCACGTGCATCCCCTGCGTCACGGCGCCGAGCCCCAGCGGGTGCTGCGACGCCGACCTGGCGTGCGGGTTCCAGGCCTGCCTCGACCTCATCCGGTGCACCAAGGCGTGCGCGGCGACGGACACGCTCTGCATCCAGTCGTGCGAGAACGCGAGCACGCAGGCCGCGGTGAGCGCCTACAACCAGTTCGCGACGTGCATCACCCAGGACTGCCCGTCGTGTCCGACGCTCCCCACCCAGACGCAGGGCGACTTCTAGTAGGCCCGGGCTGCTAGCCTCCGGCGCGCGATGAGGCGGCGATGGCGGTGGCTGCTGCGCGTGCTCTTCGGCGAGCGGCCGCTGGCGGTGGCGGCGTTCCTGGCGCCCACGCTGCTCGCCGTCGCGCTCGACGTGGCGCTGCGCTGGCGCGCGATGCTGGCCTTCCCGCCGCTGCAGTGGCTCAACTACTGGGGCTCGTCGTGGGCGAGCGCGGGCTTCTGGGGCGGGCCGCTGTGGCTGGCGTCGCGGGCGATGCCGGCGCGGCGCTGGCCGGCGCGCGTGGGCCTCGGCCTCTTCGCGCTGCTCTTCGTCTTCCCGCTGGCCGCGTTCTCGTACGGCGGGCAGCTGCTCTACTTCCACGTCTTCGACGCGTACATGGGGCGCGACACGGTGCGCCTGGGCATCGCGCTGCGCGGGACGCTGGGCGCGTGGCTGGCGTCGTGGGGCGGGTCGGTGGTGGTGATGGTGGCGGTGGGGGCGGTGGCCACGGCGGCCATCCTGGCGCTGGCCGGGCGGGCGGCGAGGCCGGTGCGGCGCGCGTGGCCGGTGGTGCCGGTGCTCGGCTTCGGCGTGGCGGCGACGTGCTTCTGGATCGACTTCGTCGAGTCGCGCTCGCTCCAGGCGGCGCCGCCCGACACGTGCTTCATCCACGGCGTGGTGCACGCGGTGCACGACGGGGTGACGGGCAAGGGCTGGGCGCGGCGGCAGGGCATCTCGCTGCGCGCGCCCGAACCGCTGCCGCCGCTGGCGCCGGCGCCGCCGTCGCAGGGCCTGGAGCGGCCGCAGGGGATCCAGCGGCCGAACGTGCTGCTGGTGGTGAGCGAGAGCGTGCGCGCCGACGCCATGTGCTCGTCGAGGGACAGCGGGTGCAAGGCGCGTTTCCTCGACGAGGTGGCGCCCGACCGCATGGCCATGGGCCGGCTGACGACGCAGTCGTCGGGGACGTTCACGGCGTGCGTGGTCCTGTGGACCGGCCTGGCGCCGGACGCGGACTTCGCCACGCTGCACCACGCGCCGGTGCTGTGGGAGGTGGCGCGCGCGCTCGGCTACCGCACGGCGTACATCGGCGCGCAGAACCTTCGCTACGACGACTTCGGCGCGTTCCTCGAGAACGCCGGGATCGACGTGATGGCCAGCGCGGCGGACCTGGGCGAGGCGAGCGATCCGCACATCGGGGCGCCGGACGAGAACGCCGTCGAACGCGTGCTGGCCTTCGTGCGCGACGTGCCGGCCGGCACGCCGTACTTCGCGGTGCTGCACCTGTCGAACACGCACTGGCCCTACCGCGTGGCGCCGGACCTGCAGCCGTTCGAGCCGCACGACGCGTCGCCGATGGCGCCCATCGAGCAGCTGCACAACCACTACCGCAACAGCGTGCTGCTCCAGGAGCGAACGGTGGCGGGGATGCTGGGGGCGCTGCACGCCATGCCGGGCTGGCAGGACACGGTGGTCGTCTTCCTGTCCGACCACGGCGAGCAGTTCCGCGAGCACGGGGGCCTCTACCACCTGACGTCGCTCTTCGAGGAGCAGCTGCGCGTGCCGGGGTGGATCGACGCGGGCGAGCACGCGCTGACGGACGGGCAGCGGGACGCGCTCGGGCAGTGGGGAGATCGG
>DATBQU010000057.1:0-20251 GCA_036560665.1 Polyangiaceae bacterium
CGTAGACCCGCTGGAGCATCTCCTGCACCGCCCGCTTGTGCCGGGGCTCGGTCGTGCGGATGTAGTCGTCGTACGAGATGTCGAGGTCATCCCACGAGGCGCGGAAGAGTGCGCTGTTGCGGTCGGCCCACTCCAGGGGGCTGACGCCCTGGGCCTCGGCTGCCCGCTGGATCTTCAGGCCGTGCTCGTCGGTGCCGGTGAGGAGCACGACGTCGTCGCCCCAGAGCCGGCGCCATCGGGCCAACACGTCGGCCGCGACCGTCGTGTACGCGTGCCCGATGTGAGGCGCGTCGTTCACGTAGTAGATGGGCGTGGTGACGTAGAAACGGCTCATCGCAGGCCGGAGGGATTAGCACATCCCCCCCGCTCCCCCGAGGACCGCAGGGTCACGGAGCGAGATCGGGGTTGGTCCTCGACGGCGGCGACGGCGCGCGCGACGCCCGGGGAGCGCGGTCGAGCGCGCGCCGCAGGGGCAGCATGAAGAGGTGATCGATCGCGCGGCGCAGCTCCCGCGGCGGCGGCTCGCCCACGGTCGCCTGCATGAGGCGCGCGTCGCGCGCCAGCGCCCGCGGGATCTCGCCGCCCATGGGAGACACCAGCACCACCTCGCCCTCGCCCTGCCGCACCCAGGTGGCCTGGCACACCGACGCGGCGTGGGCGCCGAGCTCCTGGAAGAAGAAGGCCCGCCACTCGAGCGGCGCCGACAGATCGATCCGCCGCGCCCCCACCCGCAGCTCGGAGCGATCGAGCACCACCGGCTCGCCGCTGGCGTCGGACAGGAACACGCGATCGAGCGCCGCCGGCGAGCGCGCGGCGATGGCCGCCAGCAGCGTCTCGGCGTCTCCGGCCGACAGCGCCGCCCGCTCGTAGGCGCGCAGATCGCTCTCGGCGGCCGTGGTCGCGCGCTCCAGCACGGTGGGGGCCGACGCGGCGTCCTCGGCGTCGGTCGGACGCGCGGCCACGAAGCGCGTCGCGCGCGGGCTGGTGAGCGCCAGCACGAACGTCGACCGGTCCGCGCTGGCGAGCACCGTCGCCCCGAACGGCTCGCGCCACTCGGCGAGCACCGACTCCTTGCCGGCCTCGACGCGGCGCACGCCCTGATCGTCGACCACCAGCCACCCTCGCGGCGGCCGGCGCTGTCGCGCGAGCACGTGGTGCAGCACGCCGGCGACGGCCACGAGCGAGAGCCCGACCGCGGTGCGAACCCACGCCGCCGCGGGCCCCAGGGCGACGGCCACCGCGGCGAGGACGAGGATCAGCGCGACGAAGGTCGCCGCCCGGGCGATCGGCGCGGCGATGACCGGTCCCAGCGGCAACCGCAGCGCTTGGGATCGTCGGCGTGTCGCGCGCATGACGTCACTTTAAGTAGCATCGCGCGCGCTCCTTGGCGGCGTGTGACGGAGACGCACACGCGCCTCCGTATCATTTGACGCTGGGATTGCACGGATCGGCGTCGACGTCGTCCAGCGCGCCGTCCGCGTCGAGGTCGCGGACGGGCGCCTTGGGCACCACGACGCCCGGGACCTTCCCGGCGAACCCGTCGCCGAAGAAGCGAACGAACAGGTTCTGGGTGTCGAGGTAAGGGCACGGGACGTCGAAGTACTTCGACGCGTCCAGGTGGTGGAACGCCGTCCCCGACGCGAAGTCCCCGAAGGGGATGCAGTACTGCCGCTGCCCGGTGGAGGCGGTCAGGTTGTCGCCGTGCGAGGCGGGCGACTGCTGCACCACCACCGCCGTCACACCGGCGATGGGCGTGTCGTGGATCGACCCGTCGCCCTGCGGGGGGACGCTCGGCAGCGCCATCCGTCCCGGGTTCCGGTCGAGGTGCTTGTAGTCGAGGATCCCCGAGTTCGACCCGGCGTTGGGCTCCGCCAGCCCCCAGCCGCCCGCGCGCGCCAGCGCCTCCGCCGCCTCGCTCGGCACCCACTCGTCGTAGAGCACGGACGTCAGAAGGACGTTGCGCGGCAGTGTCGGCTGACCCTTCAGCGGGCGCGGGTGCGTCACGGTGGCGCCGGCGTAGGTCACGGGATCCCCGGGCTCGCCGATCGTCTCCAGGAGGTTGGCCAGCGGGTGCCCCTCGTCCACCGACGTCTCCAGGAAGGCGAAGTTGAGCCCGATCCCCGACTGCGCCAGCGAGCCCACGATCGGCCCGTGCGCCACGACGTCGAGGAGCGAGCCGCCGCCCACGTTGAGCCCCCACGACGAGACGTGCGGCTCGATCGCCGCCGCCAGCGCGCCCTCGATCGAGCCGAGCGACATCCCCAGGTAGGCGATGCGCGCCGGATCGATCTTCGGCGCGGCGCCGCCGGGGGCGAGCGCCGAGAGGTCCGGCCCGGAGCGCAGCACCTTGACCAGCTGCGCCGTGTCGATCGCCGCCTGCCGGAGCTGGTCGCGGACCGCGCCGAAGTCGAGCAGGAAGCCGAAGGCGTCGTTCGACCCGTTGTGCGCACCGCTCCCGTCGGCGTCGGCGAATCCGTCGGGGCCCTGGTAGGTCCCCTTCCCCGCGCCGGCGAAGTCGCTGGCGTGGTCGACCTGCCACTGCGGTTCCGCCGCGCGCGCGCCGAAGGTGATGCTGTCGATGGCGGCCATCATCCAGCCCTGCTTGCAGAACGTGTTGGCGAGATCGAGGAAGTCGTCGCGCGTCCCCCCCAGGCCGTGCTGGTAGATCACCAGCGGATATCCGCCTGCGGGCATGGGCGCCGTGGGGACGGCGAAGCTCACCCAGATCTTGTCGGTGGGGTGGTCGGGCGCCGGGATGGGCTTGCCGCTCGGGTCCGTGGCGAAGGTGGCGTGGTCGAGATCGTTGTAGGTGCCGTCGAAGAAGTGCTGCAGGTAGAAGGTCGCCTCGAACACGCCGGTGCCCACCGCGGCGATCTTGTCGTGCGCCCGCACCGGCAGCCTGGCGTCGGGATCGTCCGAGCCGTCCGGCAGCTTGTGGCTCGGATCGGCCACGCCGAGCCAGGCGTCGAGGCTCGCCGTGGCCCCGGCGGGCAGCGGGCCGCTTCCCTTTTGCACGAAGACGGCCGGCGCCATGGGGGCCATCGACGCCGCGTCCCACGTGAGCGGCGGCACCGCGGCGTCCTCCAGCTCGTCGCGGATGGCGTAGAGCTGGCTGCTCAGGTCGTGCGTCGTGTACGGCGCCAGCGCCACCACCTGGGCCCCGTCGCCCGCGAGGGCGCCGCCCAGGGCCGCCATCACCTTCTGGTACGCGCCGGTGTAGAGCGCGGGCGCGGTCGCGTCGCCGCTCTGCACCTTCCGGAAGTCGGCGCTGGCGCCGAGCGCGCGCCCGTCGGTGGTCTTCACGCGGCTGGTCAGCACGGCCGCGTAGTGGTGCGCCTCTTCCAGGACGACGCCGCGCGCCGGACCGACGGCGGCGTTGGTGCGCGCGTTGGGGTTGCCGAAGTCCTGGTGGTAGACGGCGCGGCAGGGCACGCGCGCCTGGGCGGGATCGGCGGCGTCGAGGTCGACCAGGAACGCCGCGCTGGTGTCGGCGACGCACTCCGCCTCGCCGGCGGGCAGCGTGGTCGGATCGAGCGCCGCAAACGCGGGGTTGCCGTCGGCGTCCGACGGGGCCGACAGATCGTCGACGTAGAAGAGCGCCAGCGCCACGCGCGAGAAGCCGTCCATCTTCGTGAGCTCGTGCGTGATGAACTTCGAGTTCTGCTTCACCGCGGCGTCCATCCCCGGGACGTCGATGACGTGCCCTCCCTGGAGGTAGACGTCGCTCGGGAAGGGCACGGCCATGAACGCCGGCGTCGGGCTGGTGCTGACGTCGAAGCGGGCGACCGGCCCGGTGGGGGCGGGAGCCGGCGACGAAGAGGAAGAAGAGCAGGCCACCACGGCGAGCAGGGGGGCTGCAAAGCTTCGCGCCCGGCGGAAAGGTCGCATGGACGTCTATGTAGCAGACCGCACGGTCAGGTTGCGTCCTGCACGCTTCGCCGCGTAAGGTGCTGCGGCTCAACTTCGGAGGTCTCCCCATGCGCGCTTCTCAATGGCTCCTCGGACTCGCCACGGCATCGACGATCTTGGGCGCCGTCGCGTCCGGCTGCGGAGGCTCGTCGACCGACAACGGCCCGACGGACTCGGGGTCGGACGTGACGCTCGACGTCGTCTCCGAGCCCGCGGTCGAGGCCGCCGCCGAGGCGAGCGACGCGCCTGACGAGGCGTGCGCGGTGGACGCGGACATCTCCACCTTGCCCGTCCCCGATGCGTCGATCGGCGACTCCGGCAAGCCGGTGTCCGGGTGTGTCGACTGCGTGAAGAACGCGTGCCCCAATCTCATTCCCAAGTGCAACGCCAGCTGCGCCTGCAAGACGGCGTTCGTGGCGTTCGAGGCGTGCGTCGGCCAGGGCCAGAGCCTGCTCACCTGCGGCGGCGCCCTGGTCAACGCCGGCGGCCTCACCATCGCCGACGTGACGTGCGCGGCGGCCTGCACCGGCCCCTGCGGCGTCACCCTGCCGAGCGAGGGCGGGAGCGAGGGCGGCGAAGGCGGCGGTGGCGACGGCGGCGGCGACGGCGCCGCGGACTGAGCGGTCCAGCCGCCGGCTCTCCCCGACGGCTGGCCCCTCGCACCTCCGCGCTACGCCCGCCCGCCCTACTTCACGATGAGCGAGACCGACTGACTCCAGTCGCCCTCCCCGGTCTTCGTGACCGGGCGGTACTTGAACTGCACGCTGGCCCCGGGCGTCAGCCCCAGCACCGTCGTCTTGGCCTGGAGCGTCACGGGCGCGGTCACCCAGGTCTTGCCGCCGTCGATGCTGTACTGCCACTCGTACGACGACCGGCGCGCGGCCGACGCGGCGACGAGCCTGGCCGTGCCGGAGACGGCCCCCGGCCTGGCGTTGAAGCCGCGCGGAGGACGGATGGCCGTCTTCCGCACCGCGAGGCCGGCGCCCTGGATGATCGACGCCGAGTTGTCGATGTTGGCGTCGGCGGTCGTCTGGACGTAGCCCCGGAGCTGCTGGAGCAGCGGGACGAGCACGATGCGCTTCTCGTTGCGCACCGCGACGGCGCCCTTGGTCCTCGCCAGGGCCGCCGACTCGGCGGCCACCAGATCGTCGATCGCCGCCGTGACGACGGCGATCGTCGGCTGGGGATTCGGGAAGGACGGGTTGCCCGTCATCGCCTTCACGATGCCCTGGGCGTACGTGATGAGGGCCGGCACCTTGGTCGGCAGCTTGAGGGAAGCGAGCGAGCGGCGGGGGGACTTGGTCTGGCTGGTCATGGAATGTCTCCTTTTGATGAGCGGGAACGGCTTCTTGTCTTCGGGATGTCGACTGCTGATTGGAGAAAGCCGCTCGCGCTCTCGAACGAGCGACTTTCTCATCGGAAGAAGCGCCTTCTTCATTGCAAGGAGCGGCTTCTTGATTCGAGCAAGCGGCTCTCTGTCGAGCGAAAGCGGAAGATTCATTTCAAGACGCGGCTTCTTGTCGACAAGAAGCGGCCTTCTCTCGAGAAGGAGCGTCTTCTCGAGATGAAAAAGCGGCTTCTCGAGATGACAAAGCGGCCTTTGCTTCGACGAAAGCCGCTTCCTGTCGAACGAAAGCCGCTCCCGGTCGTACGAATGTCGCTCTCGTGCGATCCGTCGTCGTCGCCCCTGCGATCGACCCTCCTACCCTAGGGCTGGGGGCGTGCGCGGCGCATCAGGACGCACGAGACGCATCAGGACGCACGAGACGAACCAGGACGCACGAGACGAACCAGGACGCCCGGACGCATCAGGACGCACGAGGTCGCACGGGGACGGCGGCCCCCGCGTGGCGACGGGTCGACAGACCGTCGCAACCGCGCGCCGCTCCCTGCCCTATCGCCGCGCGCTGCCCGCGCGGTGAGTCGCCACCCACGGCGAGAGCCGCGAGCCGCTCTCGCCGAGGCTGGCCTCCTTGGCCCCCGTCGCCCGCTCGCTCCGCGCCGCGGCGACCGCGACCGCCACGGCGACCGCGTCGCGTCGCTCGGCCTTCACCAGCGGGTAGCCGAGCAGCTCGCTCTTGTAGCGGTCGATGAACCCCGTGTCGTACCGCCCGGCCGCGAACTCGGGGTGCGCGAAGAGCTTCTCGTGGAAGGCGAGGTTGGTCCGGATCCCCGTGACCACGTACTCCGAGAGCGCGCGCCGCATGCGGGCGATGGCGCGCTCGCGCGTCGGCGCCCACACGCTCAGCTTCGAGATGAGCGGATCGTAGAAGCTGGAGATGGTGCAGCCGGCGTAGGCCCCGCCGTCGTCGCGCACGCCCGGACCCGACGGGACGTGCAGGCTCTCGATGACCCCCGGCGACGGCAGGAAGCCGTTGGACGGGTCCTCGGCGTAGATGCGGCACTCGATGGCCGCCCCGCGCGAGGCCAGCGCTTGCTGCTCGATGCCGAGCGGCTCGCCCTGGGCCACGCGCACCATCTCGCGCACCAGATCGAGCCCCGTCACCAGCTCCGTCACCGGGTGCTCCACCTGCAGGCGCGTGTTCATCTCGAGGAAGTAGAAGCTGCCGTCCTCGGCCAGGAGAAACTCGAACGTCCCCGCGCTGAAGTAGCCCACCGCCTTCGCGCCCTGCACGGCGATGGCCCCCATGCGCGCCACGAGGTCGCGCGACGCCGCCGGGCTGGGCGTCTCCTCCACCACCTTCTGGTTGCGGCGCTGGATGGAGCAGTCGCGCTCGAACACGTGGACGAGGTTGCCCTCCTGGTCGCCCAGCACCTGGATCTCCACGTGCCGCGGCCGCAGGATGGCCTTCTCGATGTAGACCGTGTCGTCGCCGAAGAACTTCTTCGCCTCGCTGCGGGCGCGCTCCCAGGCCGTGGCCATCTCCGAGGGGCCGGCGACGAGGCGCATCCCCTTGCCCCCGCCGCCCGAGGCGGCCTTGAGCATGACCGGGAAGCCGATCTTCGTCGCGGCGGCCGTGGCCTCGTCGCTGGTCTCGCAGCGCGCGCCGGGGACGATGGGCACGCCCGCCGCGGCCATCTTGTCGCGCGCGGCGGTCTTGCTGCCCATGGCGCGCATCGCGCTCGCGGGCGGACCGATGAAGGCGATGCCGGCGCGCTCGCACGCCTCGGGCAACGCCGGGTTCTCGCTGAGGAAGCCGTAGCCGGGGTGGATGGCGTCGCAGCCGGCCTGCCTGGCGACGGCGACGATCTTGTCGACGCGCAGGTAGCTCTCCCCGGCCGGCGCGGGGCCGATGGGGTAGGCCTCGTCGGCGATGCGGACGTGGAGCGAGGCGCGGTCGGCCTCGGAGTACACGGCGACGGCGGCGATCCCCATCTCGCGGAGCGTCCGCGTGACGCGGACGGAGATCTCGCCCCGGTTGGCCACGAGGACTTTGCGGAAGGTGCGCGGCTTGGCGGGCATGGCGAGGCAAGAGCGTTACAGCCAGCCGGGCAGCCCGTAAATCGCGAAGGCGGTCACAAAGGACGGGGCCCGCGCGATGGTCGAGAGAGGGACCAGGATGCGCAGGTGGGTGGGATGGATGCTCGGGCTGTCGGCGTGCGCGGGAGGGCATGGGGGCGGGGCCGCGACCGCGACCGCGACCGGGTCCGCGACCGCGACCGTGCCCGCGACCGCGACCGCGCCCACGCCCGCGCCCGCGCCCGCGCCCGCGCCCGCGCCCGCGACCGCGCCCGCGCCCGCGCCCGCTCCCCCCGACCCCCTCACCCTCATCCACGACGAGCTCGGGCCCGACGTGCCCGTGGTCCGGGAGGAGCCCTTCGTCCTGGCCGGGCCCGGCTGGTCGCGCGGGTCGCTGGTGCAGGTGACCAGCCTCGTGGCCCAGGCGCTCGGGGCGCTCTACCACGACCGGTTCTCCATCCACCCCGCGCGCCCGGTGGCCGTCTACCTCTTCCCCTCCGCCGCCCCCTACGAGCGCTTCTGCAAGGCGCGGCTGGCCGAGGCCTGCATCTCGCCCTACGGCTTCTACCGGCCCGACGCGCGCGCCATCGTGATGAACGCGGGGCCCGGGATCGGGACGCTCACCCACGAGATGATCCATCCCCTGGTCGAGGCCGACTTTCCGGCCGCGCCCATCTGGATCAACGAGGGAATAGCGTCGCTCTTCGAGGCCCCGGTCATGCCCCGCGCCGGGGAGATCCACGGCGCGAAGAACTGGCGGCTGCCGCGGCTGCGGGCGGCGCTGGCGTCGAAGAAGGAACGCGACCAGGTGCGCGTCGACGCGCTCTTCGGCATGACCGACGACACGTTCCGCGACGACGACGAGTCGCTGCACTACGCGATGGCGCGCTACCTGTGCCAGTGGCTCGACGAGCGCGGCAAGCTCTGGGCGTTCTACCGCGCGTGGCGGGACGGCGTGGCCGGCGACGCGACGGGCGCCAGGGCGTTCGAGGCGGCGGTGGGGCAGACGCCCGCAGACGCCAACGAGGACTGGGTGCGGTGGGTGAACCGGATTTGACGCCTCGCCTCGGCTAGACTCCGGGCGTGGCCGTCCCGAGACACCGCTTGCTCGCCCTCACCCTCGCGCTCGTGGCCGTGGCCGGCGTGGGTTGCGTCAGCAAGCCGACGATGCACCTGAACCATTGCGAGATCACAGGCGTGCAGCTGGCGACGCTGCCCCCGGCCTTCGGCGTCCTCATGACGGTGGTCGTCGACGTCTACAACCCCAACGGGTACGACGTCGCGGTGCGGGCCATGCGCGGCCAGACGGTCATGGCCAACCGGTACCCGCTGCCCGTCGACTATCGCGCGCCGGCCGACGGGGTGTGGCTGCCGGCCAAGGCCACGACCTCGGTGCGCGTGCCGGTGGTCATCCCCATCGATCTGGCGCTCCAGCTCGTGCGCGAGGGCTTCCAGTCCCCGACCATCCCCTACCGCTTCACCGGCACGGCCGACGTGACCGCCACGCGCACCTTCCAGCTGGAAAAGGACAACTACGCGGTGGACGAGAGCGGGAGCATCTCGCAGCAGCAGATGCTGGCGGTCATCCCGGCGTCGCTGCTCGGGCCCCACTAGCCGTGTCCGACGACCGCTCGCTGCCCCTCGATTTCTCCGCCAGGAAGCCGGCCGCCCCCCCGCCGGAAGAGCCGCGCGCGCTGACGGTCGCGGAGCTCGATCGCGCCATCAAGGGCACGCTCGACGAGGCCTTCGTCGACGGGGTGTGGGTCGAGGGCGAGGTGGCCGACGCGCGCCCCGCCCCGAGCGGGCACCTCTACTTCTGCCTCAAGGACGAGCGCGAGGAGGCGTCGATCGACGTGGTCCTCTACCGCTCCAGCGTCACGCCGCGCATGCGCGCGCTGTGCGTCGACGGGGCGCGCGTCCGGCTGCGCGGCCGGCCGACCTTCTGGGCGCCGCGCGGGCGGTTGCAGCTCGTCGCGGACCGGATGCAGGCGGCAGGGCGTGGCGCGCTGCTCGAGGCGCTCGAGCGCCTCAAGGCCAGGCTGGCGGCGGAGGGCCTCTTCGCCGCGGAGCGCAAGCGCGCGCTGCCGCCCGAGCCCCGCGCGGTGGGCGTCGTCACCAGCCCCACCGGCGCCGTCATCCACGACGTCTGCCGGGTGGCGTTCCGCCGGGGCGGGGCCCGCATCCTGCTCGCGCCTGCGCAGGTGCAGGGCGCGGGTGCGGTCGAGTCGATCTGCCGCGCCCTCGGGCAGCTCCAGCGCGTGCACGACGTCGACGTGATCGTCGTGGGGCGGGGCGGCGGCTCGGCCGACGATCTCGGCGCCTTCAACGACGAGGCCGTGGTGCGGGCCGTCGCGGCCTGCCGCGTCCCCGTGGTCAGCGCCGTCGGTCACGACGTGGACGTGACGCTGGTGGACTTCGCGGCGGACGCGCGCGCGGCGACGCCGTCGCAGGCGGCGGAGATGGTCGTGCCGGATCGCGCGGCGAGACGCCGGCTCCTGCATCGGACCGGCCTTCACCTCGCGCGGGCGATGCAGGCTCGCCTGGCGCAGAACCACGTCGCGCTCGGGCGCATCGGGCAGCGCCTCGGCGACCCGCGGCTGGCGATCGCGGCGCACCAGCAGACGCTCGACGACCGGCAGGCCCGCCTCGTGGCCTGGGCGCGCGCGGCGGTGGCGGCGCGCCGCGAGGCGCTCTCGAGCGCCCGCCATCGGCTCGCCTACCTGCACCCGCGCGCGGTCGTGGCCCGGGAGCGGGCCGAGCTGGCGCGGGTGACCGATCGCCTGGCTTCGCTGTGGAGCGCGTCCTTCGAGCGGCGCGCCACCGGGCTCCAGCGGGCCGCGGCGCGCCTCGACGCCCTCAGCCCCCTGAAGGTCCTGGCCAGGGGCTACGCCATCGCGACCCGGGACGACGGCCGCGCGGTGCGGTCGGCGGCGGACGTGAGCGCGGGAGACGTCCTCCACGTGCGCGTGCAGGGCGCCCGGGTGGACGCGAGCGTGCTGCGCGTGGAGCCGCTCGAGGAGCCTGCGTGACGCCGCTTCGCTTCGCGGTGATCGGCGAGCCGATCGCCCACTCGAAGAGCCCCGCCATGCACGCCGCCGCGTTCCGCGCGCTCGGGTTGCCGCACACCTACGAGGCCCTGCTCACGACCGCCGCCGACCTGCCGGGCGTCGTGGCGGCCCTGCGCGACGGGGTGTTCCAGGGGCTCAACGTGACCGTGCCTCACAAGGCGCGCGTCCTCTCGCTGGTGGACGCCGTGGACGCGGGTGCGGCGAGCGCCGGCGCGGCCAACACGCTGGTGCGGGGGCCGGCCGGGCGGGTGGTGGCGCACAACACCGACGCGCCGGCGCTCGCGCAGGAGCTCCGCGAGCTGGGCGGTCCGCGCGCCTGGCATGACGTGCGCGCGCTGGTCCTGGGCTCCGGGGGCGCGGCGCGGGCGGCGGTCGATGCCCTGCGGGCGCACCTGGGCGCGGCGGAGATCGCCGTGCGGGCGCGCTCGTCGTCGACGCTGGCCACCGAGCCCTGGCGCGCGTCGCCCGAGCGTGAGTCGCGCACGTCGGTCGTGGTGCAGGCGACGAGCGCGGGCATGCAGGGAGCCGACCCCGGCGAAGGGGTCGCCGGTGTGGTGGCGTGGGACGCGCTGCGGCAGGACGCGGTGGCGCTCGACGTCGTCTACATGCCGGCGGAGACGCCGTTCCTTCGCGCGGCGCGCGCGCGCGGCCTTCGCTGCGCGAACGGTCTGGGGATGCTGGCCAGGCAGGGCGCCCTCGCCTTCGAGCTCTGGCTGGCGATGCCGGCGCCGCTCGACGCCATGCGCGCCGCTCTCGACGAGCCGGCCTCGGCGCGGCGACGCTGAGGCGCGCGCGGTCGCCTGGAGCCCACCCCGGCCCGGTGTATGTTGTGGCTCGTGCCCCGGAACCGCCAGCGCCTCGGGTACACGCGCATCGTCCAGCTGCTCGTGTACCTCGTCATCGTGCCGACGGTGCTCATCCTGCTGGTCGGCATCGTGCTCATGTTCCTGGGCAGCGTCTTCAACGTCCTCTTCGGCGTGCTGACGGTGAGCTTCGTGCTCGTCGTCGCCACCGGGCTGGTGCTGGTCATCGTCTTCCTGCGGCGCGAGGCCAACCTCAGCGAGCTGCAGGCGGACTTCGTGTCCAAGGTGAGCCACGAGCTTCGCACGCCGCTCACGAGCATTCGCCTCTTCGTCGAGACGCTGGAGCGGGCGCGGGGCGACCAGGCGACCCAGGACAAGTGCCTGGAGGCGCTGAGCCGCGAGACGGATCGGTTGACCCAGCGGATCGAGCGCTTGCTCGACTGGGGTCGCATGGAAGCCGGACGCAAGCAGTTCGAGCTTCGCGACGAGTCCATGACCGCCGTCATCGAGGACGCGCTCCAGTGGTTCGGCCCGCTGCGTGATCGCCATCCGGGGCTCGATTTCTCGGTCGAGGTCGAGCCGGGCCTGCCCGCCGTGCAGGCCGACCGGGCGGCGATGGTCGACGCCATCGGCAACCTGCTCTCCAACGCGGTCAAGTACGGGGGGACGCCGCCCGCCGTGAAGCTGCGCGCGCGCGTCGTCCCCACCGGGGTCGCCATCGAGGTGACCGACAACGGAGAGGGCATCCCGCGGGTCGAGCACCGGCGCATCTTCGACAAGTTCTACCGGATCGACGACCGCCTCTCGCGCGAGCGCGAGGGCAGCGGCCTCGGCCTCGCCATCGTGAAGCACATCGTGCGCGCGCACCACGGGCGGGTGCAGGTCGACAGCACGACCGGCAAGGGCTCGACCTTCCGCATCCTGCTGCCGAGCGCGGCGGTGAAGGGGGTGGCCGCGGCGGCGCGCCCCGAGGTCGGGCGGGCATGAACACCGACAAGGCGGCGGCGAGCGAGGGACCCAGGCGGCGCGTCCTGGTCATCGAGGACGACGCGAGCATCGCCCTCGGCCTGCGCATCAACCTGGAGGCGGAAGGCTACGTCGTGCTGTCCGCCGAGGACGGCGAGGAGGGCCTGGCGCTCGCGCGGGGCGCCGCGCCGGACCTGGTCATCCTCGACGTCATGCTCCCCAAGCTCAACGGCTTCCAGGTCTTGCAGACGATCCGCCGCGAGGGGCTGGCCATGCCCATCATCGTGCTCAGCGCACGCACCGGCGAGATGGACAAGGTGACCGGCCTGGAGCTCGGCGCCGAGGACTACGTGGCAAAGCCGTTCAGCCTGGCGGAGCTGCTCGCCCGGGTGCGCGCCGCGCTTCGACGAGGACCGCGCGCGGTCGAGCCCCCGCGGACGCTGTACGAGTTCGGCGACGTGCGGGTGGACGCCGCCGCCCGGACGGTCTCGCGCGCCGGGGCTCCGGTGGACATGACGGCGACCGAGTTCGACCTGCTCATGTGCCTCATCGAGGCGCGGGGCGTCGCGCTCGGCCGCGAGGCGATCTTCGCGCGCGTGTGGGGCCCGAACCACCACGGCACGCCCCGCACCATCGACAACTTCATCCAGCAGCTGCGCGCGAAGCTCGAGCCCGACCCGCAGCGGCCGCGGCTGCTGCTCACGGTGCGGGGCGTGGGCTACCGCTTCGACGGGTGATACCGTCGGAGGATGGGATCGCTGAGGCTCGGCCTGATCCCCCGCGGCGGCGACGACGACGCGCGCGAGCGGGAGTTCGTCGCCGCCCTGGGCGTGGCGCTGTCGTGCGAGGTCGACGTGCACCGGGCGGCGAACTACCGCGTGGTCCTCACCGGCCTCGAGCAGCGCCTGGTCGACTTCGCCTGGCTCCCCCCGCTGGTGGGCGCGCGCGCGATGCGCGCCCGGCTGGCCGACCCCGTCGCCGTCGCCGTGCGCTACGGAGACACGACCTACACCTCCGCGCTGGTCACGCTCCCGGGCTCGCCCATCCGCTCGATCGCCGACCTTCGCTCGGTACGGGTGGCCTGGGTCGACCGCGAGAGCGCGAGCGGCTACGCCGTCCTGCGCGGCGAGCTGGCGCGGGCGGGCGTGAGGCTCGCCGACGCATTCTCGCGCGAGCTCTTCGTGCGCAGCCACGCGGCGGTGGCCCGGGCCGTGCTGGACGGCGAGGTCGACGTGGGCGCGACGTGCGCGCACGCCGAGGCGGGCGTGGTGCGGTTCGCGCGGTCGCCCTACACGGGCGACGCGGGCCTGACCAGCGACGAGCTGCGCGTCGTCTTCGAGACGGGGCCGATCCCCTCGGACCTCTTCGCGGTGCGCCGCGGCACGGCTCCGGGCGTGCGGTCGCTCCTCGAAGGCGCGTTCCTGCACGCGCGCCCGCCCCGCGTCCTGGCGGCGGCTTGTGCGCTGATGCACGCCGACGGCTTCGCCGTCCCGACGCCGGAGTACCACCGCATGCTCGAGAGGCTCATCGAGCCCTAGGCTCCTTCAACGCAAGCGGAACGCGGCCACGCTGCCGTACGTCGCCGGGTCGAGCGCCAGCGTGTCCGTCGCGACGCCGAGCGCCTTCCCGTCGCGCTCGCCCAGATCGACGACGCCCAGCTGCTTGCCCACGAAGGCCGGCGACAGGTGCACCTGCGCCGGGCCCGGCAGGAGGAGCACGCGCAGCACGGCGCCGTCTCCCCGCTCGGCCGGCGAGAGGGCCGACACCACGCCGTCACCGTCCACGCTCACCAGCGACGACTGCCGGGCGAGGTCGGTCGTCGCCGCCTGCTGCGTGCCCACCAGCTCCAGCGCGAGCGGGCGATCGAACGCCTGCGCGGCGCGCTCCGCCTCGGCGACGCTGGCCGCCCGCTCGATGCGCCACTCGATGCGGTGCGGGCCCGGGTCGCTCCCCGTCCCTCCCATCACGTCGCAGTGCTCGCTGCGAGCGTCGCGCGCCGCCATCAGCTCGAGCCGTCCGGGCTCGCTCATCCGCGCGCCGGTGGATTGCCGCAGCAGCACCGCCCAGCGGTCGACCTGCGTCCAGGCCACCGCCGGGTAGAAGGTCGGATCGTAGACGCGCTGCGCGGGCCGCTCCTGCCACCCGGCCGGTGAGGAGGTGCGCAGGGGCGCCCCGGGAGCGACCGCGAGCGCGAGCGACACGGTGCGCGTCGTCCCCTGCGCCGCGCCCGTCACGACGGCCACGTCGAGCCCGCTCGCACCGGCCCCGAGCGAGACCTCGACGGTGAAGGTCGGCCCGGAGAAGGCGACGCGCGCCTCCAGGCGGGTGCTCTCGAGGACCTGCGCCGTCGAGGGTCCGGGCGCGGCCGGCAGCGGAGCGAGCTGGCAGCCGGGCATCTCGTTGCCCAGCCGCCACAGGCCGCCGTCGTCCTGGTAGTCGACGACGAGCAGGGACGGTGCGGCGATGCCCTCCACGCCGTCGATCGAGAGCGAGGTCAGCGCGAACCCGGCGTCCCCGCGATCGAGCTGCGCGCGCACGTGCGCGTTCGACAGGACGACGCGCGCGACGGCGGCGCCGGTCGCGGGGGCGCCGCTGGCGTCGAGCTGCTCCAGCGTCACCTCGGAGGCGGGCGGCGCGTCTCCCGGGAGCAGATCGATGGCCGTCCACGACCAGGGTGGCACTG
The DNA here is from genome assembly GCA_036560665.1 of Polyangiaceae bacterium. Taxonomy (GTDB): domain Bacteria; phylum Myxococcota_A; class Polyangia; order Polyangiales; family Polyangiaceae; genus Palsa-1150. The sequence goes on from DATBQU010000057.1 coordinate 14,851, forward strand.
CGGCGAGCGCCACCCGCAACGTCTCGGCGGTGTCCGTCGCCTTCGGTGTGCCGACCACCTCGACCGGAGCCGGCTGGCCGTTCACGACGGCGCGGAGGGGCAACGAGATGCCTCCGGCGAGCGGGACGAGCGCCTCGGCGACGTCGCTCCGCGCCGCGCTGGAGGCGTTGAACGCCAGGATGCGCGCCTCGGCCCCGGGCGTCATCGGGATGCGCGGCGCGAGCGCCGCCGCGATCTGGCCGAGCTCCTCCTGGCCGACCAGCCGCGCTTCGGCCAGGAGCGGCAGCTGCTCGCTCTTCACCACCGCGTCGGAGGAGGTGCCGGTGACGAAATCGTGGTGGTCGGTGCGGGTCAGCTTCTCGAGCTCCGGGGACGCCGCGGCGACGATCGCCTTGCCGGCGTCGCCCAGGACGGTGGCGAAGGGCTCCGCCACGAAGAACGGCCGGGCTGCGTCGCGCACGCCCCGCTTCACGTCCGCGCGACTGCCGTAGAAGCCCATGTACGCCGGCGCGAGATCGCCGGAGACGGCCGGCAGCACGTCCCGCCAGTAGGCGAGGAGGCCGGCATAGTCGTCGAACGTCGCCGCGACGGCCCAGACCCCGGTCTGCGGGTACTGGCGCTGGTCGTAGCCGCCGACGTAGTCGAGGAGCTTCGGCTTGGGAGGCTGGAAGTCGCACCCCACGGGGACGAAGAGGTACGGCGTCTTCGCATAGGGGAGGTTCTCCGCGACGTACCCGTCGATGCGCCCGTCGGTGAACGTCGGATCGTCGCCCTTGAAGTCGCCGATGTGACCCCCGGGGGTCTCGAGGTGCTCGTCGTAGTCGATGTTCTCTCCCTCGCAGTAGAGGCCCATGCCGGAGATGAAATGCGCCAGCACGGCCCCGCCTCCGACGCCGTGCCACACGAAGTCGGCGCTGCCGATCTGTTGCAGCATCTCCGCGGTGGAGCCCGGCCGGGGCGGGATGTCGGGGTGAAAGACCTTCTCGAAGATGGTGGGCGAGCCGTCGATGCGCGAGAAGGCAACGCTGCCGTAACCAGCGGCGGCCAGGACGTCGGGCACCGTGCCGGCATGGCCGAACGAATCGGGCAGCCACGCGGCACGGGGCGTCACCCCCAGGGTGTCCTCGCTGAAGCGGATCCCGTAGAGGAGATCGCGAAAGAGCATCTCGCTCTCCGGGAGCAGCGTGTCGGGGCTGGTCATGCCGCCGCCGACGATGCGGAGCGCACCGCGCCGCGCCTGGGCCTGGAGCGGGGCGAGCTCCTCGGGGTGTGCCCGCACGTGCTGCTGCAGGAACGCCATCTCGGCGATGCTGTAGAAGGCGCGCGGCTGGGCGTCGAGGAGCTGCCGCGCCTGCAAGAGGACGTCGCCGACGTACGCCTGGTAGTAGTCGGCGAACGACCTCTGCCAGTCGATGTCGAGGTGCGACGTCTGGGCGAGGACGATCACCTGCCTGGCGTCGTCGGGGATCCCGAGCGCGCGCCGGATGGCGAGCTCGCCGTCGGCGAGCGGATGCGAGGGCGGCGAGGGCGCCGGCGAGGAGCACGACGCGCCGCAGGACACGGCGAGGACGATCGCCGCGAGGGCGCCCCTAGCGCGCATCCATCCGCTCCAGCACGACGGGGACTCCGTTCAGGATCGAGGTGCCGATGATCGGCTCGACGAGGCGGTCGTCGGTCAGCGCGTTGGCGCTGGGCCCCGCCAGCGCGCCGGCGACACGCAGCGTCTCGCGCGCGACCGCGTGCCCGTAGCCGTGCGGAAGGGAGACCACGCCCTGCATCACCGCGTCGCTCACCTCGACCGCCACCTCTACCGCGCCCGTCCGGCTGCGTACGCCCACCCGCGCGCCGTCGGTCAGGCCGAGCCGCGCGGCGTCGGCGGGATGGACCAGCAGCCTGGCGCGGTCCGGCCCCTTGGCGAGCGACGGCAGGTTGTGCATCCACGAATTGTTGCTCCGCAGGTGGCGCCTGCCCACCAGCACGAGCTGCGCCGCGTCACGGTGCTCGTCGACCCACTCCTCGAGCCGCGGGACGTCGGCCACGAGCGGAGCGGGGGCCAGCCGGGGGCGGCGATCGGGCGTGCGCACACGGGCCCCTCGCGAAGGGGCGAGCGGCCCCAGGTCGATGCCGTGCGGCGCGTCGCGCAGCGCCCCGAGCGACAGCCGGTGCGGCCCCAGCCGGAGCAGCGCGTCGACGACCCGCTCGGGCACGGCGCGCCCGAGCGCCCGCGCCGCGCGATGGGCAGGACCGGGAAGCCGCAGGCGCGCCGCGAGGTCGCTGAGGATGTCCCAGTCGTCGCGCGTGTCGTCGCGCGTCGACAGGATGGGCGGGCTGTACTTGGCGACGTTGCGCACCGAGAAGCGCGAGAGCAACAGATCGAAGTTCCCCGTCTCGAAGACGTGCCGCGGCGGGAGCACGTAGTGCGCATGGCGCGACGTCTCGTTGACGTAGTAGTCGACGGCCACCGACAGCTCGAGCGACGCCAGGGCGCGAGCGAGCCGCTCGCCGTTGGGGGTGGTGAGCACCGGGTTGCCCGCCACGCACACCAGGGCGCGGATCCTCCCCTCGCCTTCCGTCTCCATCTCCTCGGCCATCGCCGCCGACGGCAGCGCGCCCAGGAACTCCGGCAGTCCCCGGACGCGGGACCTCCAGCGGCCCCAGTGGTTGCCCACCACCAGGCGACCGAGGGGGCCGACGTCGGCCGACGGGGTGGGAAACATCGCGCCGCCCTCGCGGTCGAGGTTCCCCGTCACGATGTTGAGCGCTTCGGCGAGCCAGCACGCCACCGGGCCGAAGGCGTTCTGGCACACGCCGACCCGCGCGTACGCACAAGCGCTGCGTGCGCCCGCGAAGTCCAGCGCCAGCGCCCGGATGGTGGGAGCGTCGATGCCGACGGCGGGCGCGACGCGCTCGGGGGGGAAGCGTGCAGCCAGCGCCCGCAGCTCGGCGGTGCCACTCGCGCGCGCGCTCACGGCCGGGCCCGCGCGCTCGGAGAACACGACGTGGAGCATCGAGAAGAGCAGCGCGGCGTCGCCCCCCGGGCGTATGAAGTGGTGGCTGGTGCACCAGGCGGCGCTCTCGGTGCGGCGCGGATCCACGAGGACGACCCGCCCCCCGCGCTCGCGGATGGCGCGCATCCGGCCGCGCACGTCGCCGAGGCCCATCTGGCTGCCGTTCGACGCGGCCGGGTTGGCGCCGAGGACGAGCAGGTGGTCGGTCCGGTCGACGTCCGGGACGGGGATCGCCAGCGCGTCGCCGTAGACGTGCATGCAGGCGAAGAGGCGAGGGTTGGAGTCCTGCGAGTTGGGGTCGAAGCGGTTCTTCGTGCCGAGCGCCATCGTCAGCAGCTGCGAGCCGAGCGCCGCCCGGTGGCTGTGGGCGACGGGGTTGCCCACGTAGATGGCGACGGCGTCGGGGCCGTGGCGCGCACGGAGGACGCGGAGACGGGCGGAGACGTCCGAGAGCGCCTCGTCCCAGGAGACGGGTTGCCAGCCTCCGGAGGTGCGGCGCACCGGACCGCGCAGCCGGTCGGGATCGTCGAGCAGCTCGCGGAGGGCGTTGGCCTTGGGGCAGATGTGCCCTCGCGACAGGACGTCCTCGGGGTCGCCGCGCACGCCGGTGACGCGCTCGCCGTCGACCGCGACGCGCAGCCCGCACTGGGCCTCGCACAGGTTGCACGTGAAGGTGTGCTCGGTCACCGGCGCCACCGAGGATGGCACGGTGGGACAGGGCCACAAGGGGCGTCGAAGTCGTGGTATCGGAGGCTGGAGCCTCATGGACCAGAACCTTCTGCGCAGCTACCTCGCCACCGTCTACGAGTTCCCGACGACGTCCGGGCCTCTCCGTGCGTCGCTCGACGGCGACATCGTGGCCGACCCGTCGACGCTGCCGGAGCTGCTCCAGCGGCCCTTCGTGGTGCTGACCGCCTACAACCCCCGGTCGATGCTCCTGCCGCGCAAGGTGAACGACCAGCGCCATCAGGTGATGCGCGACCTGCTCATCCTGGGCGTCTACCGCGTCGAGGCGTGCGTCGGCTACGAGGAGGACCCGGAGGGAACGTGGCGCGAGCCTTCGTGGATCGTCCACGGGATGGACCGCGACGAGGCGATCGCGTTCGGCCGGGTCTTCCGGCAGAACGCCATCCTGATGTGCCGGGGCGCGCGCCCCGAGATCATCGTGACCGACCCGACGTGCGACGACGTGGGCAAGACCTACGTCGGCAACTGGCGCGTCCGCTCCTGAGGCGGAGCGGACGCACCGCCGCCGATCGCTACTGGATGCCTCCGCACTGACCCGGCGTCCCGCCGCCGCCGCACGACTGGGGCGGCACGCAGGTGCCGCACTGCAGCAGGTTGCCGCAGCCGTCGCTCGCCGGACCGCAGTTGAGGTGCTGGGTAGCGCACGAGATCGGGCTGCAGTTTCCGCCGTCGGGGATCCCGCACTGGCCAGGCGTCCCGCCGCCGCCACAGGTCTGCGGAGGCGTGCAGGTGCCGCACTGGATCTGGTTGCCGCAGCCGTCGCCGGCGGGCCCGCAGAAGATGTTCTGCTGCGAGCACGTCTCCGGCGTGCAAGCCCCGGCGTCCGGAGCGCCGCACTGGCCCGGCGTCCCGCCGCCGCCGCACACGAGCGGAGGCGTGCAGGTGCCGCACTGAAGGGCGTTGCCGCAGCCGTCACCGGCCGGGCCGCAGTTGATGTTCTGCGACTGGCAGGTCTGCGGCGTGCAGCTCCCGCCGTCCGGAGCGCCGCACTGGCCGGGGATGCCGCCGCCACCGCAGGTCTGCGGGGGCGTACAGACGCCGCAGTTCAGCTGGTTGCCGCAGCCGTCGCCGGCAGGCCCGCAGGTGATGTTCTGCGACTGGCAGGTGATGGGCGTGCAGGTGGGGGGCGTGGGCGGGCCCGGCACGCAGGAGGCGAGGTCCCAGATCATGTACTCGAGGATCTTCTCCTGCGCCGTCATGGGGTTGGTGTTGCACTCCGTCGGGAACACCGTGGCCGGGCTCGTGCCGACGTTCGAGACGTGGAAGTCGCTGTAGATGACGTGCCCGCACTGGTTGGTCGACCCGACCGGCGTGTCGAAGGTGAAGTGCGCGAGCATCTGCGAGCCGTCGGTCGGATCGGCGCCGTCGATCCAGTCGACCGACTGCAGCAGGACCTTGTCCACGTCGTGGCGGGGGAAGCTGATATGGACGGTCTGCGGGTTGGGCATCGCTCCCACCAGGTGCAGCCACTTGGAGAAGACCGTCCCCTTGGGGTTGGTCGGCGGCAGCTGGACCGTGAACGGGTCGGGCCCGTTGTCGGAGCTGTAGTCGGGGTTCCACTGCGCGACGGTGTTGAACGGGTTGTTCTGGAACAGCCACGAGTAGCTGAAGTGCGTCGCGAAGAAGTGGCCGCCGCCGTTCGCGTA
>DATBQU010000058.1:0-3577 GCA_036560665.1 Polyangiaceae bacterium
GTCCAGTTCGGCACGCAGGCGGACGTCCTCGCCGACTTCGGGATGACCCCGAGGAAGGCGGCGACGCCGCTCACGGTCGAGCAGAAGGCCGCAGCGGCCGCGAAGCGCAAGGCAACTCGCGCGGCGCGGGGCACGAAGGGACCGAAGGCCAAGCTGGGGATCCACGGCGCCGTGACGGGCGTCGTGGTCATCCCCGTCGTGGCTCCTCCGCCCGTCGTGCAGGCTCCCCCCGCCCCCACCGCCGTCCCGAATACGGGCACGGCGGCGGGCGGGACGGCGCCCCACACCGCCTAGCAAGCGGTGACTACAACCAGGGAAAGGGGCGCCGCCTCCGGCCACACGGTCCATGGAGGCGGCCCCCCGGTCCCGCAGGCGGCGCTACCGTGCCAGGATCGGCTCGATCTCCTGCACGATCTTCCGCCGCCATCGCGCGATGTCCGACTCGCCGCGCATCAGGCGCGTCGTCTCCGCCAGGACCTCCTCGAGCGGCGTGAGGACCACGTAGGGATCGTAGGCGCAGGCCGCGCCGGTCACGCCCGGGCCGACCCAGCCGGCCATGAAGCCGCTCTCGCCGGCGGCGAGGCCGCGGATGGCCGCGTTGGCGAGGCGCGCGCCGAGCAGGCGGTCGAAGGCGGTCGGCGACCCGCCGCGGACGACGTGCCCCAGCACGGTGACCCGCGTCTCCACGTCGGCCAGCGACCTCGCCACGCGCGCGTCGATGCGCTCCTTGAGCGTGGCCGCGTCGATCTTGACGCCCTCGGCCTTCACCACCAGGACGCGCCGCTTGCCGGAGTCGCGCGCGTAGGCCGCCTCCATCGCGCGGGCCACACCCTCCACGATGGCCGCCTCGTCGCGGCCCGCCTCCGGCACCAGCACCGCGTCGGCGCCGGAGGCGATGGCGGCGGTCATGGCCAGGTAGCCGCAGTCGCGGCCCATCACCTCGACGAAGAAGGTGCGGCGGTGGGCGCTCGCCGTGTCGGCGATGCGGTCGCAGGCCTCGACGATGGTGTTGAGCGCGGTGTCGACGCCGATCGACATCGAGGTGCACGCCACGTCGTTGTCGATCGAGGCCGGCAGGCCGGCCACGGCCACCGCGTCGGAGAGGGCGCGCGCCCCGGCCAGCGAGCCGTTGCCCCCGATGACGAGGAGGGCGCGCACCCCGCGCGCGACGAGGGTCTCGCGCGCGAGGCGCTGGCCCTCGGGGGTGGGGAACACCTTGGAGCGGGCCGAGCCGAGCACGGTGCCGCCGCGGCGCGCGGCGTCGTCGACCGACTGCAGATCCAGCGGACGCACGCGCCCCTGGATGAGGCCCACGTACCCTTCCTCCACGCCGAGCATCTGGAACCCCAGCGACGCGCCGACCCGCGCGGCTCCGCGCAGCGCCGCGTTCATGCCGGGGGCATCCCCCCCGCTCGTGAGGAGCGCCACCCGATCACCACGGCCCAGGGACGGACGCATGGGCGAAATAATAACGGTGCATCGGACGAACATGGGGTTCCATCGTCGGGTCCCCCCCTTGCCGGTCCTTCCTCCCCACGTCTCGGCGGTGCACGTCGACCGGCCCCCCGTGCTGGACGGGCGGCTCGATGACGCGGCATGGCAGCAGGCGCCCGTCACGGCGTCGTTCGTCCAGAAGGCCCCCCGGGAGGGCGAGGCGCCCACCGAGCGGACGACGGTGCGGGTGGTCTACGACGACGACGCGCTGTGGGTGGGCGTCGACTGCGAGCAGACGGGCGCCCCCGTCGTCGCCCGCCTCACGCGCCGCGATCGCGAGGTGGAGACCGACTGGGTGAGCGTCTCGCTCGACACGCGGCGGGACGGCAAGAGCGCCTTCGTCTTCGAGATCAACGCGGGCGGAGCGCTGCTCGACGCGGTGCGCTTCAACGACACCGACGGCTCGGTCGACTGGGACGAGAACTGGGACGCTCGCGTGGACGTGCGCCCGCACGGCTGGTCGAGCGAGTTCCGCATCCCTTTTCGCATCCTGCGCTTCGAGACGCTGCCGGTGCAGTCCTGGGGGTTCGAGGTGCGCCGCTACGTCTCGGAGAAGCAGGAGACCGACGAGTGGGCGCTCATCTCGCGCACCGCGGGCGGCGAGGTGTCGCACTACGGCAAGCTCGACGGCCTGGTGGGGCTGTCGGCGCGGACGCCGTTCGAGCTGCGGCCCTTCGTGCTGGGGCGGGTGCGGAGGCAGGACGCCACGCAGCTCACCGTGCCGCTCCTCGGCAACACCACCTTCACCAGCAACCTGCCCGCGGTGACCGACTTCACGCCATCGGTGGGGCTCGACCTCAAGTGGCACCCCACGCAGGACCTGACGCTCGATGGGACGATCAACCCCGACTTCGCGCAGGTCGAGGCCGATCAGCTGGTGCTCAACCTGACCAACCTGGAGACGTACTACCCGGAGAAGCGGCCGTTCTTCCTGGAGGGGACCGACGCGTTCGCGACGCCCTGGCCGCTCCTCTACACGCGGCGCATCGGCAGCGTGCCGCCGCTGCCCACGCTGCGCCCGGGCGAGCAGCTGCTCGACGTGCCCCAGCCGACGACCATCCTCGGCGCGAGCAAGCTCACGGGGCGGCTCGCCGACGGCTGGTCCATCGGCACCATGCAGGCCCTGACGGCGCCGGACAGCGTGCCCGTCCTGACCGCGAGCGGCTCGCGGGTCGCGCGCGTCATCCGGCCGCTGTCGTCGTGGAACGTCCTGCGCGTGCGGCGCGACCTGAGCGACCGCGCCTACGTGGGGCTGATGGCGACGAACGTGACGCGCGCCGAGCACAGCGACGACTACCCCCTGGCCGCGCCCGGTCAGGTGGTGTGCCCCGCCTCCACCCAGGCGGCGAAGAGCACCATCCTCGTGGCGCCCGGCAACCGCTGCTTCGACGACGCGTACGTGGCCATGGCCGACTGGCGCTGGCGCTCGGACGACGGCGACTGGGCGAGCAACGGGCTGCTGGGCGCGACCGCGCTCGATCACGGCCCGGCGCGCAACGTCCCCGACGGCACGGTGATCAAGCCCGGCGACGTGGGCACGGGCTTCGGCGCGTACCTCGGCAAGGAGGGGGGCACGCACTGGGTGGGCGACGTGTGGGGCGGCTACAACGACCGCAAGTTCGAGATGAACGACGTGGGCTACAACCCGCGCGCCAACGTCGAATGGGACGGGTTCGACCTCGAGTACCGGACGATGGAGCCGACGTGGAAGCTGCTCGAGACGCACACGCGCCTGGAGTTCTGGGACAACCGGAGCATGGAGGGGCTGCCGCTGGGGACCGGCGCGCAGGTGAACACGGCGGGCAAGCTCGACAACTTCTGGCGCTACTTCACCGAGATCCACTGGCGCCCGCACCGCTTCGACGACCGCGAGTTCGGCGACGGGGCGGCGCTCGAGCGCGCGCAGGTCGTGGTGGGCAACGACACGCGCATCATGACCGACACCACCAAGGTCGTGGCCGTCAGCCTGCACTCGCGCCAGCAGGCGCTCGAGGGCGGCGGCTTCAACTACAACGCCGACGGCGATCTCATCCTGCGCGTCCTGCCGCAGCTCGATTTCGACGTGGCGCCGAACTTCACCTGG
>DATBQU010000059.1:0-1628 GCA_036560665.1 Polyangiaceae bacterium
CGATCTCGTCGAGGAAGAGCGTGCCGCCGTTGGCCTCGGCGACGACGCCCTTCTTGGCGTCCATGCCGGCCTGCGGGTAGCCCTTGCGGTGGCCGAAGAGCTCGTCCTCGAGCAGGGTCGGCGCGATGTTGCCGACGCTCATCGAGACCAAGGGGCCGCGCGCGCTGGGGCCCATGGCGTGGACCGCCGCGGCGGCGGACTCCTTGCCCGTGCCGGTCTCGCCGCGGATCAGCACGTGGGCGGGGATCCTCGCCGCGAAGGCGAGGCGCTCGAGCAGGGCCCACCACTCGGGGCTCTCGCCGACCATGCCGAAGGCGTTGGCCTCGCCGAACGGGCCCACGTACTTCTCGAGCAGGTGCCGGCGGGCCTCCATGCGCGGCGGGCGGCGGATGCAGCGGAGCAGCAGCTGGCCCTGGATCTGGACCAGGGCCCCTTCCTCCAGCACGGCGCGCTCGACGCGCGCGCCGTCGACCAGCATGGGGTACTTGCCGACGTTCTCGACCTCGAGGCCGTGGGCGCGCGCGGTGACGAGGAGCTGGTCGCGCGAGGTGGCGCCGCTGGCGAGGGGCGGCGCGACGACGTTCTCGCCGGGGCGCTGCCGCATCCAGCGCGCGCGGCGGTGTCCGCCCGGCGAATCGTCGTCGCGTCCGACGGAGAACGCGCGGCCCGGCGTGCCGAAGAGCGCGACCTCGCCGACGCGCGCCCACTCCTCGCCGGCCCAGGCGATGATCAGGGCGTAGACCGGCTCGGGCGGGGCAGGGCCGGGATCGAAGGCCTCGCCGTCCGGGATGGACGAGGTGTCGTTGCTCACGCGCTTCTCTCTTCGGGGCGCGAGCTTAGCGCAAGGCGCCGGCGACACGTGCGCGCGAGGCGGACACCGGGGGTGTCCGGCTTCGTCCGCGAAAAACCCCGCGCCGCGCCGGCCGTACACCCGACGGAGCGTCCCGCGGACAGGGGAAGTGTCCGGAGGACGGGTCGCGGAGCGCCCGGCGCCCGCGCCTTCGCGCACTTACGCGTCGCGGTCGACTGGCTCGCTCGTTGCTCTGGGCGCCCGGCGCGGCGCTGCCGCAAAGGAGAAAGCCATGACCAACAAGATGAATCACACCCTCGTCGTCCTCAAGCTGCCGATGAACGTCCCTGCGCTGATCAAGATCGGTCAGGCCATCATCGGCGCCATGACCGGCAACCCGCTGTTCGCGAACGCCGTTCCGACGGTTGCGAGCGTCGACGCGCTCCTCACGAAGCTCGACGCCGCCGAGACGGCGACCAAGATGCGCACCAAGGGCACGGTCGAGGCGCGCGACGCGGCGCGCCTCGCGGCGGTGCAGGGGCTGCACGGCCTCAAGGGCTTCGTGCAGCAGGTGGCCAACGCCTCGCCGGACGATGCGTCCACCATCATCGCCAGCGCGGCGATGGGGTCGAAGAAGCCGCCGCTGCGCACGAAGGCCGACTTCGCGGCGCGCCCTGGCCCGACCACCGGGTCGGTCCGCCTGGCCGCGAAGGCGTCGGCACGGCGCGCCTCGTACGAGTGGCAGTGGAGCGCCGACGGCGGCAAGACCTGGACGCAGGCTCCGTCGACCCTTCAGGCGCGGACGACGCTCGCCGGCATCCCGGCGGCGACCAACGGA
>DATBQU010000060.1:0-5018 GCA_036560665.1 Polyangiaceae bacterium
CTCCAGCGAGTTCGGCACCAAGGCGCTGGCCTCGCAGTACCAGTACATGCGCCTGATGCTGTCGGTGCGCGGCTTCTACAGTCCGTTTCCGCGGCTCGCCGACGTGGTGCTCGCGGCGCGCGGCGTCTACGAGGTGCAGACCAAGGGCACGCCGTTCTTCTCCCAGACGCTCATGCCCTTCATCGACGACAACCACGCCGGGCTGGGCGGCTTCCGGACGCTGCGCGGCTACCGGCAGAACCGGTTCGTGGGACCGGTCATGGCGCTGACCAACTACGAGGTGCGCTGGACCTTCCTGAAGTTCCGCGTGCTGAGGCAGGGCATCGCGCTCATCGCCGTTCCGTTCCTCGATGTCGGGCGGGTCTTCGACACCGTGGGGCAGACCACGCTTGAGGGGTGGAAGCGCTCGCAGGGGGCGGGGCTGCGGATCGCCTGGGACGAGGCGACGGTCATCATGATCGACTACGGCTTCAGCGACGAGGACGACGGCCTCTACCTCAACTTCAACCACATTTTCTGACCACCCAGGCCGCGCGCGGGCGACCATGCCGCCATGCCGACGGACGAGCCGCGAACCGCAGGGATTCCGGCGGTGCCGCTGTCGCCGCTCGAGAAGGTGGAGCGCGAGCACGGAACTTCCGAGACCGGAGTCGAGGTGGCGCGCACCGAGCGGCAGGCCCTCGGCTGGGCCGCTCTCGCGGCGATCGCCGCCATCGTGTGGATCGTCCTGCCCATCGGGGTCGGGGTCCTGCTGGGGACGCTGCTGGCGTTCACCGTCCAGCCCCTCTTCGAGCGGCTCAAGCCCCGACTCGGTGCCGCGTGGGCGTCGCTCAGCATCGTGGTCGGATCCGTCCTCGCGCTGGCCGGGACCATCGGCGGTCTGTCGTGGCTCCTGGTGGCGAAGGGCACCGCGCTCACGCAGGAGTGGACGGCCTCGCTGGGGCCGGGGGGGCCGGGGGGCGCCGTGCTCGGCGCGGTCAGCGGTCTGACGAGCCGGATCGGCATTCCCCACGAAGAGCTGGCGGCGCGGGCGCGGGGGCTGGCCGAATCGACGGCGAGCGGGGCGGCGGGCGTGGCCGAGGCCATCGCGGCGACGACGGCGAGCGCGGTGCTCGCGCTCTTCTTCGCGATGCTCTCGATGTACTTCATCCTCCGCAACTGGCAGTCGGTCGCGCTGCGCGCACAGGAGACGCTCCCGCTGCGTCCCGACTACACCGCGGGCCTCTTCGCCGAGTTCCGGCGCGTCGGGCGGGCCACGTTGCTGGGGACCATGGGCAGCGGTCTGGCGCAGGGGGTGCTCGCCACGCTCGGTTACTGGATCGCGGGCGTACCGGAGCCGCTCTTCTTCGGCGCCGCCACGGCGGTGGCCTCTCTGGTCCCCGCGGTCGGGGCGGCGCTGGTCTGGATCCCGGTGGGCATCGTGATGATCCTGGTCGGGCACACGACCGGCGGCGTCTTCGAGCTCACCTGGGGCGCGGTGCTGGTCGCGGCCCTCTGCGACTACGTCATCCGGCCGCGCCTGGTAGGCGGCAACAGCGCGCTCCCGTCGCTCTTCACCTTCGCTGCCCTGCTGGGCGGCGTGCAGGTGTTCGGACTCAAGGGCCTGATCGTCGGGCCGGTGGTGATGTCGCTGGCCGTCTCGGTGCTCCGCCTCTACGCGAAGGAAGCGCGCAAGCGGCGATCGGACCTCGCGGCCCGCTGAGCGGGTCATGTGATTCCGGAGACTTGTGCCGGACAGGGCGCTCGTCACGCAGCCGTCACACGATCGTCGAGCAGTTGGGCGACAACTGGCCTAGACATTCGCTCATGGGTCGCGTGCTGGTCATCGAGGACGAGGCCGATCTCCGCGAGGTGCTCGACTACAACCTCTCGAAGGAAGGGCACCGCGTCACGCTCACGTCCACCGGCAACGAGGGGCTCCGTCTCGCGCGCGAGCTCCAGCCCGACCTCATCCTGCTCGACCTCATGCTCCCCGACACGACCGGGACGGCGGTGTGCAAGACGCTCAAGAAGGAGCCTGCCACGCGCGACATACGCGTGATGATGGTGACGGCGAAGGGAGAGGAGATCGACCGCGTGGTCGGCTTCGAGCTCGGCGCGGATGACTACGTGGTCAAGCCGTTCAGCGTGCGAGAGCTCCTGCTCCGCGTGAACGCGGTCATGCGTCGCAAGGACGCGCCGTCGGCCGACTTCGTCGAGTTCGGCGAGCTCCGGATCGACCCCGCCGCGCACCGCGCCTGGGTGGCCGACGTCGAGATCGCGCTCACCACGCTCGAGTTCAGGCTGCTCCTCACCCTCTACGAGCGAAAGAACCGCGTGCAGACGCGCTCGGTGCTGCTGAGCGACATCTGGGGGATCGAGGCGGACATCACCACGCGCACGGTGGACACCCACGTGAAGCGGCTGCGCGAGAAGCTCAAGGGCGTCGGGCGTTACATCGAGACGGTGCGAGGCGTCGGCTACCGGTTCACCGAGTCGCCCAGCGACGAAGAGGCCTGAGCCTTCACTTCTCCCCGGGCAGGGCGTCTCCCGTCGCCCGTTCCAGCGCCGCGCGCGCGATGAGGTAGTCGTACAGCGCGTTCTCCACCTGCGCCCGAGACTGCGTGAGCAACGACTCGGCGTCGACGACGTCGAAGGACGTCGCCGCGCTGGCCTCGAACTTCTTGGTGACGATGCGGTAGTTCTCCTCCGCCTGCGAGACGGCGGTGCGCGCGACGCCGAGCGCCTCCTTCGCCGTCTGCGCGTTCACGAAGGCCTGGCGCGCCTCCAGGCGAACCTCGTCCTCGATCTTCTTCCGCGCGAAGCGCGCCTGGTCGAGCTTGGCGTTCGCCTGCGTGATGCCGCTCGTCGTCGTGCCCCAGTCCCAGACGTCCCAGGAGGCGAAGAGCCCGACGTAGGCTGCGTCCGCCTGCTGAAAGGCCGATCCCTCGAAGTGGGTGTAGTTTCCCACCGCGTTGACCTGCGGCAGGAGCTTCTTCTTGGCGAAGGCAACCCCGGCGTCGGCCTGCGCGATGGTGCGCTCCAGGGCTCGCACCTCCAGGCGCTGCCCGACCGCGCGCCCTTCGGCCGACTGGAGCGTGGCGTCGTCGACCGGCGGCGGCTCGCCGCTGAAGGGCACCGGCTCGAACGCGGCGTCGGGCGAGTTGCCCATGAGCGTCTCGATCTGCCCGCGAGCCAGCACGACGTTGCCGCGCGTCTGGATGCTGCGCTGCCTCGCGCTGGCCAGGGCGAGGCCCGCGCGCAAGAGATCGTTCTTGCCGATGACGCCGTTGTCGAAAAGCGACTGCGCCTCGCGCTGCTGCGCCTCGAGCTGCGACACCGAGGTGTCGGCCACCTCGGCGAGGCGCTGCGCTTCCAGCAGGCGGTAGTACGACTCGACGACCCGGTAGGCGATGTCGCGGCGCGTGACTTGGCGCTTGAGGGTCGCCACGTCGACGCCGTAGTCCTGCACCTTGTACTGGTCGTAGATGGCCCAGAGGGGCGTCAGCGGCTGGACGATCGACGGCGTGAACGTCCAGGTGAACGCCTCGCGAACGCGGAAGGTGGCGGGTCCGAACGCCAGGTCGAACGGCGAGTTCCACTGCTGGAGGTTGGCGTCGACGTGCAGCCTGGGGAAGAAGTTCCCCCGGACCTCGGCGCGCGAGGCCTGGGCGCCGCTCACCGCGGCCTCGCTGGAGAGCGCGTCCGGGTTCTGGCGTAGCGCGACGGCGACGGCCTCGCCGACGCTGGTGGTGCGGGTGCCGATGGTGGATCCCGGCGCGGACTGGCCGCGAGCCATGGTCCCGGCCGAGGCGATGACCAGCCACACGGCGGGGGTGACGAGGCGCTTCATCGATGGCCTCACGTCAGCGGGTGAAGACGGTCACGTCCGCGGAGAGGCCGGCGGCCAGCTTCACGTCGGAAGGCACGTCGACCCACACGATCTTGACCGGGACGCGCTGCACGACCTTGACGAAGTTGCCGGACGCGTTGTCCGGCGGCAGGAGCGAGAAGCGCGCTCCGGTCGCCGGCGAGGTGCTGCCGACCTTGCCCTGGAAGGTGCGGCCCGGATAGGCGTCGACCGAGATTTCGGCGCGCTGGCCGACGTGCATCTGTCCGACCTGGGTCTCCTTGAAGTTCGCCACGACGTAGGTCGCGTCGGGCACCACGGCGACCACCTGTTGTCCGCCCTGCAAGAGCTGCCCTTCGCGCACCGCCAGGCGGGACAGCATGCCGTCCGTCGGCGCTTCGATGTGCGTGTACGAGAGCTGCAGCTTGGCCTGCGCCAGCTTGGCCTCCGCCGCGTCGGCGCGCGCGTGCGCCAGCTCGGCGTTGGCGCGTGCCTGGGCGAGCTCGGCGTCCACGGGCGCGCTCTGGACGACGCGCGCCTGGGACTCCGCGATGCGCGTCTGCGCCGTGCGCTTCATGTCCTGCGCCGCCACCAGCTGGGCTTGCGCTTGTGCCACCGCGGCGTGCGCCGCCTGGGCGTTGGAGCGCGCCGTATCCACCTGCGCCTTGGGGATGGCCTGGTCCTTGAGGAGCGACTCGGCGCGCGCGAGATCGTTGTCGGCCTGGCTGGCCTGCGCCTGTGCGCGCGTCAGCGCCGCCTGGGCCGACGCGATCCCCGCGTCCGCTCCGGCGACCGACGTCGCCGAGCCGGAGAGCTGCGCCTGCGCCACCGAGAGGCCGCCCTTGGACGTCGCCTCGACGATCGCCACCTGCGCGTCGACCGCCTGCGCCTGGGCCCGCGCCGCGGCGAGCTCCGCCTCGGCCTCCCTGGCCTTGGCGGCGAGCTCGGCGGGGTCGAGCTCGACGAGGGGATCGCCCTTCTTCACCTTCTGGTTGTCGGACACCAGGACCTTAAGCACCGCCCCGCTGACGCGCGCCGACACCGTCACCACGTCGGCGTCGACCTGGGCGTCGTCGGTGGCCTCCTTGCCATGCGACATCCAGGCGAACACTCCGTAGACCGCCAGCGCGACCACGACGACCGCTCCCAGGATGAAGTAGGGGCGCGCCTTGCTCTTCTTCACAGGCGC
>DATBQU010000061.1:0-6483 GCA_036560665.1 Polyangiaceae bacterium
AGCGGCGACCACGTGCTGGTGGGCGACGACGTGTACGGCGGCACCTTCCGCATCTTCGACAAGGTGCTCAAGCAGTTCGGCGTCGACGCGACCTTCATGGACATGACCGAGCCGGCGCGCGTGCGCGAAGCGATGCGCCCGAATACGCGCCTCGTCTGGATGGAGACGCCGAGCAACCCCATGCTCAAGATCTTCGACGTCGCCGCCCTGGCCGAGATCGCGCGGGCGCGCGGCGTGCCCCTGGCCGTCGACAACACCTTCGCCACGCCGATGCTCCAGCAGCCGCTCGCCCTCGGCGCGACGCTGGCGGTGCACTCGACCACGAAGTACCTGAACGGCCACTCCGACGTGGTCGGCGGGGCGGTGATGACGAGCGACGAGGCGCTGGCCGACAAGCTCCACTTCCTCCAGAAGTCCGTCGGCGGGGTGCCCAGCCCGTTCGACTGCTACCTGGTGCTTCGCGGGCTCAAGACGCTGGCGGTGCGCATGAAGCGCCACGTCGAGAGCGCGCGCGGCATCGCCACCTGGCTGGCGGCGCACCCCGGGGTCGCCCACGTCCGCTACCCGGGCCTGCCTTCGCACGAGGGGCACGCGCTCGCCGAGCGCCAGATGACGGGTGCGGGCGGGATGATCTCCTTCGAGCTGAAGGGCTCGCTCGCGCAGGCGAGCGCGTTCCTGCGGGCGCTGCGCGTCTTCGCCTGCGCGGAGAGCCTGGGGGGCGTCGAGTCGCTGGCCGAGCACCCGGCCATCATGACGCACGCCAGCCTAACGGCGGAGGCGCGCCGTGCGCTCGGCATCGGCGACGGACTGCTGCGTCTCTCCGTCGGCCTGGAGGACGCGGGCGATCTGCGCGCCGATCTCGAGGCGGGCTTCGCCGCCGCCGGACGCGTCTAGCGCCGTCACCCCCCGCGCCTCCGCGAAGCGCCGCTGCATGACGGCGAACGCCTCCGCCCCGGAGTCGACCATCACGAAGCGCCGCCCGAGCTCGCGCGCCGCCGCGCCGGCGGTGCCGCTGCCGGCGAAGAAGTCGAGCACCACGCCGCCGGGCGGACACGACGCGCCCACCACCCGCCGCAGCACGCCGAGCGGCTTCTGCGTCGGGTAGCCGAGCTTCTCCTTGCCGGTCGGGCTGACGATGGTGTGCCACCAGGTGTCGGTCGGCAGCTTGCCCCGGGCCGCCTTGTCGGCGCCCACCAGGCCCGGCGCCATGTACGGGATGCGGTCGACCGCGTCGGCGTCGAAGTAGTAGGCGTCCGGGTCCTTCACGTAGACGAGGATGTCGTCGTGCTTGGCCGGCCAGCGGCGGCGCGTCCGCGCGCCGTAGTCGTAGGCCCAGACGACCTCGTTCAGGAAACACTCCCGGCCGAAGATTCCGTCGACGAGCACCTTGGCGTAGTGGACCTCGCGGTAGTCGAGGTGCAGGTAGAAGCTGCCGGTGCGCTTGAGGACGCGCCGGGTCTCCACGATGCGCGGCTCGAGGAAGGCCAGGTAGTCGTCGAACGCGTCGTCGAAGGACCGCGAGCCGAGCTGCTCGGTGCGGTAGCGACGCCCGCCGAAGCCCACCCGGTCCCCCCCCTCGTCGCGCACCGTGCGAAGCTGGGTGCGCGTCTGCCGCCTGCCGGTGTTGAACGGCGGGTCGATGTAGACGAGATCGACCGACTCACCCGGCAGGCGCCGGAGGACCTCGAGGTTGTCGGCCCGGACGACCAGGCCCGGCACACTGACGAGGCGCGGCATGCCGCAGACATACTCGCGCATAGGCTGGCGCCCGCGCTATGCTTTCCGCCGCCTGAGGGGACAACGCTAGGGGAGACCTCGACGATGACTCTTCGCATCCTTCGTCACACCGGGTGGGCCGCGCTCGTTGCCGCGGCCGCGTGCGCGACCGCCGTCGCCTGCTCGAACAACCCGCCGGCCCCGCCCGACGTGTTCATGAACGCGCAGGTCGGCACCGGCCCGAGCAGCCCGTCGCAGGTCTGCAACTTCGGCACGCAGCAGCAGTGGCTCCAGATCGGCAGCCCCACGGGCGACAAGCCCACCACGGTGGCCGACGGCAACTCGCAGAGCGGCGGCGCCTCCGTGCACGTCACCTGCACCGTGGGCACCGGGGGCTCGGGGTTCAACATCAGCCTCAACGCCGTCGAGGACGGCCTGTCCGGCGGAAGCGTCACCGTCACCGGCACGGTCGACACCACCACGGGCGGCACGGGGCTCACCGGCGTCTTCCAGAGCCAGACCAACGGCCGCTACGCCGACAACAACTGCACCCTCACGTACATGTACAACGGCAACCCGGTGCCGGTCAGCCCGCCGGTCGCCGCGGGCCGCATCTGGGGCCACGTCTCGTGCCCCAACGCCAAGGTCAGCGGTCAGCCGGTCACGCTGCCGGACGGCGGCATCGTCGATCGCCAGTGCGACGGCGAGGCGGACTTCCTGTTCGAGCAGTGCTCGAACTAGCGGCGTCGCTCTAGTCCTCGTCGTCGCCGTGCGGCATCTCCGCCGCTCCGCCGCCCAGCCCCTCCAGCAGCGCGCGGGTCTCCACGCCGACCTCGAACTCGGGGTTGGTCGCGAGGAACGCCTCGAGGTACTTGCGCGCGGCCGCGTCGTCGCCCCGCGCGTGGTACGCGAGCCCCACGGCGTACAGCGCGTCCGGATCGCCCGGCGCGACGGCCAGCGCCGCCATCCCCTCCCGGATGGCGCCCCGCAGATCACCCGTCAGCCGCAGCACGTGGCAGAGCGCCACGCGCGCGCCGAGGTGTGCCGGGGCGAGCTTCACCGCGGCGGCGTAGGCGTCGCGCGCCGGCTCGAGCTCGCCGACCTCGAAGAAGGCGATGCCGAGGAAGTAGTAGGCGTAGGGGTTCCTGGGGTCGACCTCGAGCGCGCGCTTCAGCTCGACCATCGCCTCGCGGTACCGCTCCTCGTGGAGCAGCTCCGTCGCCTCCTCCACCGCCTCCCAGTGCCCGCGATCGCGCTGCTCCTGCTCGGTCTTCTTCATGGTCAGGCCTCGTGCACGAACGGCGCGAAGGCGGCGCGCACCTCGCCCGTGATGCGCCGCGGACGGCCGGTCGCCAGCTCGATGAACCCCCACGTCGTCGATCCCCGGGCCAGGACCTGGCCGTCCGCCTTTCGCACGAGCTCGGTCTCGCGCACGCACTTGGCCGCCATCACGCTGGATATCCAGGTTCGCGCCTCGATGAGGTCGCCGCGTAGCGCCGGACGCAGGTAGTCGATCTCGTGGCGAACCACCACGAAGACCACCCCCAGGCGCTGGTACGCCTCGAGGCCGAAGCCCATCGCGGTGGAGTGCGCTACCGCCACCTCGTTAACCCAGCGAACGAACACCACGTTGCCGGCGTGGCCGAGGGCGTCGATGTCGTCGTCACCCACCGCGATGTCCAGCCGAAATGTGGCAGGTTCGCTCACGCGGCGGAGCCTAGTCCGAAAGCTGGTCACGCGCGCACGGATCGTGCTTCTTTGTGGGCACCAGATGGCCCTGCCTGTCGCGCTGGAGCAGTTCATCGGGGCCGAACGCCTGGCGCTTCTGCGCGAGGTCACGCTGATGCCGCGCGACCTCGCGGCCGTCGTCCCGGACGCGCGCCCGGGCGACGACGTGGTGGTGCTGGTCCACGGCTTCCTCGCCAGCGCCGGTGTGTTCCGCCCCCTGCGCAAGCGCCTCGAGCGCGAGGCGGGCGCGCGCGTGGCCACCTTCACCCACGCGCCAGGAGCCCGGATCCGTCGCATCGCGCGGCGCCTCGGCGAGCTCGTCGCTCGCATCCCCGAGGGCGCGCGCATCACCGTGGTGGGTCACTCGCTCGGCGGCGTCGTCGCGCGCTGGTACGTGCAGGAGATGGGCGGCCACGCGCGCGTGTCGCAGACCATCTCGCTGGCCAGCCCCTTCGGCGGGATCGACGTGCCGCAGCTGCTGGTGGGGGCGGACCTGCACGCCGAGAGCGCGCTGCTCCGCCGGCTGCGCGATCGCGCGCGCGCCTGCGACGTGCCGCACACCTCGATCGTCGGCGAGGAGGACCAGCTGGTGGTGGGAGTGGAGACGGCGTGCCTCGGGTTCGGCGAGGTGGTGGTCCTGCCGAAGCGCGGCCACAACGCGCTGCTCTTCTGCGAGAAGGCCGCCGGCCTGGTGATCGAGCGCGTCAAGACCCGCCTTTGAGCGGGGCCGCGACCGTGGTACCCCTGGCCGCGCCGTGCGGTCCCGAACGCTCCTCCTGTCCCTGGCCCTGCCGGCCGCGGCGCTGCTCGCCGGCGGCGACGCGCACGCCGACGTCACCTCGTGGCTGGCCTTCGGCAGCGGGTACGCGCTGCAGACGAACACCGTCGCCTCCCCGTCGACCCGCGACTCCGCGCCCGCGCTGACCTACTCGCTGGGCGTGGGCAGCACGCCGCTCGCGCCGTTCGTGGTGGGCATCCTGTACCGGGGCGTGACGATGCTGGGCCTGGGCACGGATGTCGGCGCGTCGCTGCGGCTGGCGACGGGCGGCTTCGCGCGCGGCGGCTGGGGCCTCGCGCTCGACGGCGGCGTCCTGTGGCGCTCCTGGCGGAACGGCGACTACGGGCGGTGGCCCATCGACGGGATGCTGACGTTCGGCATGCCCTGGGGCTTCCAGGTCGGCGTCGGAGCCCAGGTGGCGAACGTGGACGGCGGAACGACGGCGCTGGGAGGCTACGCGCTGCTCGAGATCGACCTGATGCGCCTGACCGTGATGCGGCAGGGGCCGTCGGAGCTGTGGTGGCCCAACCCCAATCCGGCGGGCGGGCACGAGAAACAGGTGTCGCTGCTGGCGTGGTGACGCGGGCAACGGGCCTCCAGGTCGATGCGTCGGACGTACTCGCTCGGGCGTCGTCGTCTGTGATGCCTCGGTCGTTCCGAGGAGTGCGGGGGTCGAACCGATGGTCCCCGGCGTCGAACCGATGATTCCGGGCGTCGAACCGACGATCCCGGGCGTCGAACCGATGATCCCGGGCGTCGTCGCGATGATTCGAGGGCGCCGCTGCCCGGGTTCGGGCGTCGTCTCCCTCGTCGCGGGGCGCCGCTCGTCGATACCGGGCGTCGGCTCGACGATTTGAAGGAGCGGCTGCCCGGGTCGAGGCGTCGGCGCCCTCCAATCATCGAGCCGACCCCCGGGACATCTCGTCGGCTGCCTCGACGACGCAAGCGGCTGCCTGACACCGGGCAGCCGCTGCCCGAGACGAGGGCGCCGCTCCCCGAGGAAGTCGAGCCGCTCCCGGATGACGAGGCGCGCCCGATACGCCCGCGGCTACGGCTTCGTCTCCACCCGCGGTGTGGCCTTCTGCTCGTCGGCCTTGATGGAGTACCTCACGAGCGCGCGGAGCACCTCGTTGCGCTCCACGTTCCCGATGGCGCTCCTCAGGTCCTCGTACACGGTCGGGTCGACCAGCAGCGCCCCGATGGTCCCCTTGCCTTGCCGCATGTTGCCCACGATCGCCCGCAGGTCGTCGCTCATGGCGTTGAGATTGGCCATCACGTGCTGCGAGGCGTCGTCGCCGTACAGAAGGGCGTGCGCCATCCCGTTTCCCTCCCGGACGGCCTTCAGGTCCGCGTGCAGCTCGGCCAGCGTCCCGGCGGTGTCCTTCGACATCTCGCCGTCGTAGATGAGCGCGTGGGCGATGCCGGGGCCCTTCTTGACCTGGTCGGTCACGCCCTGCACGTCGGCCAGGGTGGCGTCGAGGCGCGCCGTCGTGCGGTTGAGGTTCCCGAGCAGCTCGTCGAGCCGGTCGGCCTCGGCGTGGTCGTAGAACAGGCGGTGCATGGTGCCGTCGCCGCGCACCATCGCCTCCAGCAGCGAGTGCGTGTCCGACGCCGAGCCCTTGATGTCCTCGGCCAGCTTGGGGTCGCCCAGCGCCTGCGCCAGGGGCTGGATCTTCTCGATGGCCTCCTGCGCCACCGCCGCCATCTTGTTGGCCGCGGCGAACATGTCCATCGGCTCCTCCGACGGGATGAGGTCCTTGGGGTCGAGCTGGGGCGCCGCGGCGGAGCCGACGGTGAGCTCGACCATCTTGTCGCCGAGCAGGCCCTTGTTGACGACGCGCGCCACGCTGTCGCCGCGGATGCGCGGCGTCTCCTTGCGCTCGATGGCGAGGCCCACGAAGATGCGCGAGTCCTTGGGGTCGCTGCCGTGGTCGACGCCGGTGACCTGGCCCACGTCGAGGCCGCCCATGCGCACCGGCGCGCCCGGCTTGAGGCCGGCCACGTCGTGGAAGGTGGTGCGGTAGCCGGCCTTGGGCTCCCACAGCTGGCGCGTGTTGCCGATGAGGAAGACGGCGACGGTGGTGAGCGCCAGCCCGGCGAGGACGAAGATGCCGACTTTGAGCTGCCTTGTCATGGCTCCCCTAAGACGTCGAGAGAAGGGCGGCGACGTCTTCCGTCTCGGGAGCGTGGCCCTCGATGAAGTCGCGCACCGCGGGAATGGTCGTGCCCCTGAAGTCTTCCTTGGTGCCCACCAGCAGGAT
>DATBQU010000062.1:0-19969 GCA_036560665.1 Polyangiaceae bacterium
CGCAGGACGCGGACGGCGGTGTCGTGCTCGACGTGGGCGGCGTGGGCTACGAGCTCGCGGTGCCGCTGGGGACGCTCGGGCGCGTGCACGCCGACGACGCGGGGCGGGTGACGCTGTGGGTGCACACCCACGTGCGCGAGGACGCGCTGTCGCTCTTCGGCTTCTCCGACGACGTCGAGCGCGCCGTCTTCCGGGCGCTGCTGGGCGTGTCCAACGTGGGCCCCAAGATCGCGGTGGCGGTGCTGGGGGCCCTTCCGGCGGCGGAGCTTTCGCGCGCCGTCTCGCGGCAGGACCTGGCGGCGCTCAAGGGCATCTCCGGCGTCGGCAAGAAGATCGCCGAGCGCCTGCTGCTCGAGCTGCGCGACAAGCTTCCGCTGCTGACGGCCGGCGCGGCCATCGCGTCGGGGCCGGGCGGTGAGGCGGCGGCGGCCGCGGCGAGGCGCAACGGCGAGGGCGAAGACCGCCTGCGCAGCGCGCTCACCGGCCTGGGCTTCAAGCCGAGCGAGGCCGACCACGCCATCGCCGTGCTCGGTACGCGCTCCGAGGCCGTGCCCACCGAGGCCCTGCTGCGGGAGGCGCTCGCCCTGCTGGCGAAGTAACGGTAGCGTGCTGCCCCCCATGCAGGACGTCATCGCCTTCATCGACGCCAACCGGAAGCGCTTCGTCGACGACCTCATCGAGTGGGTGCGCATCCCGTCGATCTCGAGCGATCCCAAGCACGCGCCCGACGTGGCGCACAACGCCGAGCACCTGGCGACGCAGCTGCGCGCGCTCGGGGCGGGGCGCGTCGAGGTGTGGCCGACGGCCGGGCACCCGGCGGTCTTCGCCGAGTGGCTGCGCGCGCCGGGCAAGCCCACGCTCCTCGTCTACGGGCACCACGACGTGCAGCCGGTCGACCCGCTCAACGAGTGGATCACGCCGCCCTTCGAGCCCAGCATGCGCGGGGGGCGGCTGTGGGGGCGCGGCGTGGTGGACGACAAGGGGCAGGTCTACATCCACACCAAGGCCATCGAGAGCTTCGTGAAGACGGTGGGGCAGCTGCCCATCAACCTGAAGATGATCGTGGAGGGCGAGGAGGAGGTCGGCAGCGTGAACCTCGACGTGCTCCTGCGCGAGCGCGCCAGGGACCTGGCGGCGGACTTCGTGTGCGTGAGCGACACGGCGATGTTCGGGCGCGGCATCCCGTCGCTGTGCGTGGGGCTGCGCGGCCTGGCCTACATCGAGGTGTTCGTGGACGGCCCGGCCATGGACCTGCACTCCGGCTCCTTCGGCGGCGGCGTGACCAACCCGGTCGACGCGCTGGCGAAGATGATCGGGACGCTGCACGACGACGACGGGCGCGTCACCGTGCCGGGCTTCTACGACGCGGTCCTGCCGCTGACCGACCGCGAGCGGCAGGAGATCGCCGGCCTGCCCTTCGACGAGAAGGAGTGGCTGCGCTCCACCGGGGCGCCGGCGGTCCACGGCGAGAAGGGGTACTCGACGCTCGAGCGCGTCTGGGCGCGGCCGACGCTCGACTGCTGCGGCATCGGCGGCGGCTTCCAGGGCGAGGGGGCCAAGACCATCATCCCGGCGCGGGCCAGCGCGAAGATCAGCTGCCGCCTGGTGCCCGACCAGGAGCCGGACGACGTGGTGCGAAAGCTCACCGAGCACCTGAAGCGGGTGGCGCCGCCGGGGGTGCGCGTGCGCGTCGAGAACCTGCACGGCGGGCGGCCGTACCTCGCTCCCACCGACCACCCCGTCTACGAGATCGCCAAGCGGGCGTTCACCAAGGCGTTCGGCAAGCCGACGGTCTTCATGCGCGAGGGGGGCAGCATTCCCTTCGTGCGCACCATCGCCGACGCGACGGGAAAGCCCTGCCTGCTGATGGGCTTCGGCCAGCCGGACGAGAACGCCCACGCCCCCAACGAGTGGCTCGACCTCGAGAACTACCACCTGGGCATCAAGAGCGCGGCGTACCTCTACGACGAGATCGCCCGGATGTGACCCCCGCCTTCCCCGCTGGCTCCCGGACGGAATCCGGGTAAGTTCCACGGCCGACATGGCCAAGAAGACGAAGTCCGCAAAGAAGGAGAAGCCGCGGGAGAGGCGCGAGCGCCGCTTCGAGCCGCAGGCGAGCACGGGGCCGCTGGTGGTCTACGTGGTGGGCGGCCTGGGTGCCATCGCGATGGGCGCCGGGGCCTGGGCGCAGTTCGGGTCGATGCTGCGCGAAGGGGGCCCCGAGCCGCTCAAGTACGCGGCGTACATCCTGGCCGCGGGCGCGCTGCTGGTGGGGGCCGCCATCTGGGTCGGCACCAGCGGCGAGCCGTCGCTGCGCGTGGGCGACGGCGGCCTCGCGGTGGAGAAGGGCGGCGTGCGCAGGATGCCCTGGTACGCGGTCGAGCGCGTGGAGTGGGCGGGGGAGACGGTGCGCGTGACCGGCAAGGACGAGCTGGGGACGGCGATGAGCGTCACCGCGCCGGTGAAGAGCCACGGGCAGGCGGCGGCGTGGATCGTGAGGGAGGCGCGCGACCGCGTGCCGGCGGTGGTCGAGGTGCCGGAGGACGCGCCGCTGCCCGAGGTGCGCGCGAGCGGCGCGGAGTGGCTGGCGCTCGAGCCGCCGCAGGTGGTGGGCAAGCACTGCGCGTCGAGCGGCAAGGTCATCGCCTACGAGCCGGACGCGCGCCTGTGCCCGCGCTGCGAGCGCGTCTACCACAAGTCGAGCGTGCCCGAGACGTGCGAGTGCGGCGCCTCGCTGGCCAGCCTCCAGCCCCAAGCCAAGACGGCCTAGGCGCTCGCGTGCTCGGCCTGGCGGGCAAGCGCGTGCTCGTGACGGGGGCCAGCAAGGGCATCGGCGCGGCGTGCGCGCGGCTCTTCGCCGAGCTCGGCGCCCACGTGGCCGTCCACACCCGGGCCGACCACGCGGCCGCACGGCGCGTGGTGGAGGCGGCGCGGGCGGCGGGAGGGCGCGCGGACGCGTTCGGCGCGGACCTGACGCAGTGGGAAGAGGGCGAGCGCCTGGTGGCGGAGGTGGAGGCCGGCCTCGGCCCGCTCGACGTGGTCGTCCTCAACCACGGCGTGTGGAGGGAGGCGGCCATCGACGCCATGACGGCCGCCGACTACGACGAGACGCTCGACGCGAACCTGCGCGGCTACGTGAGCGTGGCGGGGGCGGCGGCGCGGCGCATGAAGCCGCGGCGGGCGGGGCGGCTGGTTCTGGTGTCGAGCACGGCGGGGCAGCGGGGCGAGGCGATGCACTCCCACTACGCGGCGACCAAGGGCGCCGCCATCAGCCTCACCAAGAGCCTGGCCGCGGAGCTCGCGCCGTGGGGCATCCTCGTCAACTGCGTGGCGCCGGGCTGGGTGGGCACGCCGATGACGGAGGCGACGCTGGGCGATGCGGGCGAGCGCGCGAAGGTGCTGGCGGCCATCCCGCTCGGCCGCGTGGCGCGCCCGGAGGAGATCGCCTGGCCGGTGGCGTTCCTCGCCGGCGACGCGTCGACCTTCGTGACGGGGGAGATCCTGAACGTGAACGGCGGCGCGGTGCTGGTCGGCTGAGCGAGCGCGTCGAGGGGGTCCGGGGACGCGCGTCAGGGCTCGCGGCCCGACGTGCTCTCGACCAGACGCGCGCGCCTCACCGACGTGCTCGCCTCGAGCAGCGGCGCCCACTCCACGCGGTTGCGGCCGCGAGCCTTGGCCAGGTACATCGCCTCGTCCGCCGCCGCCACGAGGCGCTCGCTCGACCACGGCGCGTCGGCGCTGGCGACGCCGATGGAGGCGGTGACGGCGATGGGCTCGGCGAGCCCGGGCAGCACGTGCCTCGCACTCCCGATGGCCTGGCGGATGCGAAGGGCGGCGATGCGGGCGCCGGCCGGGCCGGTCTGGGGAAGGGCGACGACGAACTCCTCGCCGCCCCAGCGTGCGATGAGGTCGCTGCGGCGCGCGGTGCCCACCAGCGCGCGCGCGACGCCGTGCAAGACCACGTCGCCAGCGGCGTGACCGAAGGTGTCGTTGACCTGCTTGAAGGAGTCGAGGTCGAGCATGAGGAGCGACAGCGGCAGATCGTGACGGTCCGAGCGGGCGCGCTCGCGGTCGAGGGCCTCGAGGAAGGCGCGGCGATTGAGGAGCTCGGTCACCGTGTCGGTGGTGGCGAGGCGACGGGCGTCCTCGTAGAGCGCGGCCATCTGGAGAGGGCCGCCCAGCTCGGCGGCCACCAGCGCGAGCAGCCGCTCGTCGGCGGGGGACAGACCTCGCCCCGTCGGCGCGACGACCATGCGCCCCGCCTCGGCCCCGGCGAAGGCGACGGGGAGGCTGGTCGGCGGAGGGCCCGGAGCGCAGACGGCGTTGGCGTCGGAGACGAACTGCACCTCGCGTCCGGCGGGGAGCGCGAGCGCCGCGCGCACCGCCTGCTCGCACGGCTCGCGCTCGGTCGGAGAGCCGTGGACGAGCACGGGGGCATGAGGGCGCGCCGGGGCGACAGCCACCCAGCGGTAGGTGAGGACGTCGGCCAGCAGCGCGGCCAGCCCGGCGGCGAGGCGCACGATGTCCCCGCTAGCCAGCGCGCGGACCTCGCCGGCGAGGACGGACTCGAAGAGGGCCTCGTCGAGGATGGACGAGATGCGTTCGTGCAGGGTTCCGCCGTGCGAGCGGGGTGCGGGCGGCGGCAGGGAAGGCGACGGGGCGAGCGCGCCGAGCTCGTTCACCAGCATCACGGCGTCGTCGAGGCGGTCCTTGCCGACGTAGGCGGCGGCGCCCGCCGAGCGCGCCCAGAAGCGCGAGCGCTTGTCGCCCGAGGCGGTGAGCAGCACCACCGGCACGTGAGCGGTGGCGGGGTCGCCCCGCAGCAGACGGCAGAGCTGCACCCCCGACAGGCCGGGCATCATCAGGTCGGTGACCACGACGCCGGGCGGATCCGCCGTGGCGCGCTCGGCGGCGGTCTCGGCGTCGGGCAGCTCGAGCACCCGGTGCCCCCCGGCGCGCAAGCGTCCCGCCAGCAGCGCCCGGACGCTGGGACTGTCGTCGACGACGAAGACGTACGCCAAGACTTGCTCCCTCGGGCCTCGCTCTGCCATACGGCCATGGCGCGCCCGGACTGAAGGCTCGGCGCTGAGGAGGGTTCTCGTGAGCGATTCGATCCGGACCGTCAGCGTCCTCGGGACGGGCACCATGGGGCAGGGCATCGCACAGGTGACCGCCGCGGCGGGCATGGCCACGAGGCTGTTCGACGCGGCGCCCGGGCGCGCGCAGGCGTCGCTCACGGCGATCGGCGCGCAGCTCGAGAAGCTGGTGGCCAAGGGGAAGCTGTCGGACGAGGGGCGCAAGCGGACGCTCTCGGCGCTGAGCGTGGCGCCGGACGTCGGGGCGGCGTGCGCCGGGGTGGACCTGGTGGTCGAGGCGGCGCCGGAGAACATGGACCTCAAGGTGAAGCTGCTGGCCGAGGTGGTGGCGGCAGCGCCGCCGCACGCCGTGGTGGGCTCGAACACCTCGTCGCTCTCGCTGACGGAGCTCGGTGCGCGCCTGGGCGTCCCGGAGCGCACCGTCGGCCTGCACTTCTTCAACCCGCCGCCGGTGATGGAGCTGCTCGAGATCGTGCGCGGCCTGGGCACGAGCGAGGCGACGCTGGAGCGCGTGCTGGCCTTCGCCGCGAGCATCGGCAAGACCGCCATCGTGGTGCGCGACGTCCCCGGGTTCGCCAGCAGCCGCCTGGGCGTCATCCTCGGCGCCGAGGCCATCCGCATGCTCGAGAGCGGCGTGGCGAGCGCGGTCGACATCGATCGCGCCATGGAGCTCGGTTACCGGCACCCGATGGGGCCCCTCAAGCTGACCGATCTGGTCGGGCTCGACGTGCGCCTGGCCATCCTCGACCACCTGCACCGCGAGCTCGGCGAGCAGTTCCGCGCCCCGGCGCTGCTGCGCCAGATGGTGCGCGCCGGCAAGCTCGGCAAGAAGACCGGCGAGGGGTTCTACCTCTGGCAGGACGGGGTGCCGCAGGCGAGGCCGAAGAGCGGCTAAGCTCCCGCGCATGACCACGCTCCGCGACGCCTTCCTGGTCGACGCCGTCCGCACGCCCATCGCGCGCTACAGGGGAGCGCTGGCCGGCGTGCGCCCCGACGATCTGGCCGCCCACGTGCTGTCGGCGCTGGGGCAGCGCAACGCCGCGGTCGTGGAGAAGCTCGACCACGTGGTCTTCGGCGCGACCAACCAGGCCGGCGAGGACAACCGCAACGTGGCGCGCATGGCGGCGCTGGTGGCGGGCCTGCCCTTCGAGGTCCCGGCGGTGACGGTGAACCGTCTGTGCGGCTCGGGGCTCGAGGCGGTGTGCGACGCGGTCCGGCGCATCGCCACCGGCGAGGCCGAGGTCGTCGTGGCGGGCGGCGTCGAGAGCATGACGCGCGCGCCCTTCGCGTTCGGGAAGACCGACGAGGCGTTCTCGCGAACGCCGCCGAAGGTCTTCGACACCACCCTGGGCTGGCGCTTCGAGAACCCGCGGATGCAGGCGCGCTTCCCGCTGCTCTCGATGGGCGAGACGGCCGAGGAGGTGGCTACCAAGTGGGGGATCGGGCGGGAGGAGCAGGACGCCTTCGCGCTCGCCTCGCAGAAGAAGGCCGCGGCGGCCATCGCCGCGGGGTCCTTCGATCGCGAGATCGTCCCCTTCCCGGTGCAGGGGAAGGAGCGGAAGGAGGGGAAGGAGCGCAAGGGCGAGCCGCTGCTCTTCGCGAAGGACGAGTCGCCGCGGGGCGACACCACGCTCGAGGCGCTCGCCAGGCTCGCGCCGGCGTTCCGCAAGGGCGGGACGGTGACGGCCGGGAACAGCTCGCCCATCAACGACGGCGCGTCGGGGGTGCTGGTGGTGAGCGAGGAGGTCGTGCGCGCGCAGCGCCTGGAGCCACTGGCGCGCGTGGTGGCGCACGCGACGGCGGGCGTGCACCCCAACCTGATGGGCGAGGGGCCCATCCCGGCGGGGAAGAGGGCGCTGGCGCGCGCGGGGTGGAGCGCGGCCGACCTCGAGCTGGTCGAGCTCAACGAGGCCTTCGCCGCGCAGTCGATCGCGTGCCTGCGTGGGCTCGAGCTCGATCCGGCCAGGGTCAACGTGAACGGCGGCGCCATCGCCCTCGGTCATCCCATCGGGTCGAGCGGGGCGCGCGTGCTGGGGACGCTGCTGTGGGCGATGAAGAGCCGGGGCGCGAAGCGCGGAATGGCGGCGCTCTGCATCGGCGTCGGTCAGGGCATCGCCATGCTCGTCGAGCGCTGATGCGCTACATCACGAGGCCCGATGCCCGCTCCCGCTGAACATCCGTACGCCTCGTTCGTACACCTCGTGCAGAAGCCGGCGAGGTACCTGGGCGGCGAGCTCAACGCGAGGGTGAAGGACTGGGACGCCGTCGAGGCGCGCGTCTGCCTGGCGTTCCCTGACGTCTACGACATCGGGATGAGCCACCTGGGGTTCAAGAT
This sequence comes from Polyangiaceae bacterium, assembly GCA_036560665.1. Taxonomy (GTDB): domain Bacteria; phylum Myxococcota_A; class Polyangia; order Polyangiales; family Polyangiaceae; genus Palsa-1150. The sequence continues at coordinate 7,432 of DATBQU010000062.1, forward strand.
CCTCTACCGGATCCTGAACGACGATCCGCGGACGCTGGCGGAGCGGGCCTACGCGCCGTGGATCGACATGGAGGCGGCGCTCCGCGAGCGGGGGCTGCCGCTGGTGACCTGCGAGAGCGCGCGGCCGCTGCGCGACTTCGACGTGGTGGGCTTCTCGCTGCAGTTCGAGCTGACGTACACCAACGTGCTGCTGATGCTCGACCTCGGCGGCGTGCCGCTGCGGGGCGACCAGCGCGGGGAAGACGACCCGCTCGTCCTGGCGGGAGGCCCGACGGCGACGCACCCCGAGCCGCTGGCGCCCTTCCTCGACGCGGTCGTGATCGGCGACGGGGAGGAGCGCACCACCGAGGTGGCGCTGCTGTGGACGCGCCTGAAGAGGGCGGGCGTCCCGCGCGCGGAGCGCCTGCGGGCCCTGGCCAGGCTGGCCGGGGTCTACGTGCCGTCCATCTACGCCACGCGCGTCGACCCGGACACGGGCTTCCACGTCGTCGACCGCGCGCTCGAGCCCGACGCTCCGCTGCCCGTCGTCCGCACGCTGGTCGACGACCTGAACCGCTTTCCCTTCCCGGACGACAGCCCCATCGGCGGGCCCGAGGCGATCTTCGACCGCATGTCGATCGAGATCGCGCGCGGCTGCACCGAGGGCTGCCGCTTCTGCCAGGCCGGGATGATCTACCGCCCGGTGCGCGAGCGCGATCCGCAGCAGATCGTGGACACCGTGGTGCGCGCGGTGCAGAAGAGCGGCTACGACGAGGCGAGCCTCACCTCGCTGTCGACGGCGGACTACTCGTGCATCGCTCCGCTGGTGAAGAAGGTGGTCGACGAGCTGGCGCCCAAGCGGGTGTCGCTCGGCGTCTCCAGCCTGCGCGCGTACGGGCTCGACGAGAACGTCCTCGACGACATGTCGCGCGTGCGCGCCACCGGCGTCACCTTCGCCCCCGAGGCCGGGTCGCAGCGGATGCGCGACGTCATCAACAAGAATGTCACCGAGGAGCAGCTGCTGGAGACGGCTGAGCGCGTCTTCTCGCGCGGGTGGTCGGCCATGAAGCTCTACTTCATGATCGGCCTGCCCACGGAAGAAGAGGAGGACGTGCGGGCCATCCCCCAGGTGGGCGGCCGCGCGCGCGCCATCGGCAAGCGGGTGAAGCGGCAGCTCGGCGCGCCGGGCTCGCCCAAGGTGGTGGTGAGCGTGTCCACGCACGTGCCCAAACCGCACACCCCCTTCCAGTGGTGCGCCATGGACGCGCCGGACGACGTGTACCGCAAGCAGCGCTGGCTCGAGGAGGAGGCCAAGCTCGCCGGCGTGGATCTGCGCACGCACGACTGCGACACGTCATGGCTGGAGGGCGTGTTCGCGCGAGGCGACCGGTCGCTCGCCCCGGTGCTCGAGCGAGCGTACCGACAAGGCGCGCGCTTCGACTCGTGGGAGGACCAGAAGAAGATGAAGATCTGGGAGGACGCCTTCCGCGCGGAGGGCGTCGAGCCGGCCCGGTACCTGGGGACCATCCCGGCGACGGCACGCCTGCCGTGGGACCACATCGACGTGGGGCTCGAGGAGGGCTTCCTCCTGCGCGAGTACCGCAAGGCCCTCAAGAACCGGCTGTCCTTGCCGTGCGGCAAGGTCGCGGGTGCGTTCGTGCACGCCTCCAACCTGAAGGACGCGGGCGCCGACGCGCGCAAGCTCGTCTGCTACGACTGCGGCGTCGCCTGCGATCTCGGCGCCATGCGCGAGCAACGACTGGTGTACCTGCGCAAGCTCGGCGCGGTCGAGCCGCGCGCTCCCAGCCCACCGCCGATGGAGCGCGTGCGCGTCAACCCCAAGGGACCGCCTCCGCGCGCGTTGCAGGGCGAGGCGCGACGCTACCGCTTCGTCTACGAGAAGCTGGGCGCCGCCGCGTTCCTGTCCCACCTCGACGTCATCCGCGCGCTGCCGCGCGCCTTCCGGCGCCTGGAGCTGCCGCTCTTCTACTCGCAGGGCTTCCACCCCAAGCCGGACATGACCTTCGGCCCCGCGCTGAGCCTGGGCGTGGCGAGCCTGTGCGAGACGGTGGACATGAAGATCGCCGCCGACCTCGAGGCGACGGCGCTGCTCGATGAGCTGTCGGCCGGCGCGCAACCCGGCCTGCGCTTCGTGGCCGGCGTGGCACTCGGCGGAGGGGACTCGGCGGTGTCGCGGGTGATCGACGTGGCCCGCTACGCTGTGGGCATCCCCCGTACGGTCGTGGAGGCGCGAGGCGGTCAGGCCTGGCTCGAGGAGCGCGTCGGGGCGCTGCGCGCCGCGACCTCGCTGGTGGTGGTCCGGCGCATCGACGGGATCGGCAAGCGCGTCGACGTGCGCGACTTCCTGCGAAGCATCGAGCTCGCCACCGACGAAGGCTCCGCCCTGCTGGCGCGCGCGGGCATCGTGGGCGATCTGGTGCCTCTGACGGTCGAGGTCGACGTGCGAGGCTCGGGCGGTGTGAAGATCGCCGAGGTGATGGAGGCGATGTGCGGCGACGCGGAGCTTCCTCATCGCGCGGTGCGGGTCGCGCTCGGGGCGCGCCTGGCCGACGGCAGGGTCGCGTCCACGATGGAGCTCGACACGCTCCGCGCGCTCCGCACCGCCCGCGCCCGGAGCGAAGCGGTGGTCGTCGCTCCCTGAGATGGGACCGGCGTCGTACGCGCTGCTGGTGGGCGCGGCGTTCGCCGCCGGCCTGGTCGACGCCATCGCTGGAGGCGGCGGGCTGATCGCCTTCCCCGCGCTCGTGGCGGTGGGGCTGCCGCCGCACCTGGCGCTGGGCACCAACAAGGGACAGGCCGTCTTCGGCGCCGTCTCGTCCGCCGCGTCGTACTGGCGCGGCGGGGGGCTCGACCGGGACCGCGCGCCGCTGGCGTTCGCACTCGGCTTCGCAGGCTCCTGCCTCGGCGCGGCGGCCGTCCTGGCGATTCGGCCGGAGCCGCTGCGGCCGGTCTTCATCGTGCTGCTCGCGGCGGCGGCGGTGGTGGTGCTGCTGCGAGGCCACGTGCACGCGAGGGCCCACCCGCCGGTTCACCCGCGCGTGGCGCTGGCCGGGATCGCGGTCGGCCTGGGCGCCTACGACGGCTTCTTCGGCCCCGGGGCCGGCTCGATGCTCATCGTCGCGTTCGTGCTCGTGTTCGGCGACCCCATGATGCGCGCGTCCGGCAACGCCAAGGTCGTCAACCTGGCTTCGAACCTCGCCGCCGTCGCCGTCTTCGCCGCGCGCGGCACGGTCCTGTGGGAGATCGCCGTCCCCATGGCCGCCGCCAACGCGGCGGGCGCGACGGTGGGGTCCCGGCTCGCGCTCCGGCACGGCGACCGCTTCGTGCGGTGGGTGGTGCTGCTGGTGGTGTCCGCCGCCATCGCCAAGCTGGCGGTGGATTTCGCCCGGGCCTAGCGGCGCTACCGCCCCTTGGCAGGCGGGGTCCTGCGCGCGGTGGCCGGTGCCGCCGCGAGCAGACGCAGCGCGCGGCACACGTCCGCGTCGCGGCAAGGGCCGACGTTGCCGCCGCTCGGCGGCCAGGTGACCGCCCAGGTGCCGTCGTCGGCGTGAGCCAGCACGGCGCGGTCGCGCACGTCCGGACCGCGCCATGTCGGCGGGGCGTGCGCGAGGGCGGACTCGCGGTCGTTGGCGTCGGCGGCTCCGAACGGGAAGCGAATGGTCGGGGCGAGGCCGACGCGCTGCACCGCCGTGCCATCGGGCAGCGCGTAGAGGAGGGTGGTGAGCCTCAGGACGCCCGAGTGGGCGTCGTCGTCGACGTACTCCTGCGCGCACCCCTTGCCGAACGTCGTGGCCCCGACGGTGGGACCGCGCCGGTAGGCCGCCAGCGCTCCGGCGATCATCTCCGCGGCGCTGGCCGTGTCCGCGTCGACCAGCGACGCTACCGGACCGCGCCAGCGGTCGACGGTCGGAGGCTCGGGGGCGTGGTCGGTCTCGAGGGAACCGTCGCGTCGCTTCATGGGAAAGAGCGATGCGCCCGGAATGAAGAGCCCGAGCGCGTCGATGGCGCCGTCGGTCGAGCCACCGCCGTTGCCGCGCAGGTCGAGCACGACGCCGGTGACGGGGCGGCCGTCGCGTTCGCGCTCGTGGAGCAGCGCTCGCGTGAGCTCGTCGCCCAGGTCGTCGCGGACGTCGTGGATGGCCACGATGACCGCGTCTCCGTCGCCGTACTCCAGCCGCTCCACGGGAAGGCCGTCATCCTCGGCGCCGACCGGACCGGAGGACTTCGCCTCCGCCGTGGCGCCGTCGAGCCAGGTGGTCACCGGCTGCCTCTCCCCCGCGCGGAGCACGACCGCCTGGGCGGGAGGACGCGCCTCGGAGGCGGCGAAGCCGAGCTGCTCGGCCTGCTCGAAGCTCAGCGCCGCGGTGGGCAGGCCGGCGAGCGACAGCACGACGTCACCGTCCGCGAGGGGCGGGGTGGCCCCCGAGGCGATGCGGACGCCGACCGCCGTGCGCTCGGACTTGTCCCACAGTCGGGACGGCGGCCTCGCCTCGAGGTCGACCTCGTACACGCTGGACTCCTCGTCGAGCGGCGCCCAGGCCCCGTGGGGATCGATGGTCGGGACGTACGCGCGCACGGCGGAGGCCAGGATGACGCGCGCCCAGGCGTCGGCGTCGAGGGCGGGGAAGTAGCGGGCGCGGGCCGCGTCGACGTAGGGGTGGGCCCCGGCGCCGAGCTCGCGTTCGAGGACGCCGATGCGACGGCCGAGCGTCGCGGCCAGCGACCGCGCGGGTCGGGTGACGGTGGCGCCCTCGAAGGCCGCCGTCGAGGCCGCCTCGGCGGCGTCCTCCCCGGGGGCGGGCCCCAGGCGAGCCTCGTCGAACACGCCACGCAGCTCGTCGACCCACGCGACGAGCTCGCCGCCGAGCTCGCGTGCGGTGCCGCAGTCGCGCCGGCCGCGCGACTCCACGTCGGCCAGGAGCTCGACCGCGCGCGCGTCGAACGCTTCGGCGATGGGCGTGTCGGGGGCGACGCTCCAGAGGCCGTAAGGATCGAGCCAGTCGGCTGCGGCGTCGGCGAACGCCCGGGCGTCGATGGGCTCCGGCGGGTAGGCGAGCTGCGTGCGTGCCTGGGCGACGACGGCGCGGGCGGCGTCGCACGAGAGGCCCGGGGCCTCGCCGCTCGGAACGCGAAAGGCGTGCGAGCGGGCGTCGTCGGCCGGCGCGCCCGCGCCGTCCTCCGGCGCCGAACCTGACGAGGAGGATGCGGAGGCGAGAGAGGCCGCCGGGGGGCCCGCGACGACGAGCAGGCCCCCGGGCGCATCCGGCCGCACGACCCAGAGCAGCCCGGTCACCACGCCGAAGACAGCGCCCAGGAGCAGTACGCCGCGCCGGACCATGGGGAGAGAAAAGCGTAGCAGGCGCGGGCCGGCGAGGAGCAGTTTGTCGCGCGCGGCCCGCACGCCAGCGTAGATTCGAGCCTGCGATGGTCGCACGTGGGCTCATCGTGGCCGGTACGCTGGCGGCGTCGCTCGTCGGAGGACAGCGCGACGCCCGGAGCGAGGATCTCGACGACGGCGTGCGCTTCAAGTCGGTGGGCCTGCAAGGCAACCCTCTGGGGTTCGCCATCGGCCGCTACAGCGCCGACATCGAGTACCTGCCCGCGCCGCACCACGCGCTTCACCTCACCCCCGTCGGCACCTACGCTCTGCCCGGTACCGACGATCAGTTGACGGGCTTCGGTGCCGAGGTGGGGTACCGCTGGTACTCCGGCGCCCTGGGGCCGCACGGTGTGTTCGTCGGCGGGTCGTTTCTCGCCGGCGAGCTCGAGTACATCCACGGCGCGGTCGTCGGTCTGCCCCTCGATCAGCCCGACGACACCAAGTACGTCTCGCTCGGCGGAGCGCTCGACGCGGGCTACCAGGTCATCGTCCTCGGCAACCTCGCGGTCGGCGCGGGTGCGGGGGTCCAGTACACCATCGACACCGTCGAGCCGCACTTCGAGTACGCGAGTCACCCCTGGCACGATCTGCTGTTCGGCTGGGGGCTGCGCCCGCGGGCGCTGCTGTCGGTGGGCGCCGCCTTCTGACGCTGGCGCGCCTAGTCGAAGAAACGCTCGCCCTTCTTCGCCATGTGGACGAGAAGGGGCGCGGGCCGCCAGCGCTCCCCGAAGCGGTCAGCGTAGCCCTGCACCCTGCGCAGCGCCTCCGCGGCGCCGAGGGTGTCCACGTAGCGGAAGGGCCCCCCGCGGAAGGGCGGAAAGCCGAGTCCGAGGACGGCGCCGACGTCCCCGTCGCGCGCGCTCCTCAGCACGCCCTCGCCGAAGCAGCGGATCGCCTCGTTGACGAGGGCGAGCGCGCATCGCATCTGGATCTCCTCGGGCGGCAGGCGTGTCGTCGGCTGGACGCCGAGCAGCGCGTAGACGCCGGCGTCGACCGGGCGCCGTCCCTCGCCACCGCCGGCCTGCTCGTCGTAGCGGTAGATGCCGCGGCCGCTCTTGCGCCCGCTTCGTTCGTCGGCCACGAGCTTGCTCAGGGCTCCGGGCGGGGTCATGCGCTCGCCGAACGCCGCGTGGAGCACCTGCGCCACGCGCGCGGCGACGTCGATCCCCACCTCGTCGAGCAGCTGCAGCGGCCCCACGGGGAAGCCCCAGCCGACCATCGCCGCGTCCACGGCGTCCACGGCGACGCCTTCGCCGACGAGGTGCGCCGCCTCGTTGAGCATCGGAGCGAGGACGCGCGTCGTGTAGAACCCCGGTCCGTCCTTCACCACGATGACGGTCTTGCCCTGTCTCTTGCCGAGGGCGACGGCAGTCGCCACCGCCCAGGGCTCGGTCCGGTCGGCGCGGACGACCTCGAGCAGTGGCATCCTCGGGACGGGGCTGAAGTAGTGCATGCCGAGGACGCGCCCGGGGAAGCTCGCCGCCTGCGCGATCCGGGCGATGGGGATGGACGAGGTGTTCGAGGCGTAGACGCAGGCCGGCTCGACGAGAGCCTCGACCTGTCGCAAGGTGGCCTGCTTGAGCGCCAGGTCCTCGAAGACGGCCTCCACGACGAGACCCGCGTGGCGCAGCCCGGAAGGGTCGGCCGTCGCCGAGAGCCGCGCGAGGATGGCGTCGCGCTCCAGCGGCGTCAGGGCCTGCCTGGCGACGCGCGCATCGAGGAGCTCGTTCACTGCGCGCAGAGCGCGGCCCGCCGCTGCGTCGTCCTTCTCCTTGAGGCGCACCGGGAGGCCGGCGTCGACGGTGACGTACGCGATCCCGCTCCCCATCATGCCGCCGCCGATCACGCCGAGGTGCGTGACCACCCGCGCCTCGGCGACCTCGTCGACGCCGACGTCCCTCTTGAGGGCGGTGGTCGCGAAGAAGAGCTCGATGAGGCGGTGCGCCGTCTCGCTGACCACGAGATCGCCGAAGGCCTTCGCCTCCAGGGTGGCCGCGGCGTCGAAGCCGCTGCGGGCGAACCGCTCGAGGACGGCGAGGATGCGCTCGGGCGCCGGGTAGTGCGAGCGGGTCCGCACGCGTGCCCGCTCGCGCGCCCGCTTGAAGAGAAGCGCCCGCCCGATGGGGTTCCTCTCCAGCGCGATGGCAGTCAGGTCGACCGGCACGACGCGATGGCGAGGGACGTGGCCCACCAGGGTCTTTGCCCGCCGCGCCGCGGTCTCGACGAGGATCGCGCGCGGGCACACCTCGTCGCAGAGACCCAGGCTGCGCGCCCTTGCCGCCCGCAGGTTCTTGCCGGAAAGGGCCAGGTCCATCGCCTCCCGCAGCCCCGCGCGCTGGGCGATCCGGAGCATGCCGTTCGCCGCGGGCAGCAGCCCGAGACGGACCTCGGGCAAGCCGAGGACGGTCCTCGGGTCGTCGCTGAGGAGGATGGCGTGGCAGGCGAGCGCGAGCTCGAATCCGCCGCCCAGCGCCGCCCCGTGGATCGCCGCGACCACCGGCTTGTTGAGTCGCTCGACGCGGCGCATGAGCAGGGCCGCCTCGCGCGCCATCCGCTCGGCGTCGGTGGCGAACTTGATCGACTTGAGGACTCCGATGTTGGCGCCCGCGACGAAGCTGTCGGGCTTGCCGCTCACCAGCACGGCGGCGGCGATGCTCGCGTCGCTCTCGACCCGATCGACAGCGGCGGCGAGCTGGGCGCCGAAGGCAGGGGTGATGGTGTTGAGCGTCTGGCGCGCGTCGTCGAGGGTGATGACCGCCACGCCGTCGCGGCGCACCTCCACCGAGACGACGGCGCCTTCGCGCTCTGCTTCCACCGGCTGCGCGGTGGTCACGACGCCCCCTCCAGCACGATCGCGGCGCCGAGTCCCCCCGCGGCGCACGCCGTGGCGAGGCCCAGCCCTCCGCCCCGGCGACGCAGCTCGTGGAGCACGGTGGTCACGATGCGCGCGCCCGTCGCCGCGAAGGGATGACCGATGGCGATCGACCCGCCGTGCACGTTGAAGCGATCCATATCGCACTGGCCGATGGCCTCGCTGCGACCGAGCTTCTCCCGTGCGAAGGTCCGCGAGGCGAACATCTCGACGTTGCACAGCACCTGCGCCGCGAAGGCCTCGTGCATGTCGACGACGGCGAGGTCCCGGAGGTGGAGACCCGCCGCGTCGAGCGCCTTCGGCGTGGCGTACGTGGGGCCCATCAGCATCCAGGCGCCCGGATCGAGTGCGGCGTACGCCCACGACCGCAGGTATCCGAGCGGCGCGTAGCCGAGGGCTCTCGCCCGTGACTCGGTCATGAGCAGCAGCGCGCTGGCCCCGTCGGTTGGGGGGGACGAGTTTCCCGCGGTGACGGTGCCGTGGCGTCGGTCGAACGCGGGCTCGAGCCTGGCATAGGCCTCCGGGGTGGAGTCCTTGCGGACGACGTTGTCCTCGACGATGGGTCGATCGAACGTCGGCGGCGGTACGACGTGCATGACCTCGTCGGCGAGCAGGCCAGCCTCCCAGGCCTTCGCTGCGCGCACGTGGCTGCGGTGAGCGAAGGCGTCCTGCGCTTCCCGGGTGATCCCCGCCTCCCTGGCCATCTTCTCGGCGCTCTCTCCCATCAGGAGACCGGTCGTCGGCTCACGCGCGGCGGGCGGCACGGGCAGCAGGTCCGCGGGGGAGAGGCCCGCGAACGCCTTCAGCTTCTGCGCCACGGTGCGAGCCCGGCTGGCCTCGACGAGGGCGCGGGCGAGGGGCCGGCTGACCGTGATGGGAACGTCGCTTGCGCTGTCAGCTCCCCCCGCCACCGCGACCGAGCACTGCCCGGCGAGCATCGCCTCGGCCGCGCTGGTCATCGCCTGGAAGCTCGTCGCGCACGCCCGGCTGACGCTGAAGGCCTGGATGTCCTTGGGCATCCCCGTACCCAGGACGAGCTCGCGCGCAATGTTGGGCGCGCTCACGCTCGGCACCACCTGCCCGTAGACGACGAGCTCCACCTCGCGAGCTTCGAGTTCGGCTCTCGCCAGGAGCTCGCGCACGACGAGCTTCCCGAGGTCGAGGGCGCTCAGGCTCGCGTAGGCGGTCGCCCGGCGGGCGAACGGGGTGCGCAGGCCGCTGACGATGGCGATTCGCTCGCGCTTCGGCGCCGCCATCCCGTTGCCGTTCGCGCTGCCGACCTTCCTTGCGGCCATGAGGCCGTTCCCATGACCCGGATGACGCATGGTGTCAACCGACCGCGAGCGCGCGAGCTGTGCTAAGCCGCGAACGCGAAAGGAAACTCGCCTCCGATGCCGAACCTCACCGAAGCCCTCACCGGGGAGTCCAAGAAGAGCGCGGTCGTCGAGGACTGCCTGGCGCTCATCGACGCGGAGGTGGCCGACAAGGGGGGATTGACCGGGCTGGCGATCAAGGCGGGCTACAGGACGGTGCAGGGCATCAAGCCCGGGTTCGTGCGCCAGGTGGTCACCGATCTGCTCCCGGACTTCGCGAAGGCGCTCGAACCGCTCTACGAGGAGGCGAAGACCGGCGGCCGCGGGCTTCGCGAGCACTTCAGCGCGAACACCACCCGGGTGGCCGACGCGCTCCTCACCATCACCGACGACAAGGCGAAGCGCTCCAAGAGCGGCATGGTGAAGGGTACCTACGAGAAGCTGCGCGGCAGCGCCAAGAAGAACGTCGAGGCCGCGGTGCCGCGCCTGGCCGCGATGATCGAGAAACACGCCTCGTGAGGCTGCCCGAAGGCGCCGTCGTCTCGGCGGAGTGGCTCGCGCAGAACCTCGACGCGCCGGACCTGTGCGTCGTCGACATCCGGGGCAAGGTGCTGCCGCCAGGCAACGAGCCCCGCTATCGCGCCAAGCGCGAGGACTACGACGCCGGGCACGTACCGGGTGCCGTGTTCGTCGACTGGACGCGCGACATCGTCGACCTCGAGGATCCCATCCCCGTGCAGATCGCCGCGCCGGAGGTGTTCGCCGCGAAGATGGGCGCGCTCGGCATCGGCGACGACACGACGGTGGTGGCCTACGACGATCACGACCACGTGTTCGCCGGCCGCCTGGCGTGGGCCCTGCGGTACTACGGCCACGACGCCGTGAGCATCCTCGACGGAGGCTGGACGGGGTGGGTCGCCGGAGGGCACCCGACGTCGCGCACCGTCCCCCGGCGCGCGCTCGCGACCTTCCACCCGCGACCGCGGCCCGCGCTGCGCCGGATGGCCGACGACGTGGCGCGCGCGCTGGGCGACGGCCAGGTGCTCCTGCTCGACGCGCGCCCGGCCGATCAGTACGCCGGCTCGGTCAGCGCGGCGCGTCGAGCGGGCCACATACCCGGAGCGCGCAACGTGCCCCACGCGCGACTGGTCGACGCAACGACCGGACGCTTCCTGCCCCCGGCGGAGCTGGCCCGTGCCTTCGCGGACGCCGGGATCGACGTCGCCAGCCTTCCTCGCGAGGTCGTCGTGTACTGCAACGGCGGGGTGTCCTGCACGGTGCCCCTGACGGCCCTTCGCATCCTCGGGCGGGACGACGTTGCGGTGTACGACGGCTCCTGGAACGATTGGGGCAACGACGCGACCCGCCCCGTCCGCGCCGGCGAGGCCCCGTGAATCGTTTGCCACGGGTGTGAACGTCGCTCCGCAGGGCCCTGGGGGACCGGTTAGCGCGGGGTTGCGTGAGGTCGCCTGATGTGGGAGGCAGGGGAGCGCTGCCGCCAAGTTCGCGCCGGGCTGGAACCGGGAGGATCCGTTCGACGCGAGCACGCGTATGCGGTCAGCAAGCCCGGGAGCGGGGGAAAACGCCGCTCCGGTGCGCAACCTGCAGTGACGCCGCGGAATCTCAGAACGGGGACGACGAATGAAACAACCGACTTCGCTTCGCCCGGCGACCGGGAAGCTGGGGGTGCTCCTTCCTGGCATGGGGGCCGTGGCCACGACGACGATGGCGGGCGTGCTGCTCGCGCGCCAAGGCAAGGGGCTGCCAGTCGGCTCGCTGACGCAGATGGGAACCATCCGCCTCGGCAAGCGGACCGAACGCCGGGCGCCCAAGATCTCCGAGTTCGTCCCGCTGGCGAGCCTCGACCAGATCGACTTTGGCGGCTGGGACATCTTCCCTGACGACGCGTACGAAGCTGCCGAGCACGCCAAGGTGCTCGAGGCCCGTCACCTCGAGGCGGTGAAGAGCGAGCTCGGCGCCATCCGGCCCATGAAAGGCGTCTTCTACCCGGGCTACGTGAAGCGCCTTCACGGCACGCACATCAAGAGCGCGCCGACCAAGGCCGACATGGTCGAGCAGGTCCGCGAGGACATCCGCGCCTTCAAGAGGGACCGCGGGTGCGACCGGCTGGTGGCGGTCTGGTGCGGATCGACCGAGGCCTACCTCATGCCGACGGCGGTCCATGCCAGCGTGGGGGCGTTCGAGGAGGGGCTGCGCAAGGACGACGCGGGCATCTCGAACGCCCAGATCTACGCCTGGGCGTGCCTCAAAGAGCGCGTTCCCTTCGCCAACGGCGCGCCGAACCTGTGCGTCGACTTCCCGGCCATGTGGGACCTGGCGCGCGAGTGCCGCGTGCCCGTCGCGGGCAAGGACTTCAAGACCGGCCAGACGCTGATGAAGACCATCCTCGCGCCGGGCTTCAAGGCGCGCATGCTGGGGCTGGCCGGGTGGTACAGCACCAACATCCTCGGCAACCGCGACGGCGAGGTCCTCGACGATCCGGAGAGCTTCCGCACCAAGGAGGTGTCGAAGCTCGGTGTCCTCGAGCACATCCTGCAGCCGGACATCTATCAAGAACTCTACGGCGCGCTCGTCCACAAGGTGCGCATCGACTACTACCCGCCGCGCGGCGACGCGAAGGAGGGATGGGACAACATCGATCTCTTCGGCTGGCTCGGCTATCCGATGCAGATCAAGGTCAACTTCCTCTGCCGCGACTCGATCCTCGCGGCCCCGGTCGTCCTCGACCTCGCCCTCCTCCTCGACCTCGCCCAGCGCGCAGGGTTCCAGGGGACGCAGGAGTGGCTCAGCTTCTACTTCAAGAGCCCGATGACCGCCCCCGACCTCTACCCGGAGCACGACCTGTTCATCCAGCTGATGAAGCTGAAGAACACGCTGCGCTGGATGATGGGCGAGGAGGTCATCTCGCACCTCGGCACGGAGTACTATGACTGATGCCGCCGCGGGCGAAGG
>DATBQU010000063.1:0-5154 GCA_036560665.1 Polyangiaceae bacterium
GGCGTCTTCCTTCATGAGCGGGCGGTCCTCCAGCGTCTTGATGCTCTGGAGGGCATGCACGATGGTCTCGTCGGGGACCGATTGATGCCCCGACGACATCGCCGTCACCGTCAGGCGCGCGCCGTTGCCCCAGTCGACCACCGTGTCCCCCTGGCTCTGCGACACCCTTCCCCCCGCGGGCGCGACGAAGGCGCGATCGGCGTCCCCGTACGGCGCTGGCGGGGCCGGCAGGGTGGCCGGGGCGATGGGCACGGACGGCGGCGGCGCAGCGCACGCGCTGCATGCGAGGACGACGGCAGCGCGGACGGACACTCTCACGCCTCCAGTGTAGACTGACCCTAGTACCCGCGTAGCCTCGCAAAGCGGTCGCGGTGGTAGGCCGCGGTGCCCAGGGTGTGCTCGGCCACGCGCGCGCGCTTGAGGTAGAGGCCGATGTCGAGCTCGTCGGTCACGCCGACACCTCCGTGCATCTGCACGGCCTCGTTGGCCACCAGCGCGTAGGCATCCGAGACCCTCGCCTTGGCGGCGCTGACCAGGATCGGCGCGTCGTCGCGCGCCCCATCGAGCGCGCGCAGCGCCTCCATGACGACCGAGCGCGCCAGCTCCACCTCGCAGAACATCCACGCGGCGCGGTGCTTGAGCGCCTGGAACGAGCCGATGGGCACCCCGAACTGGTGGCGCGTCTTCAGGTAGGCGATCGTCCGCTCGAACGCCTCCTGCGCCCCACCCAGCATCTCGGCGGCGAGCGCGGCGGTCCCCCGATCGAGCACCCGGTCGAGGACGTCGGCGCCGCGATCCGGGGCGCCGATCACGTCGGCCTCGGCGACGCGGACCCCGTCGAGGCGGACACGCGCGACGTTGCGGCTGTCGATCACGTCCAGGCGAAGCGCCGAGACCCCGGGCGCGCGGGCGTCGACGTGCACCAGCGTGAGTCCGTCGCGCTCCCCCGGCGCGCCGGAGGTGCGCGCCACCACGACGAACGCGTCCGCCACGTGGCCGTCGAGGACGAACGACTTCTCGCCCCGCAGCACGAGCCCCGACCCGTCGCGCTGCGCCCGCGTGGCCACGGCGTACGGCGCGTGACGGCTGCCCTCGTCGTGCGCCAGCGCGAGGACGCGCTCGCCCGTGCACACCGCGGGGAGCGTCGCCTCGCGGAGCGCCGTCTTCCCCCCCAGCAGCACCGCGCTCCCGCCCAGCACGGTGGCCAGCAGCGGCGCCGGAGCCAGGTTGCGCCCCAGCTCCTCGACCACGAGCCCAAGCTCCGCGTAGCCGAGCCCCGCGCCCCCGAGGCGCTCGGGGAAGACCATCCCAACGAAGCCGAGGCGCGCCATCTCGCCCCACAGCCCGCGCGAGAAGCCGACCGGATCACACGCGTCACGCAGCGCGCGCAGATGGGCCACCGGCGTCCGCTCGCGCGCGAAGGACCGCGCCGCGTCGCGGATCGCCTCCTGTTCGTGAGTGAGCGCGAAGGTCATCGGCGGGCTAGTCCGGGAGGCCGAGCACGCGCTTGGCGATGATGTTGAGCTGGATCTCCGAGCTGCCACCCTCGATGGAGCTGGCGCGGGACCGCAGCCACCCGCGTGTTCGCTGGAGCTCCCTGGCGTCGAAGCCCTCCCCCGACCAGCCGAGCCCCTGGTAGCCCATGAGCGCCACCAGCACCTCGTAACGACGCTTGCTCGCCTCGGTGCCGCACAGCTTGAGGAGCGAGGTCTCCGGCCCGGGCCGGCCACGCGCCTGGATCCCCTCCAGGGCGCGTCGCACCGTGAGGCGGTTGGCCAGCAGATCGAGGTTCACCTGCGTCACGCGGTCGCGCAGCACGGGATCGGCCAGCGCGCCGGAGGCTCGCGCCACGTCCTCGAGCGCCTCGCCCTCGCTCGACCGTTCGTCGCGCATCTCCGAGATGAGCGCGCGCTCGTGCTCCAGGACGGCCTTGGCCACCTCCCAGCCCTGCTCCGGCCGGCCCACCACGTTGCGCGCCGGCACGCGCACCCCCTCGAAGAGCGTCTCGCAGAAGGGCGATGCCCCGCTGATGAGCGGGATGGGACGCACGCTGATCCCGGGCGTGCTCATGTCCACCAGCAGGAAGGAGATGCCCTGGTGCTTGGGCGCCTCGGGCGCGCTCCGCACCAGGCAGAACATCCAGTCGGCCAGGTGGGCGTGGGACGTCCAGATCTTGCGCCCGTCCACCACGTACTCCGCGCCGTCGAGCACGGCCCGTGTGCGCAGGCTCGCCAGATCCGAGCCCGCCTCCGGCTCGCTGTAGCCCTGGCACCAGCGCGTCTCGCCGCGCACGACGGGCGGCAGGTGCTCACGCTTCTGCTCCTCCGTCCCGTAGCGGAGCAGCACCGGGCCGAGCATCCACAGGCCCAGGCTCTTGAGCGGCGCCCGGCACCCCAGCGCGCGCATCTCCTCGCGCAGCACCCGCGCCTGGTCGGCCGTCAGCCCGCCGCCGCCGTACTCGCGCGGCCAGGTCGGCGCGGTCCACCCGCGCTCCGCCATGCGATCGAGCCACGCCCGCGCGTCCGGCTCGAGCGGCGGCGACTTCCTCCCGCCCCACACGCCGTCGTCCCCGTCGGGCGGAGGCCCGCGCATCGACACCGGACAGCTCTGCTGGAGCCAGCGGCGCGCGTCCTGGCGGAAGCCCTCGAGATCGTCGCTCATGCCCTTCCTACCGAATGTGAAACATGTTTCATTCCAGCACGCAAGAGCCCCGCCGAGCGCCCCGTCGCGCACGGTGGGTGCGCGACCTTGCACGCGGTATTTCGCGTGCGAGCGCGCGGTGCGGGCGGCCACTGCGCTTGACAGGCGGAGTGAAACACGTTTCATTCGAGGGTGATGAAGGCACGCAGGGACAAGATCCTCGACGTCGCGGTGGCCCTGGCGGAAGAGGGCGGCTTCGACAACGTCCGCCAGCGCGACGTGGCCGCGCGCGCGGGCGTCGCGCTGGGCACGCTCTACAAGAGCTTCCGCAGCAAGGAAGACATCCTCACCGCCGCGCTCGAGCGCGAGGCGGAGATGCTCGAACGGCGCATGGAGGCCAAGCCGGCCACCGGCGCCACCGCCATCGAGCGCGTCGGCACCTTCTTCAACATCGTGACCCGCGGTCTGTGCCGAAAGCCGAAGTACGCGCGCGCGGTGCTTCGTGCCATGGCGTCGGGCGAGCCCGAGGTGGCGGCCAAGGTGGCTGCCTACCAGGAGCGCATCACCGGGCTCATCATCGCCGCCATCCGCGGCATGGGCCGCCTCAGCTATGCCGACGCCAAGGCCGCGCCGCCGTCGAAGAAGGAGGCCAGCATGGCCTTCGCCCTCCAGCAGTACTGGTTCGCGTCGCTGGTCGGATGGTCGGCCGGGATGAACAGCATCAACGACGTCGTCGATCAGATGCGTCGCATCGCGCTCGTGCTCGACCGAGGCATCGACCACGAGCGCCCGGAGAGGTCGCGATGAGCCGCTTCCCCTTCCCGCGCTACCCCAACGGCTGGTTCCAGGTCGCGTACTCCGACGACCTGAAGCCCGGCGCGGTGCTCCCGCTGCGCTACTTCGGCCGCGACCTGGTGGCGTTCCGCACCGAGGCGGGCGCGGTGAACGTGCTCGACGCGCACTGCCCGCACATGGGCGCGCACCTCGGCTACGGCGGCACGGTGAAGGACGGCTGCATCCGCTGCCCCTTCCACGCCTGGCGCTTCGACGGCTCGGGCACCTGCGTCGAGGTGCCCTACGCCGAGCGTGTCCCGCCCCGGGCGCGCGTCCGTCCGTGGCACGTGAAGGATGTGAACGGCCTGGTCATGGTCTGGCATCACGCCGGCGGCGAGCCTCCCGCCTGGGACATCGCGCCCATCGCGGAGTACGGGGCGCCGGACTGGACGGCGTACGAGATGCGCCGGTGGAAGGTGCGCACGCACAACCAGGAGATGGCGGAGAACGCTGTCGACTCGGCGCACTTCCACTACGTGCACGGCACGCTGGCCATGCCCACCTCGAAGGCGCTGGTGGAGGGCCACGTGCTGCGCGTCGTCTCCGACACGCTGATGAAGACGCCCATGGGCAAGGTGAAGGGGCAGGTGGAGAGCATCAGCCTGGGCTTCGGCTACGCGCTCACGCGCTTCACCGGCCTGGTCGAGACGCTGCTGGTGGCGGGGGTGACGCCCATCGACGACGACTACGTCGACGTCCGCTTCGCGTTCACCCTGAAGAAGCTGCCGAGCGGCGAGGCGACCAGCACCGTCGGCGCGGCCTTCATCCGCGAGATCGAGCGCCAGCTCGGGCAGGACATCCCCATCTGGGAGAACAAGGTCTACGTGAACCCGCCGCTGCTGGTCGAGGCCGACGGACCCATCGGCATCTTCCGGCGGTGGTGCAAGCAGTTCTACGGCGAGGCGCCCGAGGGCGCCGAGAGGGTGGCTACCGCCACGGCTCGAGCGTAAGACCGGCGGCCCCGCCATGGTCGCTGGATTCCCGGTCGCGCTGCTCGAGCTCGTGAGGTGCACCGACGACGGAGGCGCGCTCGCCGCGCCCCCGGGCGCGCCGGCGGCGGGCGTCGTCGTGGACGGCGTGGTGCGGTGCGCGCGCTGCCGCCGCGAGTACCCCGTCCGTGCCGGGATCCTGCGGCTGCTCGACCAGACCGCGCTGGACGGCGAGAGCGCCCACGAGCTTCGCCTGCGGGAGGCGGCGGCCGACGGATACGACGAGGACATGAGCCGGGTGCGGCAGTTCGACGTGATGGAGCGTCTGCCCACCCTCGCGGCCCTCGAGCCGCTGCGGGACAGCGTGGTGCTCGAGCTCGGCTGCGGGACCGGCCGCTTCACGGTGGAGCTCGCGCGGGCGTGCCGGACGCTGCTCGCGGTCGACTTCTCGGGCGCGTCGCTGGCGGTGCTCGCGGCGAAGCTGGGCGACGCGGGCATGGTGGGCCTGGTGCAGGCGGACGTGACCCGCCTGGCGGTGGCGCCCGGCGCGTTCGATCGCGTCGCATCGACGCTGGTCTCGAACCTCCCCACCCGGGCGCACCGCGAAGCGATGCTCCGTCTCGCCGCCGGCGCGCTGCGCGAGACGGGGACGTTCGTGTTCAGCACCCACCACTACGGCGTTCGCGAGCGGCTGCGTCGCCTGGCCAGGGACGGCAGGTACGACGCCGGAGGCATCTACCGCCGCCTCTTC
>DATBQU010000064.1:0-30485 GCA_036560665.1 Polyangiaceae bacterium
GGAAGCCACGGAGGACTCTGCGGACGCCACCGGATGGGTCGGGCGACGCCGGTGGTTCCATGACCGAGTCCGCTGGAGCCCCGAGGGCATGCCATGGCTTCCCTGGGCGAGTCCGCTCGACTCACGAGGGGAAGCCATGGCGTACCCGGGCGAGTTGGCCGGACTCACGAGGGGACGCCATGGCGTACCCGGGCGAGTCCGCTCGACTCACGAGGGGAAGCCATGGCGTCGATGAGGGGACGCCCTGGCGTGGATGGGGGAGTCCGCCGGGCTCACGAGGGGAAGCCATGGCGTACCCACCCGCGAGCCGCGGGTTCGCGACCGGAAGCCGTGGCGTACCCACACGGAAGCCGCGGGTTCGCGACCGGAAGCCGTGGCGTACCCACCCGGAAGCCGCGGGTTCGCGACCGGAAGCCATGGCGTACCCACACGGAAGCCGCGGGTTCGCGACCGGAAGCCATGGCGTACCCACACGGAAGCCGCGGGTTCGCGACCGGAAGCCGTGGCGTACCCGCCGGGAAGCGAGCGGCCCGGCGGTGGAAGCGACACATTTGTCCGCCGGGGAGCATTGCGCGGGGGCCGCCTCCTCGACAATGCTAGGCGCCCATGGCGCAATCCCTCCTCGAGCAGCTCAAGCAGATGACGGTCGTCGTCGCCGACACCGGCGACATCAACGCGATCCGCAAGTTCAAGCCGCGCGACGCGACGACCAACCCGTCGCTCATCATGGCCGCCGCGCAGATGAAGGAGTACGCGCAGGTCGTCGACGACGCGCTGGGATGGGCGAAGAAGGAGGCCGGCGCGGGGGCGGCCAAGGACGCCGTCGTGCGTCGCGCCATCGACCGCCTGAGCGTCGAGTTCGGCCTGCGCATCCTGCAGATCGTGTCGGGGCGCGTGTCCACCGAGGTCGACGCGCGGCTGTCGTTCGACACGAAGGGCACCATCGACAAGGCGCACACCCTCATCGGGCAGTACGAGGCGGCGGGCACGAAGCGCGACCGCATCCTCATCAAGATCGCCTCGACCTGGGAGGGCATCCGCGCCGCGGAGGTGCTGGAGAAAGAAGGGATCCACTGCAACCTGACGCTGCTCTTCGGGATCCACCAGGCCATCGCCTGCGCCGAGGCCGGCGTCACGCTCATCTCGCCCTTCGTGGGGCGCATCCTCGACTGGTACAAGAAGTCGACCGGCAAGGCGGGCTACGAGGCGCACGAGGACCCGGGCGTGGTGTCGGTGACGCGCATCTACAACTACTTCAAGCACTTCGGCCACAAGACCGAGGTCATGGGGGCGAGCTTCCGCAACCTCGGCGAGATCACCGAGCTCGCCGGGTGCGATCTGCTCACCATCGCGCCGAACCTCCTCGAGGACCTGTCGAAGTCGCAGGACACCCTGGCCCGCAAGCTCGACCCGGCGAAGGCCAAGACGATGGGGATCGACCGCATCGTCGTGACCGAGGACTCGTTCCGGAAGATGCACGCCGAGGACAGGATGGCGAGCGACAAGCTGGCCGAGGGCATCGAGGGGTTCACCAAGGCCATCGTCTCCCTCGAGAAGTTCCTGGGGGAGCGCCTGGAGCTGCTGGGCTCGCCCGAGCGCGCCGCGGCCAAGAGCGAGGTCGCCCGGCGCCTCTTCGAGGTCTACGACATGGACGGCGACGGCTTCATCACCCGCGAGGAGTGGGGCGGGGCGGACGCCGTGTTCGACGCCATGGACATGGACCACGACGGGCGGATCTCCCAGGAGGAGCTCGCCGTGGGCCTGGGGGCGGGCCTCCAGCAGCAGCCCTGAATCCCGGGCGCCGGGCGGTGGTAAGCTCGGCTCGCCATGCTCCCCGAGCGCAAGCAGGTCCTCATCGTCGACGACGAGCCGAACCTGCGCAAGATCCTCTCCGCGCAGCTCTCCCGTGACGGCTACGACGTCATGACCGCGGAGGACGGCGAGCAGGGGCTGGCGATGCTCAAGGAGCATCACATCGATCTGGTCATCACCGACCTGAAGATGCCCAAGGTCGACGGGATGACGCTGCTGAAGAAGGCCCTCGAGGAGGAGCCCGATCTGCCCATCGTCCTGGTCACCGCGCACGGGACCATCGACACCGCCGTGGAGGCGCTCAAGAGCGGCGCGTTCGACTTCGTCACCAAGCCGTTCGACAAGGACGAGGTCCGCCAGATCGTGGCCAAGGCGCTGCGCACGCGCGAGCTGCGGGGCGCCGACGCCTCGCCCGCCCCCGCCGCCCGCGCGCGCTTCGGCATCATCGGCAGCTCGCCGGGGATCACCGACCTCTACGCCATCCTCGAGCGCGTGGCCGACACGCCGACCACGGCCATGATCACCGGCGAGAGCGGCACGGGAAAGGAGCTGGTGGCGCGCGCGCTGCACGAGCACTCCAGCCGCAAGGACAAGCCGTTCATCAAGGTCAACTGCGCGGCCATCCCCAAGGAGCTCATCGAGAGCGAGCTGTTCGGCTACGAGCGCGGCGCCTTCACCGGCGCGGTGACCAGCAAGCCCGGCCGCTTCGAGCTCGCCAACGGCGGGACGCTCTTCCTCGACGAGATCGGCGAGATCCCCATCGAGATGCAGGTCAAGCTCCTGCGCGCGCTCCAGGAGAGCGAGTTCGAGCGCGTGGGCGGCATCAAGACCATCCGCGTCGACGTGCGCCTGGTGGCGGCGACCAACCGCGACCTGAAGAAGCTCATCGCCGGCGGGACGTTCCGCGAGGACCTCTACTACCGCCTCAACGTGGTCCCCATCCGCCTGCCCGCGCTGCGCGAGCGGACCACGGACATCCCGCTCCTGGTCGAGCACTTCCTCGCCAAGTTCAACGACCGCCTGAAGAAGAAGGTGGAGGGCGTGGAGGCGGAGGCCATGGAGGTCCTGGTGGCCTATCCGTGGCCGGGCAACATCCGCGAGCTGGAGAACGTCATCGAGCGCGCGGTGCTCTTCTGCGACACGCAGCGGCTGCGCGCGACCGACCTGCCGCCGGAGATCCGCGGCATCCCGGCCATGGCCAACGTCCCGCTGCCGGAGGCCGACCTCCAGGCCGCGCTGGCGGGCGAGGGCGGGCTGAAGGAGCACGTGAAGGTGGCCATGAGCCGCCTGGAGAAGGAGCTGGTGAGCCGCGCCCTCCAGCAGACGGGGGGCAACGTGACGCACGCGGCCCGCCTGCTCAAGATTTCGCGCAAGGGGCTGCAGCTCAAGATGAAGGAGCTCGGCCTGCGCGAAGGAGCGTCGGACAAGGTCGACTAGATGGCGCGGTCCGGGGCAGCTCTACTCGGCGCGGTCGCGCTCTCGGCGGTCGCATGCAGCAAGTCGCTCGGCGCCGAGCCGGACGGGGGCGCCGGCGGCAACGTGGTGAGCGCGCCCAGCTCGACGGCGCCGGGGGCCCCTCGCGCGGGGATGGTGTGGATCCCGCCCGGGGTGCTGCGGGCGGGGAGCGCCATCGACGAGGTGCCTCGCGTGGCGGACGCCGAGCTTCCGGGCGTGGACGAGGCCATGGGGGGCTTCTACATCGACGTCCTGCCGTGGCCCGACGAGGTCGGCGCCATCCCCACCACCAACGTGACGCGCGACGAGGCGGAGCTGCTCTGCCAGGGCAAGGGCAAGCGCCTGTGCTCGGAGCTGGAGTGGGAGCGCGCCTGCAAGGGGCCGGACAACCTGCGCTACGAGTACGGCGGGACGTACGACGCGCGCGTGTGCGGGACGGGCGTCGCCGCCGACAGCTCGGCGCGCCACCCGAGCGGCGACAGGAGCGCCTGCCACAGCGCCTTCGGCGTGCGCGACATGCACGGGGGCTCCTGGGAGTGGACCGACTCGCGCTGGGGCCGGGGGGCATCGCGCGACCTGGGGGTGACGCGCGGGGGCAACGACGCGGCGGGGGAGATCGCGTCACGCTGCGCCTACGCGAGGTCGATCGCGCCGGGCGCCCGCTCGCCCGTGACCGGCTTCCGCTGCTGCACGGGACCGCACAACGACGCCGAGGTGCAGCTCGACGTGACGGTGGGCACGCCCTTCCAGAAGGCGGAGCACACCACGCGAAGCTCGCCGCCGCTGGTCGCGCTGGGCGGCGCGGCGTGCGGTCCACCGCTGGCTCCCGCGCCGTGCTCGCTCTCGCGCGCATGGACGTGGCGGCCGTCGCCCAACGTCCAGCTGTCGCTGGCGGGGGGCTGCATGGGTCGCGACCCGAACGCGCGGTGTGCGCTGGCGGTCTCGCGCACACTGGGCGACCGCGAGGAGACGGTGGCGCAGATCGACACCGGGCGCGAGATCCCGGAGGTGGTGCTGGTCGAGGGGCTCGACCGCCGCATCCGCGTTCGCGGGGCCGACCTGCACGGGCAGTTCTTCCGCGAGGTCCTCTTCAGCTACGGACGCGTCGACGTACGCGAGGTGCACTAGAGTCTTTCCAAGGAGACCCGTCATGCCCGCTGGAGACGCAGGAGACAAGGTCGAGCTCGAGTGCCCGGTGTGCGGGGCGAAGGTGAAGACGACGGTGAAGGAAGCCGAGAAGGGCAAGGTGCGCTGCCCGCGCGGGCACGAGTTCCCGGTCATGGGCATCCTGGGTGGGCCCGGGGGCGGCGACCCGCAGTAGCGGATGCGCGCCCTCTCTCTCGGGCTGGCGACGGCGGTGCTGGCCTGCGGCTGCTCGCCGGAGGAGCGGTCCGACGTGGCGTACGACGACCGCTTCGGCGACGCGACGAAGATGGACGTGTACCTGCCGGGCGACGACGGCCACCGGCATCCGGGGGTGCTGCTGGTGCACGGCGGCGGCTGGTCGGCGGGCAAGCGGACGGACTTCGCGTGGGCGGCCTCGCGCCTGGCGCGCTCGGGCTACGTGGCGGCCACCATCGACTACCGGCTCGTCCCCGAGGGGACGTTCCCTCATGCGCCGCAGGACGTGGCCTGCGCGCTGGCGTTCCTCCGGCTGCACGCGGGCGACTACCGCCTCGATCCGCAGCGCGTGGTGATGATGGGCTACTCCGCGGGCGGGCACCTGGTGGGGCTGGTCGCGCTGGCGCACGACGATCCGGGCCTCGCCCCCGACTGCGTGGCGGCGCAGGCCGATGGCGCGCCGTCGGCGCCGCAGGGGGTCATCAGCGCCGCGGGCCCGATGGACCTGCGCACGATGAGCGGACAGAGCGCGGTGCAGAGCTTCGTGGGCGGCACCATCGACCGGGTGCCGGAGCGCTGGGACGAGGCGTCGCCCGCTCACTTCGTGCACCCCGGCGAGCCCCCCTTCCTCTTCATCCAGGGTCAGGCCGACTGGCTGGTGGACCCGGCGCAGATGCGGGCGATGCGGGACGCGATGCGCGCCGCGGGCAACGACGCGGAGCTGCTGGAGCTCGTGGGCGGCGGGCACCTGCTCAACCCGGACCCGGCGCTCGACGGCCTGGACCTGCAGACCATCTACGACACGCCCGAGGCGTGGACGGCCATCGGGGACTTTCTCGTGCGCACCGTCGGCAAGCCATGAGAGCCGCGAGAG
Organism: Polyangiaceae bacterium; assembly: GCA_036560665.1. Lineage (GTDB taxonomy): Bacteria > Myxococcota_A > Polyangia > Polyangiales > Polyangiaceae > Palsa-1150. The sequence continues at coordinate 5,483 of DATBQU010000064.1, forward strand.
GAAGCGCGACCCTCGTCGGGGCGACGCTGCTCGCGGCTGCCTGCCTGCTCGCGACGCGCAGGGGTAGCGCCGCTGGCGCCGCGAGCGCCACCGAGTGCCACGGCTGGGGTCCGCGCAACGCGATCTCCGAGCGCCCCTTCGCCTTCACGTCGCTCGGCCTCGGGGCACAGTACGAGCGCTTCGCGCTGCCGCCGCGCTGGAGCATCGCCGGATCGTTCGCGCTGCGGACCGCCGCCCACGGGGACTTCGCGGCGCTCTCGACCGACGCGGGCGGCGAGCTGCGCTTCTGGATCACCGGCAAGACCTTCGGCCGCTGCCTGGGCGAGCGTTCCATGGTGGGTCCGTTCGCGGCGGCGCGCCTCGACCTGGAGCGCACCTCGCTCACCTCGCGCATCGACCACCGCGACGTGGGCGCGACGTGGACGCTCGGCGACTGGCTGCTGCTCGGCTACCGCGTGGTGCTCTGGCGCGTCGTCGAGGTCTCGGTGATGGCGGGCGCGGGCTTTTACACCGAGCTCGACGCCAGCGGCCTGCTGGCCCCGGTGACGCTTCCGGGCGTGTTCGGGGGGTTCACCTACGGGTGGCTGTTCTGAGCCCCGTCCGCCGGGGAGGGAGTGCACGGGGCGGGACTCGAACCCGCATGCCTCGCGGCGGCGGAACCTAAATCCGCTGCGTCTGCCAGTTTCGCCACCCGTGCGGTATGGGACGATCTTCCCTCGTCTTTTACCACGCCCCCGCCGCCCCTCCCCGCCCGCCTCCCGATGGGCTAGTAGCACCGGCACCATGGTCGACCCGGTCACTCTCCGCGCCGCCCTCCCCCACTGCCTCGAGCACACCGACCTGGCGGGCCTCGGCGCCAGGTACGAAGGCAAGGTGCGCGACAACTACTCGACCGCGGACGGGCGGCGGTTCATCGTCGTCACCGACCGCATCAGCGCCTTCGACCGCGTCCTCGGCACGGTGCCCTTCAAGGGGCAGGTGCTCAACGGGATGGCGGCCTGGTGGTTCGAGCGGACCAAGGCCGTCGTGCCCAACCACGTCCTGGGCGTGCCCGATCCCAACGTCCTCGAGTGCGTGGAGTGCACCCCCATCCTGGTGGAGATGGTGGTGCGCGCGTACGCGACCGGGACCACCTCGACCAGCCTGTGGACGCACTACGAGCGCGGCGTGCGCGACTTCTGCGGGCACAAGCTGCCCGAGGGCCTGAAGAAGCACCAGAAGCTGCCGGAGCCCATCCTCACGCCGACCACGAAGGCCCCCAAGGGCGAGCACGACGTGTCCGGCTCGCGCGAGGAGATCCTGGCGACTGGCCTGGTGACGGCGAAGGACTTCGACGAGGCCGCCGTGCTGGCGATGAAGCTCTTCGCCGCGGGGCAAGCGATCACCGCCGAGCGCGGGCTCATCCTGGTCGACACCAAGTACGAGCTCGGGCGCACGAAGAGCGGCAAGCTCGTGGTCATCGACGAGATCCACACGCCCGACTCGTCGCGCTACTGGCAGGCCGGCACGTACGAGGAGCGCCTCCGGGCCGGACAGGACCCGGACACCCTGGACAAGGACTTCGTGCGGCGGTGGTACATCGGCCAGGGCTACAAGGGCGACGGGACGCCTCCGCCGATGCCCGACGAGGTGCGCGTCGGCGCGGCCGAGCGCTACATCGCGGCCTACGAGCAGATCACGGGGCAGACGTTCGTCCCCGACCGCGAGCCGCCGCTGCCGCGCATCGCGAAGAACCTCGGGCTGGCGGCGGGAGGCACCCGATGAAGGCGACGGTCGTCGTGCGGCTGAAGACGGAGGTGCTCGACCCGCAGGGGGACGCCGTGCGCCGCGCGCTGGGGAAGCTCGGCTTCGAAGGGGTGAAGGACGTCCGGGTGGGAAAGATCATCGAGATCGAGCTGGACGAGGCGCACGCCCGCGCGCCCGACCTCGCGCAGCGCCTCGGCAAGATGGCCGACGAGATGCTCGCCAACCCGGTCATCGAGGACTACGAGGTCAAGCTCTAGGCAGGACCTGCGGTTCACCGCTGGACCCGCGGACGTCCACCCCGCGAGGGGAAGGGCGCCCGGGAGCAGGCGGCAATTCGAGTGCTGCCTCGGGGAGCTTGCCCTGGCACGTACCTGGCGAGACGCTGGGGGAAGGCCTTCCGCCCTTTCCTTTTCATGGCCACTTGTCCCACTTGCCGCGCGCACTTCGGCGACGACGTCGCCCAGTGCCCCACCGACGACGAGCCGCTGCTGCCCGACGAGGCGTTCAGCTCGGCCGACGCGGACCTGCCCGCGGGGGCGATGGTGGGCGAGTACCGCGTGGAGGCGAAGCTCGGCGAAGGGGGCTTCGGGGCCGTCTACCGCGCCGTGCACCCGCTCATCGGCAAGACGGCGGCGGTGAAGGTGCTGTCGCGCCAGTGGTCCAGCAACCCCCAGATGGTCTCGCGCTTCATCGCCGAGGCGCGCGCTGTCAACCAGATCCGCCACAAGAACATCATCGACATCTTCGCCTTCGGCGCGCTGCCGGACGGCCGGCAGTACTACGTGATGGAGCTCCTCGACGGGGAGCCGTTCGACGTGTTCCTCCACGGCAAGGGGCGGCTGGCGCCGGAGACGGCGCTGCCCATCCTGCGTGCGGTGGCCCGCGCCCTCGACGCGGCGCACGCGCAGGGCATCGTCCACCGCGACCTCAAGCCGGAGAACGTGTACCTGGTGTTCGAGGAGGACGGCCTGGTTCGCCCCAAGCTGCTCGACTTCGGGATCGCCAAGCTCCTCGGGGAGGCGATGAGCGGGCACAAGACGCGCACCGGCGCGCCCCTGGGAACGCCGAGCTACATGTCGCCCGAGCAGTGCCACGGGCAGCCGGTGGACCAGCGGACCGACGTGTACTCGCTGGGGGTGATGGCCCACCAGGTGCTGACGGGCCGGCTGCCGTTCGACGCCGAGTCGGTGATGAGCATCCTGGTCAAGCACATGAGCGCGCCGCCGCCGCGGATGAGCGAGCACTGCCCGGAGCTGCCGGCCGAGCTCGACGCGCCGGTGTTGAGCATGCTCGCCAAGCAGGCCTCGGAGCGGCCCGCGTCGGCAGGCGCGGCCATCGAGGCGCTGGTCGAGGCGGCCTCGCGCGCCGGCATCACCGTGGCCGCGGTGGCGAGCGCCAAAGCGCCGGCGCTCGCGGTGGTGCCTTCATCATCCGGCCAGCCTGCGCCGGACTCGCACGCGCAGACGGTGGCGAGCGCGGACGGCGCAGGCCGCACGTTCATGCCCGCGGAGCGTGACGTCCCTCACCGGCCGCGGGGGCGGACGCTCATCGTGGCGCTGGTCGCCGTGGTGGGCGTCGCCGGGGGGGTGGCGGTCGTGCAGCTGATGCGGCCCCGTGGCGACGACGCGGCACCCCGCGCGAACGCCACGAGCGCGGCGCCGCCAACGGCGGTGGCGACGAGCGCGACGGCGAGCGCCGGGGTCGCCCCCTCGGTGGCGCTCGTCCCCGCCGAGGTCGCGGTCACCGTCGAGTCGAACGCGCCGCACTCGACGGTGTGGCTCGCGGGGCAGCGGCTGGGAGACGCCCCGGGCCCCCTGAAGCTGCCCCGCGGCGCCGCCAGGGTGACGCTCACGGTGAAGGCCGACGGATATACCCCCTCGACGGTCGACGTCTCGCCGACGGAGGACGTGGTGGTGGCGGTGACGCTGGCGAGGCCGGCCGCCGGACCGCCGGTCGGCTCGTCGGCCGGCAAGCGCGTGAGCAAGGATCTCGAGAACCCGTTCTGAGCTTCGATGCGCCCCACCCTCCGCCTCGCCCCCGTCGTCCTCGTCGCGCTCCTCACGGACTGCCGCGACCTTCCGCCCATCGCGAGCGGCACCTGCGGGAACGCCATCATCGATCCGGGGGAGGACTGCGACACCTTCCCGGTCGGGCCGGGCACGAGCTGCCGCGCCCCGGGCACGGCCGGGGCATGCCGCCTCGACTGCGGCCCGGGGGCCAACGGGGTGTGCCCCGCCGGGTGGGGATGCGGGACCGACGGCATCTGCCGCCAGCCGAGCGGGCAGTTCGCGCGGAGGAGCACCCCGGTGGCCGCGGACGCCTGGCGCGTGGCGACCGGCGACTTCGATGGCGACGGGCGCAAGGACGTCCTGGCGCGCGCGGCCATCGACGCCGGCGGCTTCTCCAAGGTGCGCATCCACTACTACGAGCCGAACCCCGACCACTCCATCGGCCTGGCCAGCACGCTCGTCCTCGCGCCGACCATCGCGTCACCGACGCTGGCCGACTTCGACGGCGACAAGCTCACCGACCTGGCCTTCGTGGAGGCCGGGATCGACGTGATGCTGGGCCAGCCGGACCGCACGCTCGCCCCGGTCGCCTATCCCGCGTACACCGAGCCGCAGACGAGCATCCGCCTGGGCCGCGTTCGCCAGTACGGGGCAGCGCCGCAGGACGACCTCATCTTCTTCGCCAAGACCGCGGGAGGGGCGGCCGTCTTTCTGTCGGCCATCGGCCAGCCGCTCTTCGGCACGACCCCCAGGGGGCCGGACGATCTCGCGGGAGACATGGTCTCGGCGCTGTTCGTCGACGATCCGACGCAGCGCGCGTGCGATCAGATCGTCCTCGCCTTCGTCGGAGGTGACGGCGCGGACGTCTACTCGCCGTGCCGCCTGTCCGGAGGCAACGTCGTGCCGAACCAGGGGGCGACGTCCACGCACGTGCGGCTCCCGGTGGGTCGCGTCGTCGACGCCGGGGTGCGCGCGGCCGACGTCGACGGCGACGGGCACCTCGATCTGCTCATCGGGGCCGCGCTCTACGCCTACGTGGCCTACGGCGACGGCAAGGGCGGCTTCCACGCCGCGGGCGGGACCGGCGGGGAGGCCTCGCTGCTGGATCTGTCGTACGGCTCGGGTGCCCCGGCGCCGATGCGCTTGCCCCTCGATGCCGCGGACGTCGACGGCGACGCGCACGCCGACTTCGTCACGCCCGACTCCATCATCCTCAGCGTCCCCGGCTCGGCCACGTACGTGACGGCCGCCCGCAAGACCCGCGGGGCGTGGACCGCGGCCAGGATCGCCGACCTGAACGGCGACGCGTTGCCGGACATCGTGGCCTCGGACTCGAGCGAGCTCGACGCGGACTTCTTCGTGGGCACGGGGAGCACGGCGCTGAATCCGTTCTCGATCGCGACCTCGGGCGCGGTCTCGTCGCTGGCCGTGGGGGACTTCGACGGGGATCGCGTGAACGACGTGATGCTCGCCCAGGTGGCCGCCGACGCCACGCTGCCGCAAGAGGTGTCGATCGCGTGGGGCCAGGCGTTCGCGCCCCCGCTGGCGCCGGCCCAGGTCGGCCAGTTCCCGAGCGTGGCGCAGGCGGTGGCGCTGCTCCACCCGGCGACGACCGTGGCCGACCTGGCCATCGTCGCCCACCCGACCAACGACGCGACGACGGCCCTGATCGCGGTGCTGCTCGGCAGCGGCGACCGGCAGCCGCTCGCGCCGTACGTCCTCTCGCAGCAGAGCGGCCCGACCGCGGCGCCGCTGGCGATCGCGGCGGGATCGTTCCTGGGGACGGACAGCGTCGACATCGCGGCGGTCGGCGCGGAGACCGGCGCGGCCGGGGCCACGCAGTTCCGGTACTGGCTCGCGCCGGGCACGGGACAGGCGCAGTTCGGGACGCCGGTGCCGTCGTCGCCGCTGCCGTCCGACTTCAAGCCGCTCTACGCGGCGACGGCCAGCGGCGCGGCCCACGTCGCGATGCTCATGCAGGCCGGGAGCCTGGTCGCGAACAGCGCGCCCATCGTCGTCGCCGCCGCGCCCGACGGCGCGCTCGAGAGCGCGGCGGCCTTCCTGCCCGGGCGCGCGACCCCCGGCAACCCGCCGTCGATCGCCGCGAGCAACACCATCCCCTTCCCGGTGCGCGTCTCGCCGGAGGGACAGATGGAGTTCGCCGACGTGGACGGGGACGGGAGCGTCGACGCGGTGCTGCTCACGGGCACCAACGCCGGCGCGCGGTCGATCGAGGTGGCGTGGAACGACGGCAAGGGCAACTTCTCCCAAGGCCAGACGCTGGTGGTCAACGCCGCCAGCGAGACGCCGCAGGGCTTCGCCTTCGTCCGCGTCGACGCGAGCGGGCCGGCACGCCTCGCGTACGTGACCCGCAAGACGGCGGTGCTGGCGACGATCGACGCCGCGTCGCGGACGGTCTCGGCGCGCGAGACGATCGACACGCCGATCTCGGCGACGGGGATCGCGTCCGGCGACGTCGACGGCGACGGCGTGGACGATCTCGCGCTCGCCGACGAGGGGAACGTCGTCATCCTGCGCGACGCGCCGGTGCTCGAATGAAGACGGGCAGGTGCCTCGCCGCGGCGCTGGCCGCCGTCCTGCTGGCGGGCACGGCCCGCGCGGCCGACGATCCCGCGTCGCTGGAGCAGGCCAAGACGTACTTCCGTGCCGGGGCGCAGGCCTACGACGCGGGACGCTTCGGCGCGGCCATCCAGGCGTTCCAGCAGGCCTACCAGCTGGCCCCGCGGCCGGCGATCCTGTTCTCGATGGCCCAGGCCGAGCGCAAGGCCTGGTACGTCGACCGGCGGCCCGACGACCTGAAGCGCGCCATCGAGCACTACCACGCGTACCTCGAGCAGGTGCCCACGGGCGGGCGCCGCGCCGACGCCGCCGACGCGCTGGGGGAGCTCGAGCCGCTCGCGTCGCGGATGTCGCCGCAGGAGGCGGCGCCCGCGGCCGAGGCCAAGACGCGGATGATGGTGACGTCGTCGACGCCGGGCGCGAAGGCGTCGCTCGACGGCGGGCCGGCCACGGACGTCCCCCTGATCGACGACGTCACGCCCGGAAAGCACCACGTGCGCCTGTGGGCGGACGGGTACTTCGACGAGGAACGCGACGCGCTGGCGGCGAGCGGGAGCCTGGCGGCGCTCGACGTGTCGTTGCGCGAGAAGCCGGCGCTGCTCGCGGTGCAGCTGGCGGCGACGGCGTCGCTCTCCATCGATGGCCGGCCCACGGCGACGACGCCGCTGGCGCGCCCACTGGAGCTGCCGGCCGGCGTCCACGTGGTGACCATCGTCCGCAACGGCTACCGGGCGTTCACGCGCGAGGTGCGGCTGGAGCGCGGCCAGCAGACGACGCTCCCCGTGCAGCTCGCGACGAGCGGGCAGCGCACGGCGGCGTGGGTGTTCCTCGGGGCGTCGGGCGCGGCGGCCGTCGCCGGCGGGGTGTTCACGGGGCTGGCGCTGGTCGAGCAGTCGAGCGCGCAGAACGTCCTGGACGCCCGGGCGCGTGGGAACATCACCGTTGGCGACGCGAGCGCGTACCAGTCGGACGTCGACGCGCGCGACAGCTGGCGCACCGGTGCCATCGCGTCCTTCGGCGGAGCCGTGGGCCTGCTGGCCGTGGGCGGAGTCCTCTGGGCGTTCGACAGGCCCGACGTCGAGGTCGGTCCTCCGCCGGCCGAGGCGCCGCTCCGGCCGGAAACGCCCAGGAAGAGCGAACCGATGGAGATGGGCGTGGCGCCGTGGTTCGGCCCCGGGCTCGCCGGCCTGACGGTGGGCGGGCGGATGTAGCCGCGCCGGCGCCGGGCTCTAGAGAGAGAGGGGCGTGGGCATGAACAGCAGGAGAAAGAAGGCCAAGGTCACGATGGCCACGATGGCGCGGCCCACCCCGAGCGGCTGCGCCCCCGTCGGCGGGTGATCGAGCAGCGTGCTCGAGCCGCGCAGCGCACCCCAGCGCAGCTCCATCGACAGCAGCACGCCTAGCCCGACGAACCACGTGCCCCAGAGCAGCGGCGACGTGCGGTCCTGGAAGACGGCGGCGAGCAGGGCCAGCCCCAGCGTGGCGAAGACCCGGATGCGGACGCCGAGCTGCGCCTCGACGCCGTCCCTCGCGCGGTCGCGCGGCGCCGAGAACGTCCCCAGCACGGCGAGAACCTCGAACCACACCAGCCAGAAGAGCGAGTTGTTGACGTTGCGGCCCAGCTGGTAGAGGCCGAGGCCCGCCCGCAGGTCGCGAGCGACGTAGCTGGCGAGGCTCACGAAGAAGAAGGCCAGCATCGAGCGGTGGACCCACTGCGCGACCCTGTTCTGGCGCGGGCCGAGCAGCGCGTAGGCGACGTGCCCCGCGTCGAGCTGGCCGACCGGGAGCAGGTTGATCATGGTGACGAACAGCCCGGCCCAGGCCGCGAAGGCCACCGGGTGGAGGAAGAGATCCGAGCCCTCGGGGACGGGCGGAGCGAAGGCCCACTCCAGCGCGCGCCCGAGGAGCGAGCTGCCCATCTGGATGTAGTGCCCGCCGTCCCCGCCCACCGGCTTGACCTCGGAGTGCGCGACGCCCCAGGCGTACAGCGGGATGGCGAGGACGAGCCCGGCCAGCGGCCCCGAGGCGCCGATGTCGAGCAACGCACGGCGAGTCGGGATGGCCGAGCGCATGCGGATGACGGCCCCCATGGTGCCGAAGGGAGACACCAAGGGCATGGGCAGGAAGTACGGAAGCGACGCGTCCACCTTGTGGATGCGCGCGGCGATGTAGTGGCCGAACTCGTGGGCCAGCAGGATGGCGATGAGCGAGCCCGTGAACTGCACCGAGTGGAGGAGCGCCACCCGGGGCTGCTCGTGCTTGTCGAAGCTCGTGAAGAGCATGCTGGCCAGCGTGGCCAGGAAGAGCAGGACGTTGGTCCGCCAGACGCGCGGTCCCGCGACCGGCGCCGGCGTCACGCGCAGCCGGGCGTCCTCAGCGGAGGGCATCGCGGAGGGCGTCGGCGAGTCGCTCGAGTCTCGGGGCGAGCTGGGCATCGATGATTCCCACGTCGGTGTGCAGCCGCAGCGCACCACGCGCAAGGGCTTCGTCCTCGCGGACATCGACGGATTGCACGTCGAGGCCCGCCGTCGTCAGGTGGCGCCGCAGGGCCTCGGCGTCGAGGGGATGCGCCTCGAGGACGGCGCGCCGGGCGCCGCGCGCCTCGGCCAGGACGCCGCGGGCGATGTCGGCGATGCGCGCGGGGTCGAGCTCGAGCGCAGCCCCGAGCAGGCGCTCCGCCAGCACCGAGGCGGCGGCGACGACACGGTCCGTGTCGCGCTCCAGCCGCTGGCCTTCGGCCTCGCGCAGCGCGAGCCACTGCGCGGCGAGCTGGGCATCCGCTCGCTCCCTCGCGGCGCGAGCCGCCTCGGCACCCGCGATGGCCGCGTCGTCCCGGGCGCGCGCCATCATCGCGTCCGCTCGAGCCTGGGCCTCTCGCACCACGCTCTCCGCGACCAGGCGACCCTCCAGCTCTTCGCGTGCGATGCGCCGGCGCTGCGTCGTACCCGGACCGGGCGCGAGCAGCGGCGCGGCGCGCGTCGCCTCCGTGCCCCGAAGGATGCGGGCCCGCGGCGTCGTCACGCGAGCCTCGCGCGGTCGAGCTCGACCAGCACCGCGGCGACGGTCCCGGCGATGGCCCTTGCGCGCGCCTCGCGCGAGGGCGACCCCAGCGCGCGAACGAGCTCCCCCGCGGGGGGCGTCGGGCGGTCGCCCAGGGCGGCGACCGAGGCCTCGATCGGCTCGCCCAGCAGGGCGCCGACGGCGAGGAACGCCGGCTGCCAGTCGCCGCCCGGGATCATGCCGACGCAATGTAGCGCGACCGCTGCCCGGCGCGAACGCGCCCGTCGGCCTCGAGCTTGGCCAGGTGCGAGCGCAGGCTCAGCAGCGCGATGGGCCAGGTGGCGACCGGCACGTCGTCGTACGCGTCCGGCAGGAGCTCCTCGGCGCCGGCGCCGGTCGCGCCGTGCCTCTCGAGCGCGGCCAGCACCTTGGCCTCGCGCATGAGGCGGTGCGCCACGTAGCGGCGAAGAAGGGTCGCAGGCTCGTCGATCGGCTCGCCGTGCGCGGGCAGGGCGACGCGCGCGTCGAGCCCGGCGAGGCGCTCGAGCTGCTCGAGGTAGATCCGCATGTCGCCGTCCCCGGGCGCGATGAGGATGGTCCCGACGCTCGCTACCATGTCGCCGACGACGAGGGCTCCTTCGTCCTCGTCGAACAGGCAGACGTGACCCGGGGCATGGCCGGGCGTGTGCAGCACGCGCCACCGTCCGGGCGACGGCCCCGCCAGGTCGATCACCTCGCCCTCGACCAACCTGCGCGCGACGGGGAGGTCGATCCGCGCCGCCGTCTCGGCGTGCGCCCACACCGGCAGCGCGAGCTCGCGCGCCAGCACGTCGACCCCGCTCACGTGGTCCACGTGGTGGTGGGTAGCGACGATGGCGACGGGCGTGCGGCCGCTCGAAGGCAGCGACCGCGCCCAGGCGATCCACGCGCGCTGCTCGTCCTCGTAGGGCGTGGCTGGCTCCACCAGCAGCACCTCGCGAGCGCCGAGCGCGTAGCTGTTGGTGTGGGTGGCCGGCGGGAGCGTCGGCGTCCGCGCCGGAAAGAGCGCGACTGTGCGCGACAGCTCCCGCGGGCGGACGGTCACGACGTCAGCGCTCGACGACGACGGCGAGCGCCTCTCCGCCGCCGATGCACAGGCTGGCCACGCCACGCTTCGCGCCCCGGTCCTTCATGGCGTGGACGAGCGTCGTCAGCAGCCGCGCGCCGGTGGCGCCGATGGGGTGGCCGAGCGCCACCGCGCCGCCGCGCACGTTTACCTTCTGGGGATCGAGCCCGCAGAGCTTGCTGCAGGCCATGGTCACGACGGCGAACGCCTCGTTGATCTCGAAGAGGTCGATGTGGTCCTTCTTGAGGCCGAGTCGGGCCACCGTCTCGTCGATGGCCTTCGCCGGCGCCGTGGTGAACCACTCGGGCGCCTGCGCTGCGCCGCCGTAGCCGACGATCCGCGCCAGCGGCTCGAGCTTGTGCTCCTTGACGGCCCTCTCGCTCGCCAGCACGAGCGCGCTCGCCCCGTCGTTGATGCTCGACGCGTTCGCCGCGGTGATGGTCCCGTCCTTCGAGAAGGCGGGCTTGAGCCCGGCGAACTTCGACGGGTCGCCCTTGCCGGGGCCCTCGTCGACCTTCACCACCAGCGGGTCGCCCTTCCGCTGCGGCACGAGCACCGGCTCGATCTCAGCGTCGAACATCCCCTCCTTCTGCGCGGCCAGCGCGCGCCGGAAGCTCTCCTTGGAGAACTCGTCCTGCTGCTCGCGCGTGAACTTGTACTCGGCGGCGCACCTGTCGCCGCAGCTTCCCATGTGGACGTTCGAGTACGGATCCCACAGGCCGTCGAAGATCATCCCGTCGACGATCTTGCCGTCGCCCATGCGGTACCCGCTGCGGGCCTTCTCCAGGTAGTAGGGCACGTTCGACATCGACTCCATGCCGCCCACCATCACCAGGTCCGCGTCGCCCACGGCGATGGTCTTCGTGCCGAAGATGACGGCCTGCAGCCCGGACCCACACACCTTGCTGACCGTCGTCGCCGGCACGGTGTTCGGGAGCCCGGCGTAGATCGCCGCCTGCCTGGCCGGCGCCTGACCTATGCCCGCCGACAGGACGTTGCCCATGAACACCTCCTGGATGGCGTCCGGGGCGAGCCTGGCGCGCGCGAGCGCCCCCTTGATGGCGGCGGCGCCGAGGTCGGGTGCGCGCACCGACGAGAGCGAGCCGAGGAAGGCGCCGATCGGCGTGCGGGCAGCGGCGACGACGAAGATGGGCGGCAGCGTCTGGGGCATGGCGAGGTCTCCGGTTCGGTCTGCGGATCTCAATGGCATAACCGGAGCTGCCCGTCGACTACACTCCGGACCCCGGGGAAACATGAGCAAGACGTCGCGCGCGCCCGAGCGGGTGCAGGAGGAGTGGCTGCGGCGCGTGGAGGCCGAGTACCGGTCGGCGGCGATCACGCAGCACCTGGTGCTGTGGCTCATCCAGATCGGGGCGTCGCCGGACCTCGTACATGCCGGACTGCGCATCGTGCGCGACGAGCTGGCGCACGCGTCCATGAGCCATCGCACCTTCGTCGCCGCCGGCGGCGAGGGCGCGCCCCGTCTCGCCCGGGAGACGCTCGAGCTCCCGCGCACCGCCGGCGCGCCGCTCGAGGACGACGTGACGCGCGTGTGCCTCGACGTCTTCTGCCTGGGCGAGACGGTGGCGGTGCGCCTCTTCAAGGAGCTGCGCCAGCGCTGCGAGGTCCCGGTCGCGCGACGGGTGCTCGACCGCGTGCTGCGCGACGAGGTCCGCCACCGGGACTTCGGCTGGACGCTGCTCGGCTGGTTGCTGTCGACCGACCACGGGCCGCGGCTGCGCGCGCTCGTGGCGGCGGAGCTGGCGGGCTCGTTCGCGCGCCTGCGCGGGCAGTACGCGCCGGCGGGCGCCGAGGAGCACGGCGCGCTCCCCCGCGAGGAGACGCGGTGGGGATTGATGCCCGCCGCGCGCTACGGGCAGCTCCTGGCGATGACCTTCGAGCGCGACTACGCGCCGAGGTTCGCGCGCCTCGGCCTCGACCCGCGCGGCCCCTGGCGTCAGGCAGTGGGCCTCGCGGGCCCGGCCGGGGACGCGCCGACGTAGCGGGACGCGGGGCGGATCAGCCTCCCGTGCGCGCGCTGCTCCATGACGTGAGCGCACCACCCGGCGACCCGGCCCGCAGCGAACGCCGGCGAGAACGCCTCGCGCGGCAAGCCGACCGCCTCCAGCAGCACGGCGGTGAAGAACTCGACGTTGGCGCGAAGCGGCCGCTCGGGATGGCGCGCGGCCAGCGCTGCCTCCGCCTCGCGCTCGACGGCACGCGCGAGCGCCAGGCGGCCGGCGGCGCGCGCGGCGCCGGTGGCGGCGAGCCGTTCCACCTGCTTCTCGAAGACCGCCGCGCGAGGATCGCGCACGCGGTAGATGCGGTGCCCCATGCCCATGATGCGCCGGCCGGCGGCGAGCTCCCGCTCGATCCACGCGCGGGCGTGCTCCGGCGCCCCGATGGCGTCGAGCATGTCGAGGACCGGGCCGGGGGCCCCGCCGTGCAGCGGCCCCTTGAGCGCGCCCACCGCCGCCACGACCGCGGAGACCATGTCCGAGCCCGTCGACGCCACGACCCGCGCGGCGAAGGTCGAGGCGTTCATCCCGTGGTCGGAGACGGTCACCAGGTAGGCGTCGAGCGCCCGCGCCCTGTCCGGGTGGGGGTCGACGCCGAGCGCCATCCGCAGCAGGTCCTCGGCGTGCCCGAGGCTCGCGTCCGGCGCCACCGGGGCCGCACCCGCGCGCCCTCGCAGCCAGGCGGCCAGGAACACCGCCGTCGCCCCCGTCAGCGCGGCCGCGTCCTCGAGCGGCTCGCCGTCGGCGTCGGCGTGGGCGAGGCCGGCGCGCAGCGCGTCCATCCCGGACCCGCGGGCCAGCGCGTCCCCCAGACGGGGCAGCCGCTGGAACGCGCGCTGCCGCGCCAGTCCGATGCGTCGCTTCACCTCGTCGGCGGGCGCGCCGGCATTCGAACCCGCACCGGCCCTCCCGGCGCTCCAGAGGAGCGCGCAGACCTCCTCGAATCGCCATGCCCCGGCGACCCCCTCGAGCGCCTCGAGCTCCTCGAGCTCCTCGACGTCGCGGCCGGCGATGACGAGCCGCCCTCGCTCCCCGTCCACGTCGCTCAGCCGCGTGTCGGCGACGACCACGCCCTCGAGTCCCGCTTCGTTGCTTTCGCCTCGCATGGGCCAGAGGGTGGGGTCGAGGCCGCGGGCCATCAACGTTGATTCGACGCTCAACGGCACCCCGGCCTGACCTGCCTTGCGCACCCGGGAGGCTCCGAGCTAGGTTGCGCGGCCCAATGCCCTCCGAATCCAAGAGCAAGTTCGCCCAGTTCATCTCCGCCAAGAAGCTCGACACCCGCCGCATCCAGGCCGCTTCTCGCGCCCTCGAAGGCCTCCGGCCCGAGGACCGCCTCATTCGCCTGAACAAGCGCCGCGCTCGCGGTGGAGAGGGCGGCGAGGGCGCTCCCAAGGAGACGCGCAAGCCGCGCTCCGGCCGTCCGGTCACCGACCGCGCGATGCACGCCGCGTTGACGGGCGGGGCGCTGAGCGGCCCGACCAAGACGCGTATTCTCAAGGCGGTCAACCACTTGCTCGAGCAGAAGAAGCAGGAAAAGGTCGACCTCAAGACCCTCTTCTAGGCCGAAAACTGGGCCCACGGGGGCGCTCGGAGAGAGCCTCCGCGCATGCTCCTCGTCGCCGTGGCCGCGGTGGTGGCTCTGGTAGGGCTCGACCTTCTCGACCTGCTGAACCGGAAGCGCGAGCGGGTGTAGGGCGGCTGTGGCCGCGGGTGGGGTGGGTGGCGTGGGTGGCTGAGGGTGGCTGAGGTGGCCGTGGGTGCCACCCCCGGGGCGGGATCCAAGCCAGCTGAGCATTGAACGCGGGCGGTAGACGTGCACCTAATTGCAGACAGTGGGTGCGACGTTCCTGCAGACAACGATGGCCACGCCGTTCGCAGGGTATGCGAGCAGTGAGCGTGCCGTGCGCGAGGTGAAGCCACGCCTGCCGGACGAGGAGCGTCTCATCGGGCGCGCTGCGGCCGGGGAGACGGCCGCCTTCCGGCAGCTCTACGAGCGTCACCGCACCGACGTCGCCCGCCTGGTCTATCGCATGCTCGGCCCGCGGAGCGACCTCGAGGACGTCGTCCAGGAAGTCTTCGTGCAGGTCTACAAGAGCCTGAAAGACTTCCGGGGGCAGTCGAAGTTCAGCACCTGGCTGCATCGGGTCACGGTCAACGTCGTCCTCATGTACCGCCGCTCCGCGCGGAGCCGCCCCGTGTTCGCCGACGAGCCGCCCGCCGAGCCCGCGCTCCGCAGCGACGCCATCGCCCCCGACGACGACGCCGAGCGCCGGGAGCGCATGCGCGCGTTCAGCCGGCTGCTGGCGCGCCTCGCGGACAAGAAGCGCATCGTCTTCGTCCTTCACGAGCTCGAGGGGATCGCGCCGACCGAGATCGCCAAGATCGTCGGCGCGCCGGTACTCACCGTGCGCACCCGGCTCTTTTACGCGCGGCGCGAGATCGAAGAGATGCTCGCCGAGGAGCCGGCCCTGGCCGGAATGCAGCTGTCGTTCTCGAAGCCGTCGGGCGCAGGAGGGGAACCATGAGTGACGCGCTCGAAGAGCTCATTCGCGAGTCTCGCCACGATCTCGGGACGGCCGAGTCGCGCAAGGTCGACTGGGCCAAGGTCGACGAGGGGCTGTTCGCCCGGATCGACGAGGAGCGGCGCGCCGAGCGCGCGCAGCTGACGTCGGCACACGGGCGGCGGTGGACGCTCGTGGCGGCGACGCTCGCCGTGGCCGCGGCGGTCGCGCTGGTGGTCGGCAAGGCACGCGACTCGCGCTCGCTCGATGCGGTCCAGGAGACCGCCGACGACGGCGCCGGCAGCATCGTCGGGATCGACGGCGCCGGCGAGGTGCTGATCGACGGCAGGCCGGTCGCGGTGGGCGCGGCGCTGCACCTGGGCGACGTCGTCGAGGCACGCGGGGCGCAGGCCACCATCGATCGCCCGGGGAAGCTGACGCTGGTCGTCGAGCGCGGCTCGAAGGCGACGGTGACCCACGTGCAGGGCGCGCTCGTGCTCGCCTTGCTCGAGGGTGCGGTCGAGGCGCAGGTCGTTCCGGTGCCGAGCGGCGAGGCGTTCGCCGTCGACGTGGACCGCTCGCGGGTCGCGGTGCACGGGACGCACCTGCGCGTCGCGCGCGCCGGGGACCACGTGGTGGTGGATCTCAACGAGGGCGTCGTGTCCATCGGAGCCGCGCCGCGCATCGGCTCGACCCTCGGCTCGCTGGTGACCGCCCCGGCGCACATGGAGTTCACGGCGGCCGTCCCCGAGGGGACGCTCACCGTCAGCCACGAGGGGGCGGACGTGCGCGCGCCGCTCGCGCTGTCGACGGCCCAGACCAAGGGAGCGGCCGTCGCGTTCGCTCCGCCCGCGCAGCCGAAGCTCGAGCCCAGCGAGCCGCATCCGTCGGCCGCGCTCGCGGCCGCCGCTCGCGGCGAGGCACGCCCGGCGGCGCCTCCGCCGGCCACGCCGGCCGCCCCTGCCATCGACCCCGACGCGGAGGGGACGATCACCGGAACGGTCCGGTGGTGCATGGCCGAGCGCCCGCGCGCGGAGAACGTCACCGTCGTGGTCAACACCACGCTCCGGCTCGAGCTGAGCGCGGACGGGGCCGTGCGCTCCGCGCGCTTCGACCCGCCCGTGGCGCCCGACGTCAACGCCTGCGCGGTGCAGACGATCTACAAGACGCGCTTCGCGCACGGCGGAAGCGTCGCCATCCCCATCGACTTCAGGGTTCCCTCGTCAGCTCCGTGATGGCGTGCGTCTCGCGCGCGCCCACCAGCCCGAACTGCAGCCCCATCCCCGCGCCCGGGCGCGACCAGCGCACCACGGCCGGCATGGCGAACGGCGCCTTCTGCCCGGGCAGCGTCAGGTGCACCATCAGGTCTGCGCCGAACGGCAGCGGCGTCGTCGTCTCGACGAACATGCCTCCCACCGAGATGTCCTTCGCGCGACCGGCGTAACGCTCGGCCGCTCCCTTGGCCACGAACTCGACGGGGACGTCGATCGCGGCCCGCTGATAGCGACGGGCCTCCACGTGTGCGTGCCTCTCCCTTCCTCGACCTCGGATGATAGCATCACGAGCGGTGGACGATCTCTCCCGTCGTCGCGAAGCGCGCGACGCGATGTGGCTCGCGCTCGTACCGCTCGGCGTGGCCGTCGTGCTGGGAGCGCTCCTCGTCCCGCGACGGGCCTCGCCCGAGTCGGTGCCGCTGCCCATCGCCGATGCCCGGGAGCTCGGCCGCTCGGCCCTCGCCGACCACGAGCTCGCCGAGCGCGCGCGCCGCGAGCCGCTCCCGGGACCGGTGCGGGCGCTCGGGTCGGCCCTCCGCGAGTTCCACGCGCGCGAGGCGCGCGACGCCGACGCCCGCGAGCTCGGCGACGCGCGGCGCGAGGTCGACCTGGCCCTGGTCTCGGCCCTGGCGGGCGGCAGCGCTCCGCTGCTCGAGCTCCGCGCGGCGCAGCTCGAGGCCTTCCTCGACGAGGTGCGCCGCTTCGAGTCCACCGGCGAGCAGTCGCAAGAGCTCCAGGCCCTGGCCGGCGCCTTCATCCGCTCCATGACCAGCGAGGGATGGTGCGACGGTCACCGGCTCGCCACGGGCGAGGCGGCGCTGCGCGCGATGTACAAGCAGATGTGGAGCTCCTTCCTCGGACTGGACGCGCACAGGGAGTACGACCCCACCCTCGACGAGCAGCGGGCGCTCTACGCGTTCTACCTGGCGCACGCGCACCCCTCGAAGCCGATGCGCGACGCGATCGAGGCGGCCCGCCTGGGCGCCCGCGACGCGAAGGCCTGCCAGGCGCTGGCTGAGGCGCAGCGCTCTGCCACGGAGGCGTGGCGCCTGGAGCGCATCGCGCGCCTGGCGACGCTCGACCCCGCCTACCCCGCCGACTACGCGCGCGGCGTGGCCAGCTTCCGCCGCGGCGACTACGGCGCCTCCGCGCAGTCCTTCCGCCGCTGGCTGGGGGACCACCCCGAGGGGCCGCTCGCCCTGCGCGCGCAGAGCTACCTGCGTGCGGCCGCCGACGCCGAGCGCGTGGAGTGACGGGCGATGCGCGCGCTGCTCGTCGACGACGACCGCGAGCTCGCCCGCCTGCTCGGGGACTACCTCACCTCGCACGGGGTCTCGGTGGAGCACGTCGAGGACGGCGCGCGCGCCCTCGAGCGGCTGGCCGCGCCGGCGACGGCGGCGGGAGCCACCGGCGCCCACGACATCGTCCTGCTCGATGTCATGCTGCCGGGGATGGACGGGTTCGAGGTGTGCCGCCGCATCCGCGCCAGCCACGACATCCCCATCGTCATGCTCACCGCGCGGGGCGAGGACAACGACCGCGTGGTGGGCCTCGACATCGGCGCCGACGACTACGTGCCCAAGCCGTTCAACCCGCGGGAGCTGCTGGCGCGCATGCGCGCCGTCCTGCGTCGCGCCCGGCCGGCGCCCCCGGCCGCCGCGCCGCCCGCCGAGCCGGCGCGCATCGAGGTGGGCGACCTGGTGGTCGACGTGCCGGCGCACAAGGCGATGCTCGACGGCCGCGAGCTCCAGGTCACGTCCTTCGAGTTCCGCGTCCTGGTCGTCCTGGCGCGGCGGGCGGGCGAGACGGTGACGCGCGAGGAGCTCGCCACCGCCGTGCTCCCCAAGGGAGCCCGCTACGATCCGAGCGTGGACCGGTCCCTCGACGTCCACGTCTCGCACCTGCGCCACAAGCTGGGCGACGAGGCCCGCGAGCCGCGCCGCATCCGCACCGTGCGCGGCGTGGGGTACGTGCTCGTAAAGCCTTCGTAAAGCAAGCTGCCTCTCTGCGCGGGAGCGGCCCAAGATGGATGGCATGCGCGGTCCCCGCACGCTCCGGTCCCGCCTCTTCTCGTGGTTCTTCGGCGCCATCGTGCTCGCCATCCTCACGAGCTCCCTCGTGGTGTGGTCGACGCGACCCGACGCGACCACCGGCGTCGAGGAGGCGGCGCAGCACATGGCCATGCGCCTTGCCGCCGACTGGGACGACCCGCAGGCGGTGCGCGCCTACGTCGACGAGATCCGCGACGTGACCGGCTTCGACGTGCGCCTGGTGCGCGACGCGCGCAAGCTGCCGCCCTTCGTCCATCACGCCTCGCAGCACGGCGTGGCCCTGGTCCCCTCGCACGACAAGGTCATCCTGCCCGTGGTGCGCAACGGCGTGATGATCGGCGCCCTGGAGATGGATCGCTTCGGGGTCCGGCCCGCCCCCTGGGGGTGGTGGCGCCTCGCGCTCGCGCTCTTCCTCGTCGTGGCCGTGCTCTCCATCATGGCCAGCCGCATCGCCAACCAGCTCGCGCGGCCGCTGGAGCAGCTGGCGCACGCGGCCGACCGCTTCGGCGGCGGCGACCTGTCGTTCCGCTCCGACGTCGCCCGCGCTCGCCGCTGGGTGGCGCTGGAGGTGCGCGACGTCGCCGTCAGCTTCAACCGCATGTCCGACCGGGTGGAGGCCATGGTCCGCGGGCAGCGCGAGCTGCTCGGCGCCATCAGCCACGAGCTGCGCTCGCCGCTGGGGCGCGCCCGCGTCGCCCTGGAGATCGCGCGCGACCGCCTGCCGCCCGCGGAGTCGGCGCCGGAGCGCTCCCCGGGCTCGGCGCTCGACGACGTGGAGAAGCAGCTGGGCGCGGTCGACTCCATCCTGGGCGACCTGCTCGACGTGACGCGCGCCGGCCTGGCCGACCTGCGCAAGGAGACGCGGCCGTTCGTGGACTGGCTGCGCGCGCGCGTGGCCGAGGAGCCGACCCCGCCCGCGGTGACGTTCGACGTGTCGCCCGAGGCGCAGGACCTGGCGCTGCCGTTCGACGGCCCGCTGCTCGCGCGGGCGGTGCACAACCTCCTGCTCAACGCGCGGGCCCACGGGCACCCCGACGACCGGCCGCTCGAGGTCCGCGTCACCCGTGACGCGAGCGTGCTGCGCGTCGTCGTGCGCGATCGCGGCCCCGGGTTCCCGCCGGGCCTGACCGAGCACGCCTTCGAGCCCTTCGTGCGCGGGGACGCCGCCCGCTCGCGACCGGTCACCGGCGCCGGGTACGGCCTGGGCCTGGCCATCGTCCGCCGCATCGTCGAGGCGCACGGGGGCCGCGCCTTCGCCCGCAACGCGACCGCGGGGCCGGGAGCTGAAGCCGGCTTCGAGTTGCCCGCGCCGCCCGCGGCTCGCTAGCGTTACGCTCTCCTCCGGGCACATGCGCACCTGGCTCAAGTTCGTCGGCTGGGCCTCGGCCATCATCGGCGCCGTGCTCCTCGTGCTCTACATCTTCTTCTTCGACGTGTGGCGCGTCCCGGCCGACGACCCCATGCTCGCCGCGTCCATCGAGCCGACGCTCAGCGCGGGCGACCTCGTCGTCGTCACCCGGCGCACCACGGTCTCGCGGGGCAACCTGCTCCGCTGCGCCGACCCGCAGGCCGCGGGCCGCTTCGTGGTGGCGCGCGCCATCGCCCGCTACGGCGACGAGGTGGCCATCCAGGACGAGGTGGTGAGCATCGACGGCAAGCGCACGCCGAGCCCCCGCGCCTGCGACCCGCCCACCATGCTCATCCACGATCCGCAGAGCGGCGACGACGTCAACCTGCACTGCTCCATCGAGGAGTACGGCGAGATGACCTTCGCCTCCCTCCGCCAGTTCGACCACGCCGAGCCGCCGACGAAGGCCACCATCGAGGCCGGCAAGTGGTACCTCGTCAGCGACGACCGCCACGTCCACGTCGACTCGCGCGACTTCGGGCAGATCGACCCCAACACCTGCCAGCACATCGTCTTCCGCCTCGTCGGCGCGGACGGCTTCAGCGACGGCAAGAAGCGCTTCAACGTCATCTGGTGAGCGGCCCCGCGGCCTTTCTTGGTAGGCTCGCGGCAGCGCATGGAGCTAGAGCTCGGGATCGTCTGCGGCCGCTGCGACTGGTACAGCGTGATGGGGACGGCGGCGTGCAAGTCGTGCGGTTCCTCGCTGACCCTCGGCGCCCAGCAGCCGCCCCGCCCGCCCGCGCCCGCTCCGGTCCCGCCGCCTCCGGTGCTGGCCAAGGCCGGCCACACCGAGCCGCCAGCGCCGCTGTTCGCGGGGGGCGACCTCAAGCCGCGAAAGCCCCCCTCCAGCGCCGGCATCCCGGCCGCCCCCGAATCCCGCCCCATCAGCGCAGTTCGTGCCCAAGGGGGCGATTCGGCTGTATCGTCGTCCGGCGCATTCGACGACCAGGTCTCGACGCACATGCGCGCGGCGCCTCGCGCGCCGTCCGAGCCGTCCCCGGAGGAGCTGATGGATCAGGCCAAGAACTACGTCTGCAAGTCGTGCTCGACGCCCGTGCCCATGGGGCACAAGTTCTGCGGGCGATGCGGCGCGGCGGTGCCGCCGGAGATCCTCAACGCGCGCACGCAGTTCTTCGGGCAGCTCCAGGTCCCCGGCAAGGCCAAGCTCATCCTCATCCGCGGCGAAGGCGTCGAGGGCCTGAGCTACCAGCTGAACGCCGAGCAGCACGTGGTCGGGCGCAACGGCCAGCTGGTCTTCCCGGACGACCCCTTCGTGTCGCCCCGCCACGCCAACCTCTTCTACCGCGGCGGCAAGCTCGTCGTGCGCGACGAGGGCTCGCTCAACGGCGTCTTCTGGCGCGTGCGCGGCACGGTCGACCTCGCCGCGGGCGACCACTTCCTCGCCGGCGAGCAGCTGTTCCGCGTGGAGGGCCCGCCGCGCACCAACGACGGCCCGGCGCCGGACGGGACGTACTTCTACTCGTCGCCCAAGCACCAGGCGCAGTTCAAGATCGTGCAGCTGCTCCAGGGCGGCGCCTCGGGCATGGCCGTGTGCGCGCGCGGCAACAGCCTGCAGATCGGGCGGGAGGGCGGCGACCTCAACTTCCCGGGCGACCTCTACATGAGCGCGTCGCACTGCAAGCTCGAGGACACGGCGGGCAAACTCACGCTGACGGACCTCAACAGCCGCAACGGCACCTACGTGCGCCTGAAGGCCGAGCGCGAGCTCGGACACGGCGACTACCTGTTCATCGGCCGCAAGCTGCTCCGCGTCGAGATCACCGCGAGCTGACCCAGCCGCGCAGAAGGTCGCGCAATCGGGCCGCGACCCCCGTCGAGGCGCTGCCCGGCCGCAGGCGCTCGACCAGGGCCTTCGCGTCGGCGCTCTCCGGCTGCACCGCCAGCGCGCGGGCGGCCACCTCGCGCGCCTCCGGGGCGCGCCCCAGCGCCGCCAGGCCGCGCGCCAGCGCCTGGAGCGCCCGCGGGCTCTCGCCCTCCAGCGACACCGCCCGCTCGGCGTGCTCGACCGCGCCCGCCGCGTCGTCGAGCTCGAGCAGCGCCTCGGCCAGCTCGACGTGCGCCGCCGTGGCCCCGGGCGCGATCTCCACCGCCACCTCGAGCGCGGCGCGCGCCGCTGCCCACCGCCCGCGCCGCCGCTCGGCCACCGCCGCCGCCACCCAGCCCGGCCACGACGCGTGAACCGTCGCCAGCCGCCGCGCGCGCGCCACCACGTCGGCCAGATCCTGCGGGGCCGCGTTCTGCGCCGCGCGCAGGACGCTCTGCAGCTCCTCCTCCACCGCCGGCTCGTCGATGGCCAGGCGCGCCGCCTGCGCCTCCGCTGCCGCCGCCGACCGCGGCGCCGTCTTCTCCAGCATGGCCAGCCGGGCGCGCGCCGGCGCCACGTCGCCGAGCACCACCTGCGACTTGGCCAGGGCCAGGTGCCCCCACGGCTCGTCCGGCACGAGCTCGAGCAGCCGCCCGCAGAGCTTCGCCACGCGCGACGCCCGCGCGATCCCCTCGCCCTCGCTGGCCAGCGCGAGCTGGACCGCGCGCCGCAGCACGTCGGGGTGGGCCTGCGACGACGCCAGCGCCGCGTCGACCAGCGACTGCGCCGTGGCCCCGTCGCGCACCCGCAGCGCGACCGCCGCCAGGCTGCCGAACGCGATGGGGTGCACCGGATCGCGCGACAGCGCCTGCCGCCACGCCGCCGCCGCGCCGTCGAGATCGCCCCGCGCGGCCAGCACCGTGCCGCGCTCGGTCGCCAGCATCGGATCGACCGTCGCCCCGACCTGCCCCGACTGGAGCGCCGCGAGCGCCGCGTCGAGGTTGCCCTGCGCGCGCAGCGACTGCGAGAGCAGCGCGTAGAGGCGCGGCCGCCGCGGGGCCACGGCGAGCGCCGCGTTGAGCCGCCGCTCCGCCTCGCGAGGCTGGCCGAGACGCAGCTGGAGCGCCGCCAGCGCCTCGACCAGCTCCACGTGCGTCGGCGCGTCGTCCACCGCGCGCGACAGCGCCCGCGCCGCCGCCGAGGCGAGGCGCGGTTCGAGCGGGGCGCCCATCGCCGTCTCCAGCGCGATCGCCGCGAGGCGCTCCACCGGGTAGCGCGCGGCCGGCGCGTCGCCGATGGCACGCCCGAGGTGGAGCATCGCCGCCAG
The DNA here is from genome assembly GCA_036560665.1 of Polyangiaceae bacterium. Lineage (GTDB taxonomy): Bacteria > Myxococcota_A > Polyangia > Polyangiales > Polyangiaceae > Palsa-1150. Next base: position 28,330 of record DATBQU010000064.1, read on the forward strand.
GCGGTCGTGGGGGCCGCCCTTGAGGGGATCGTGCAGTGCGCAGCGTTCGGCGTAGAGGACGCTCTCGAGCGGGTCCCAGTCGAGCTCGCGCAGGCCGCCCAGCGCGCCGATCTCGCCGCCCAGGCCGGACCAGAGCTGCTCGAGCGCGCCCACCAGCGAGGCGCCCGCGTGGGCCCCGTCGAGCGGCGCGTCGACCCGCATGCGCGTCCTGCCGTCGCGCGCGTCGAAGGCCAGAAGCTGGATGGTGCCGTTGCCGTCGCTGGGGGGCTCGAACGAGCCGGTGAGCACCACCGCCACGCCGCTCGGCGCCTCCCCGCGCCCGGTGATGTCCTTCCAGGCCTGCGGCGGGACGAAGGCCTCGACCGGCGACGGCGCCGCGTCGGCCGGCTCGTCGTTCCGGCGGGCATGCAGCTGCGCGATCGCCACCCCGCCGCCCTCCAGGTGGACGAACGCGTGCACCAGGGCGGCCAGGCCGAGCCCCAGGCCCTTCCCGTCGGCGGGCACACCGAACGGAATGACGACGGCGCGGGGCGACGACATGAGCGGCACGGCACTCTAGCGCTCCGGAGCCGTCCGCGCGGCCTCCGGAGACGTCCACAGCGCCACCCGACCCGTCCACACGCCCTGCCGAGTCCTCCGCGACGCGGCTGGTTGGCTCGAGCCGTCCGCTGGTTGCCTCGAGCCGCCGGCTGGTTGCCTCCGCAGCGCGGGTGGTTGCCTCGAGCCGCCGGCTGTGGAGCTCCGCGCGCTCCGTCACGCCCTCGAGAGGATGAACGGTTCCCTCCCGGGACGCGCTCAGCGGAAACGGTCGGTCGCCTCGACGAGCTCGTGGGTGTTTCCCGGCTCGCCCGCGGAGTGGCCCGCGTCCGCGACGACGCGGAAGTCGGCCTCGGGCCACGCCCGGTGCAGGGCCCAGGCGGTCTCCATGGGGCATACGACGTCGTAGCGACCCTGCACGACGACCGCCGGGATGTGCCGGATTTTCGGGACGTTCCGCAGGAGGTCCCGCGCCTCGTCGACCCACGCCGCGTGCATGAAGTAGTGGCATTCGATGCGCGCGAACGCGATGGCGAACTCGTCTCCCGCCGTCTTCTCGATCAGCGCCTTGTTCGCCAGAAGGCAGCTGGTCGTTCCCTCCCAGATGCTCCACGCCCTGGCCGCCTGCACGCGCACCTGCGCGTCGTCGTGCGTGAGGCGCCGGTAGAACGCGCGCAGGAGGTCGCCGCGCTCCCCGGGCGGGATGGGCTCGACGTACTTCTCCCAGGCGTCCGGGAAGAGCGCGCTCGCCCCCCGCTGGTAGAACCAGTCGATCTCGCTCTTTCGCACGAGGAAGATGCCGCGCAGCACGAGCTCCGTCACCCGCTCGGGGTGGGCCTGCGCGTAGGCCAGCGCCAGCGTGCTCCCCCAGGAGCCGCCGAAGACCTGCCAGCGCTCGATGGCGAGGTGCGACCGCAGCGCCTCGATGTCCTGCACCAGGTGCCAGGTGGTGTTGTCGACCAGCGACGCGTGCGGCGTGCTCTTGCCGCAGCCCCGCTGGTCGAAGAGGACGATGCGGTACGCCGCCGGGTCGAAGAAGCGCCGCTGGCCCGGCTCGGTGCCGAACCCCGGGCCGCCGTGCAGGAACACCACCGGCTTGCCCTGCGGGTTGCCGCTCTCCTCGAAGTACAGCTCGTGCACCTCGGACACGCGCAGGCGCCCGGTGCGGTACGGCTCGAGGGGCGGATACTGCGTGCGGCGCGGCGTGGGCTCGGGCATGGCGGCCCGGAGCTTACTATGTCGTCTTCTTGGGCTCTCGCGCCTCGCGCCGGGGGCGGCGCCGCTCGGTCACGTGGCCGTCCACCTTGGGCCGCGGCAGCGCGCTCAGGTGGAAGCGCCCGCTCGTCGCCGCCGCCTCGGCCGACTTCACGCGGTCGCGCGTCATCTCGATGAACCGGGCCTGGCAGCGCACCAGCGGCGCGCCCGGCTTGGGCTGCACGCGCTCGTACTTGCCCTCCTGCGTCAGCGACCAGCTCTTCACATTGTCGCTCAGCTGGAGCTGGAGGATCTCGATGAGACGCGCGCGCAGCACCGGGTCCTCCACCGGCAGCATGGCCTCGACGCGGCGGTGGAAGTTGCGCGGCATCCAGTCCGCGCTGCCGATGTACACCTCGTCCTTG
>DATBQU010000065.1:0-7061 GCA_036560665.1 Polyangiaceae bacterium
CATCAAGGAGCTCCGCCGGCGCGCACGCGAGCACATCGAGAAGGGGGCCGTGACCGCCGGCTACAAGGTCGATCGCGACACCGCGCTGAAGATCCTGAACGAGGCGCTGGCCACCGAGATCGTGTGCGTCCTGCGATACAAGCGCCATTACTACGCGGCCACGGGCATCAACGCAGAGGGCGCGAAGGCGGAGTTCCTCCAGCACGCCGCCGAGGAGCAGACGCACGCCGACCAGATCTCCGAGCGCATCACCCAGCTCGGCGGCCTGCCCAACCTCGACCCGCAGGGGCTGCTCACGCGCAGCCACTCCGAGTACGTCGAGGGCAAGACGCTGGTCGAGATGATCAAGGAGGACCTCGTCGCCGAGCGCATCGCGATCGAGAGCTACTCGGAGATGGTCCGCTTCTTCGGCGACGGCGACCCCACTTCGCGCCGGCTGATGGAGGAGATCCTGGCCAAGGAAGAGGAGCACGCCAACGATCTGGCGGATCTGCTCAAGAAGATGGACGACCGCTAGCGCGCAGGAGCGGCCAGACGTGCAGCACCGCTCGCATGACTCCGGGTGACACCCCGTGACGTCCCGTGTCGCCGTCGGGTGGCGCTCGCTCAGTGCCAGAGCAGCCGGTCGGCGACGAGGTAGGAGCCGCACCCTGCGCCGTCGCGCGACACGTGCTCGACCACGAGCCTGGAGATGCCGAGCTTCATGTGCGCCGTGCCGCCGGGGGGGACGAGCCACTGAAGGTCCGGCGTGCCCACGACGAGCGGGCCGTCGTGACGGGGCGAGAGCGCCGCCCGCACCTCCAGCCCGCCCATGTGGTAGGCGACGGCGCCACCCCCGCCGTACCGCGCTACCAGCCAGACGCGGCCGTCGCGCGTCTGGACGGTGAGCGTCTGACCGCGTCCCCCGTGAGGCAGGGGCTCCTCGCTGAGGCCGAGGATCACGCGCCGCCCGACGAGCGGTCGCAGATCGATCGACGCCGGCAGGCTGTAGTCCATCGCGGCGTCGCTCTGCTGCACCCCCGGGGTGCCGAGGTGCAAGCGGTCCTCCTCGATGCGCTTGGCGACGCCTTTCCCTCGCGTGATGCACACCCATCCCCGCCGGTACCGCCTCACGGCGTGCGGATCGCCTTCGAGATGGAAGCGGACGCCCGGCGGGTCGTCCTCGCCGTCCACCCGGAGGTCCGCCACCGGCCCTACCTGCGAATCACCGAAGCGAGGCCGCGGCTGTGTGAGGTCGTCGTCGGACAGGGATGACTGGGAGCGTCGCATCCGACCCGACGGTGCCAGCGCCGTGCCACCGCGCGCATTCCCGGCCTACCCGCCGGTGGCGAGCGGCTGGCACCCCACCTTCGCCACGTACAGCTGCTCGTAGCGCGTCCCGGCGTCGGTCACGATCTGCTCGATCCACGCCACGGCCAGCGTCGCCGTGTTCTCCCCGAAGTTCGCCAGGCCGAGCACGCTGCTCAGGCTGATGGTGTTGGGGGTGCTCACCAGCTTTCCCGAGGTCGCCGTGCGCGACACCACGTGCCCGTCGGGCCCGAGCCACAGCAAGACCACGCCGCCCGAGTTGTCCCCCGGGGTGCCGATGCCCAGGTACTCGCTGCCCATCCAGGTGCTGTTGCCGTGGTCGAAGGGCACGTCGGAGCTCGGCAGCAAGGCACCTTGCTTGAACTGCGGCGTCCCGACGGTGAGCGAGGTGAGCGCGGACGGCGCGACGCTCGCTGCCCAGAACTGCGCCGAGGTCCCGGTCTGCGAGGTGAGCGCCATGACCTCCACGTTGGATGCGTTCGAGGGATCGTTCTGCGCGCCCACCACGGCCGCCAACGGCGCGCTGGTGGCCAGACCGCCCATGGTGAAGCCCCCGTCGACGTCGCCGGTGGGGTAGCTGAAGACCCCGGTGCCGCCATCGGCCAGCGCCTGGTTGACGAAGGTGTAGACGGTGCCTCCGGCCACCACCATCGGAGCGCCTGCGACGTTCCACGACTGCGTCGTCGAGTGGAGCAGGTTCATGGTCGAGCCGCCGTCGGCGGTGTCGCCGTAGCCGGCGCGGACGAAGTAACCGATGAGACCGCCCGTCACGTGAATGTCGACGACGTATTCGTCGGCCCCCGACGGCTGCCTGAGCAGCCGCGCCGAGTTGTCGCCCGCGCCGAAGGTGCTGTTGGCGAGCTCGTAGCCGAGCGGCGCCGGCCCGGCGTAGGGGAGCGGGACGATCTGCATGGCCTGCTCCGGCCCGCTGCCGCTGAACTTGCTGAAGGCCGCGAGCGCCTCGATGGTGGTGCCGCTGGTCTGGACGTCGAGCAGCTGGATGCTCGAGGAGATACCGGTCATCGGGATGGGGCTGGCCGAGCCCTGGCTGAAGCTCACCTGGTAGTCGATGAACTGCGTCTGATCGCTGGACAGCTGGGCGACGACGTAGACCTGGTCGCCGGCGTTGCTGGGGGCCAGGAAGAGGGCGTGGGCGAAGCTCGTGCTGCCGGAATCGGAGGTGGACAGATCGTTCACCAGGATCTTGGTGTTCGGCAGGATGGTGCACGCAACCTCGGTCGGCGCAGTCGGCGAGTCGACGGGTGCGTCGGTGGTCGCGTCGCCCCCGCCGCCTCCGTCACCGTGCCCCCCTTCGCCGGCGTCGCCGCCCTCGGCGGTCGTCGAGTCGTCGCCGCCGGGCCCGGAGTCCGATGGTCCGAGGACCCCGTCCTGGATGCCCGCGATGGCCGCACAGCCCCCCCACCCGGCGACCCCGAGCACCACCGCCGCACTTCCCAGCGCACCCCTCCCGGAAAGCAAGCGCATCGACGAAAGGATACCATGGGACCCCGATGCCGGAGCGCGTCTACACGAAGGAGGAGGCGGAGGCGATCCTCTCGCGGGCCCTCGAGCTCCAGGGCCGGCCGGACGCGGCCAGCGCGACCGCGCACACCGACCTCGTGGCGGCGGCGCGTGAGGTCGGCATCCCACCGGAGGCCATCGAGAGGGCGGCCTCCGAGGTGGTGGCGCGCCGTCGCGACGACGAGGCGCTACGTGCGCTGCGCGCGCGCAAGTGGCGAGGCTTCTTCGCGCACCTCGTGCCCTACCTGCTGGTCAACACGCTCCTCGCCTTCATCAACGTGTTCGCGGGTGGACCACCCTGGGTGATCATCGTGATGCTCGCCTGGGGGATCGGCCTGGGGTCGCACCTCTTCGCGGCCGCGGTGCCGGACGAGCACGGCATGCGGCGCCGCCTCGAGCGCGAGCGCGAGCGCGAGCGGCGGCGCGAAGTCCGGGCCGTGCGCGTGGAGCCGGAGGCGGTGCGCGCCCGCGTCGAGCCGGTCGAGCGCGACGAGGCGGCGCTCGCCGAGGCGGAAGGCGACGGGCCGTCGTCGGAGCGACGGCGATCGTCGCGCTGATCAGGCCGCCGGCCGGGCGGGCTCCGGCAGCCGTCCCGCGGCCGCACCCTCGCCCCCGTGTCCGGGGCGGTCGTCGATCTCGGCCTGCGTCGCCACCTCGTCGCCCACGTGCAGGCGCGTGAGGTCGACCGGCTCGAGGGCGCGGTAGCGCACGCCGGGGGCGCCCGACTCCGGGCCACGCAGCTGCAGGTCGATGGCCTGCCGGTCGCTGGTGGCCCGCACGAGGTGCGGCGTGGCCAGTCCGTCGGTCTCCACCAGATCGCCGTGGACGAGCGCGCGCCGCTCGACGAGGCGCATTCGCCCGCCTTGCTGCTCGGCGAAGCGCAGCTCCTCGATGGTCCCCTCGATGGACTTGCCCATCAGGCGGTGGGGATGGGCGTGGATGGGCGTCTCCGAGCCGGGATCGCGGCAGACGGCGACGAGCGCCCAGCCGCTCTTGCCCTCCCAGAACGTCGCCCACCGGCAACCGAGGCCGTGGGCCAGCGGGCTGGCACGCACGGGGATGAGCTCGCCCAGCGAGGGCGAGAGCTGCCGCACCACGCGCCTCAGCGCGTCGTCGTGCAGGGGCCCCTCGTGATCGAGGCGATCGAGCAGCCGCCCCGCCTCGGCCACGGTGAGCGACTCGCCTTCGGCGAAGCGGCGGGCGAGCAGGCGGTCCTCCACGCGCGGACCGGCCTTCAGGCGGTAGGCGACGGCCGAGGCGGCGAGGCACGACGCGCCGAGGAGCGCCGCGGACGCGGTGGCGCCGCGCGCCGCGAGGGTCACCATGGTCAGCGTCAGCCCCGCCATCCACGTGGCTGCGGCCCCGCCGACCGCGAGCGCGCGCCAGCCCGACGCGAGCAGCCGACGTCCCTCGAGGTGCAGCCCGATCGACGCCGTCACCGTGGCCATGAGCACGTCGACCACCAGCTTGTCGCCGTCGACAACCGACGCCAGGGCAGGGGAAGCGCCGGCGAAGCGATCGAGCAGGCCGCGGGCGACGGCGAGCCCCACGTAGCCGAGGAGGAATCCCGGGAGCTGGTCGATGGCGCGCTTGCCCACGTCCGCCCCCGGCGCGGCACGCCGCCGCAGCAGGGCAAACACGATCATGATGGGCCCGAGGAGCACGATGCGCGCCGACTTCGCCGCGGCGGCCATGGTCCCGCCGGCGTCGCCCATCTGCTGGCCCACCGCCACGGCGCTCGACAGATCGTTCACCGCCAGGCCGCTCCACAGCCCGGCCCGCGCGGGCTCGAGGCCCAGCATGGTCGCGATGGGATGGAACGCGACCAGCGCCACGACGCTGAAGAGGAACACCGCGCCGATGGCCACCCCTTGCTCCTCGCGGCGCGCGCCGACGACGGGGGCGACCGCGTTGACCGCCGACGCGCCGCAGATCATGGTGCCCCCCGCGAGCAGGTCCGCCAGCGGCCGCCGCACGCCCAGCGGGGCGGCCACGGCGTGCGCCACGAAGAACGCGCTGGGCACGCTGGCCGCGGAGACGAGCGCGATGAGCAGGAGCTCCGACGCGCCGAAGAACCGCGTCTGGAGCTTGAACCCCATGGCCACGATGGCGGCGCGCAGGATCCACTTGCCTGTGTAGCGCAGCCCCGCCGCGTAGCGATCGGCCTCCCGGTCGCCGCCCGGCGCGGAGAGCCCCACCAGGCGCCGCAGCGGGCCGACGTTGGTCACCAGCGCGCCCAGCCCGAGCGCGAGCAGCACGTCCGACACCAGCGGCGACGGCGGAAGCACGCGCGCCAGCGCCACGGCCGCCACCCCCAGCAGGAGCGAGAGGGCGATCCCGGGCAGATCGCCGCGCGCGGGGAGCCACTGGAGCCGGGACATGGAGCGGGCGGAGCCTAGCAGGCATCCCCTCTCCTGGCGGTTCCTGGCGTTCCCCTGGCGTGCCCTGGCGGCTCTGTTCCCCTACTGCGGCCCCAGGCAGGCGCAGAAGGTGTTGATGCACCTCGTCTGCGCGCCGCCCACGCACGGGCAGCAATCGGCGTCCTGGGCGCACTTCTCGTACTCCTTGGAGCAGCCGGTCGGCGGGGCGACGCAGGCGAAGACGGCGCCGCCGTCGGGGCCGGTGGTCTGGCGGCAGAAGCCGCTGCAGCACTGGTCGCCGGTCTGGCAGTCGGTGCCGTTGGCCTGGCAGGGGTCGAGCGCCCAGAAGCCGCGGCTGTTGCCGGCCACCTCTTCCTGCCCGGGCAGGTAGAACGGCGGGTGGCTGAGGTCGTGCGCGCTCGTGCTGGGGTGCTCGGGGTTGTCGATGTCGATGGCGGCGACCCAGAGCTTCTTGCGCGCCTGGTCCTCCTGCGAGGTGGTCACGATGGTGTTGCCGTAGTCGCGCCGGCTGGTGAAGACGACCCAGTAGTAGCCGCCGACGGCCACGGGCAGGACGGTGGGCTCGTAGTTGAGCGTGGCCTCCACCGCGCCGTAGGGCAGGTACAGCTGCCCGTTGAGGTAGCCGTCGAGCACGTCGAGCCGCGCGGTGGTCTTGGAGGCGAGGTGGGCGACGAAGAGGTCGCCCTTGGCGTCGAAGTTGCCGTCGTTCCAGGTGGCGTAGTCGCCGCGGTTGTCGGTCTGGTAGATGACCCATTTGGGGTCCGGCAGGAAGGCGGGCCAGGCCAGGAAGTTGGTGGGGTCGGTGGCGAAGTCGACCAGGTTTGAGAACGTCTTCGTCCCCACGGCGAAGTCCATCGCCGCCAGCGTGTGCCCGTCCTTGTCGTAGTGCGTGAAGGCGATCTTCTTGCCGTCGGGTGAGAACGCGGGCGTCACCGAGTTGCCGACCACGCCGTCCCAGCCCGACGCCGGGATCACCGCGCCGGTCTTGGTGTCGAGCAGCTGCGCGGGGTGGATCGTTCCCTGCGTGCCTGGCACGTTCGGTCCCTGCGGCCACTGCGGGTTGCCCGAGGAGGCGAAGGTCGCCAGCGACATGAGCATGCTGCCGTCGGGGTAGAGGCCGCCGAAGGCGTAGTCCGCGTCGGTGTCGTGCCGGTGGATCTGCGTCGCCGCGTTCTTGAGATCGTAGGCCGAGCTGCTCAGGTACGACCCGCTGGGCGGCGTGGGGTGCGCGGCGATGAGCGTCGAGCCGTCGGCGCTCACGGCGTGGCACACGGTGCAGTCGTAGTGGTTGGGGCCGCCGATGAGCAGCTGCGCGTTCGCGCCCGGCTTGATGCTCAGGATCGAGCCGTTGGCCACGCCGCCGCCGACGAGCTGCGACGAGTAGCTGTTGTAGTAGACGGTCCCCTTCAGGCTGCCCTGCGCGATCTTCCACGCCTCGGTGATGGGCCCGGTCACCTGTCCCCCGGAGATCTTGGTGAGCTCGACCTTCACCGAGTCGCTGCCCGACGCGCTCTCGGTGATCGTCTTCCACAGCTGCGGCGAGAGGCTGACCGAGCCGGGGCTGCTCGGTCCGTAGAAGCCCTGGTAGTCGAGCGTCGAGAACGAGATGTGCACGAACGTCGCGTCGGGCGCGACGCCGGCGAACTGGAGCACGGGCGCCGCCAGGCCGCGCGGGAAGACGGTGCTGTCGTAGGGGTACAGCCACTTGAACCCCGGGTCCGCGGTGCCGCCGCCCTGCAGCTGGCCCTGCGTCCCGGGAGCGATGCCGCCGGGGTTGTCCGTCAGGTGCAGGACGACGGTGAGCGTGGTGCTGCCCGTCGCGTTGCCGACCTTGGCGGTCACCTGCGTCTG
>DATBQU010000066.1:0-9825 GCA_036560665.1 Polyangiaceae bacterium
CTCCGCAGAGCACGATCCCCCCGGCGTGTCCGCGCGTCCGGACCAGGGACGAGGGTCCCCCGCCGACGTTGAAGGTGCTGATGTGCTCGACGTCGCCGAGGTCGCCGCCGTCGGGGCCGACGACGTAGGTCGTGAGGTAGAGATCGGTCCCCGAGAGCGCCATCCCCTGCACGTCCCCCGTCTGTGTGCTCGTGAGCATCGTCGGCGGGCTGTTGCAGCCGCTCTTGGCGCACACGTCGACGACGCTGCCGGAGCTGAAGTAGACGTTGCTGGAGTCGAGCACGATGCCCCTCGAGGTGCCCTGCGTGAGCGTCGCGAGCACCGTGGGCGCGCAGAGGCCGTTGGCGCACGTGGCTCCCTGGCACGAGTGCCCGCAGACGCCGCAGTTGAGCGGGTCGGCGCTGGCGTCGGCGCAGGAGGTGGCCCCCTCCGCTGCATCCGTTGCGTCCGCTGCATCCCCCGCATCCGTGATCGCGTCCGCCGCCCCTGCGTCGGGCGCATCGGTCGCGACGTCGGCGGAGCCGTCCGCAGGCGCCTCTGCCGCCACGTCGCCCACCGTCACGTCCCCCGGCGCGTCGCCCGCCGCGTCGCCGCCGTCGAAGATCGTGCGCGGCTCGTTGCCGAGGATGGCGTTGCACGCGAGCCCGCCCGCCGCCATGGCCGCCAGGGTGAGTGCCGCACGTCGAAGTCGCATCGCCCGCAGCCAGCCATTCTACACTCGTCGCCGTGACCCGTCCCTCGCTCTGGATCGTCCTCGCCCTCGCAGCTGCCGCCTCGGGCGGTGCGACGGCGTGCAGCGCGCGCGACGACCACGGCAGTGCGGCGACGCCGGCGGACGCGAGCACGGGCGGCGACGACGTGTCCCTGCCCGGGCCGGACGGAGGAGGCTCGCTCGACGCGACGCCCGACGCCCTCGTCTTCCCGTCGCCTACCGGACCCTACGCCGTCGGCACGCAGCAGCGCGTCGTCGTCGACACCGCGCGCACCGATCCGCAGGCGCCCGACCCCGCGACCCCCCGCACGCTCCTCGTGCAGCTCTTCTACCCGGCGGACGCGAACGCGGCCGCGACGATGCCCCCCTACGTCCGTCCCCTCGAAGCGCAGCAGTTCGAGAACGGCTCGCCCGCGCTCCCCGCCGGATGGGAGACGCACGTGGTGACGCACGAGCGCGACGCCGTGCCCGTCGCGTCGGGCGGCGCGACGTTCCCGGTCGTCCTCTTCTCGCACGGCCTCACCGCGCTGCGGCCGACGTACGTCACGCTCATCGAGGACCTGGTCAGCCACGGCTTCGTCGTCGTCGCCATCAGCCACACCTACGACTCGGGCGTCGTCGTCTTCCCCGACGGCTCGGCCGCCGCGCTGAACACGGCCTGGGAGGGCCCGACGCCCGCCGACGACGCCGGCGCCCAGGCGCAGGAGGCGTACCTCGAGATCTACGACCGCCACCTCGGCGTGTGGGTGGCCGACGCGCGCTTCGTGCTCGACCAGGTGACGCAGTGGGCGCAGGGCGACGCCCTGCTCGGCGGGCGGCTCGATCTCGCCCGCGTGGGGATGTTCGGCCACTCCTACGGCGGGGCGACGGCCGCCGAAGCGTGCGCGCTCGACCCGCGCTTCAAGGCCGGCATCAACCTCGACGGCACCTTCTTCTCGCCCGTGCGCCCGGACGGCGGCCGCGCCATCCCCACGCCCTTCATGATGCAGATGAACGAGCAGCACGGCCTGGGCCAGACCGACGACCCCACCATGAAGGGCACCTACGACCTTCTCCTCGACGCGGGCTACGCCGTCACCATCGCCGGCTCGCTGCACGGCACGTTCTGGGACATGGGCCTGGTCTTCGACTTCTTCGACGGCCCCGGGACGCTCTCGGGCTTCACCGGGACCATCGACCACGCGCGCGCCCTGTCGATCATCGACGCCTACACGCTCGCCTTCTTCCAGCGGCACCTCGAGGGCATGCCCGCGCCGCTGCTCGACGGCCCGTCGCCCTATCCCGAAGTGACCTACGCGCACCGTTGAGCAGGCCTGAGCGGGCCTGAGCGGGCCTGAGCGGGACCGAGGAGCGCCTCGCCTCTCCGCGAGGCGCCCCCCGTCTCCCTCCTCGTCACGTCACGACGCCTAGGCGCCGTGCGTGTTCGAGCCTCCGCTCGCGCCCGTGTTCGGGGCGTGAGCGGGGCCCGGGTCGACGAGCTCGGCATGGACCGGAGTGACGACGACGGTGGCGACCGTCCCCTTCACTGCCTTCTTCTGCCTGGAGCCCATCGTCTTCCGCGAAGCGCGTGTTGCCTTGCGCTTCGCGACTGCAGCCGCCTTCTCTTCGACAGTCAGCGGCGTGGGGACCTTCTTCGGCTTGAGACCGAAGTCGGCCAGCACGTCCGGAGACTTCGCGAAGGTGGACTTCACGAACGCCACGTACGCAGTCATCAGACTGAGGATGGCGGTCGATCCGTCCTTCTCCGCGGCAACCTTCGTTGCCGTCGCAGCCTTGGCGTCGACCACGGCCGTCCGCAGATCGACGAGCGTCTGGAAGGACGCTTCGATCTGGGCCGGCGTGTACGAAGCACTGTCGAACACGAGAGACGCCGTGTTCGCGAAGTGCTTCTTGGTCCCCGCGATCAACTGCTCCGCGAGGGCTGCCTTGGTGCTTTTTCCATTGGGCATGGTGAGAGATTCTCCTTTCTGCCCTCGTCCCCCGGTGGGCGGCGGAGGTCGGCGCGGCCGGCACCACGCCGGCTTGCTCACCGCCCTCGATCCCTGAGTCGGAAAACGAGGGTCAGATCTGGCCGACTATTTTCGAAATCGTAAAAGACGAGGCGGGACGAGAAGATACGAGCGGTCGCCAAGCTCGGCCCCTCACGGCCCCGGCGCAGCCCGTCACGTCTCCGCCGCAGACCCTCACGTCTCCGCTGCAGACCCTCACGTCTCCGCCGCAGACCCTCACGTCTCCGCCGCAGACCCTCACGGCTCCGGCGCAGACCCTCAGGGCTCCGGCGCAGACGCTCGCGTCTCCGGCGCAGACGCTCGCGTCTCCGGCGCAGACCCTCACGGCTCCGGCCCAGACCCTCACGTCTCCGGCTCGGCCCCTCACGGCTCGGGCCCGGCACTCTCGTCCTCTGCGTCATCGTCTGGCCGCTCCGTCACGCGCGCGCGGCCCTCGTAGCGCTAGACTCGCCCCCCCATGACCTCCCCCGCCCCGCAGTTCCTCCCCGGCAACCCGGCGCTCCCGTTCTGCGAGGCCGTCCGCGTCGGCGACGTCCTCTACCTCTCCGGCCAGCTCGGCGTCGCCCCCGGCACCATGCAGCTCGCCCCCGGCGGCATCGAGGCCGAGACGCGCCAGGCCCTCGAGAACGTGAAGGACGTCCTCGCTCGGCAGGGCAAGCCGCTCGATCGCGTCTTCAAGTGCACCGTCATGCTCGCCGACATGAGCGAATGGGCCGCCATGAACCGCGCCTACCTCGCCTTCTTCGGCGGCCACAAGCCGGCCCGCAGCTCCTTCGGCACGAGCGGCCTGGCCCTCGGGGCGCGCGTCGAGATCGAGTGCGTCGCCTACGTGGGCTAGAGTCGCGCCCCCGTGCGAAGCGCCCTCCTTCTCGTCGCCCTCGCTCCTCTCTCGCTCCTGGCATGCGCGGGCGTCGCGCCGTGCCCTGCCGCGCCCGCGACCGGTTCCGCGACCGCCGCCGGTTCCGCGACCGCGTCCGCGACCGCGCCCGCGTCCGCGACCGCGACCGACGCGGATTTCGTCCTCGTCCTGCGCCCGTCGCCCACGCCCACGCCGCTCGTTCACGTCGAGGAGACCGCGGCGCGCGCCGACGCCCTGCCCGGCCCGTGGCGCATCACCCTCGGCACTCCCGACCACGTGACCCACGCCGTCGCCCACGATCGCGGCGGGGACATCCCGGTCGACCTCGCCGCCACGCCCGACGGCGGCGTCGAGCTGCGCCTCGGCCGCGCCGCCGCGGGCACGGTCACCGTCGCTTACGACGTCCTCGCCGGCGACGACGCCCCCGACGACGCCCTCGGCCTGCTCGTCCTCGACGATCGCTTCCGCGGCGCCGGCGAGAAGCTGGTCGCTCTCCCCGCCGCCGCCGAGGACGCGCGCGCCACGGTGCTCGTGCGCGTCGACGGCGAAGCCCTGCGCACCCCCGGCGCCGCCTCGAGCCTCGGCGTCGGCAGCGCGCGCCGCACCACCCTGCCGCCCCGCGCCCTGCGCCACGCCAGCTTCCTCGCCGGGTCCCTCGGCGCCCAGGTCATCGACGATCCCGCGGCCGGCCACGACGAGGGCTCGTGGCTCGGTTACACCGCCTTCGACCCGCGACCCACCGTCGCCGAGCTCGCGCTCGTGCGCACCTCGCTGCGCGAGCTCCTCAAGTCGTACGCGGAGACGCCGTGGACGTACCTCTTCGTGTCGCAGACGCGCCCCATCGGCTCGTTCACCACCACGCCGCGCGCGCTGAGCGTGCTGGTGCAGGTGGGCCCCGCCGAGCCGTGGAGCGCGGGGCTGCGCCTGTCGGTGACGCAGCAGCTGGCGCGCCTGTGGATCGGCGCCGAGCTGCACGTGACCGGCGAGGCGGGACACGAGGCGGAGGGCGCGTGGTTCGCCGAGGGCGTCTCGCGCTACGTGGCGACGCTCGTCCTCTCGCGCCTGGGCCTGCTGCCGCCCGACGAGGTGAAGAACGCCGTCGCCGGGGAGCTCTCGGTGCTGGCCACCTCGCCGCACAAGGCCCTCGGCAACGCCCGGCTGGCCGAGCTGGCGCAGAAGGACGACGTCGCGCGCGCGACGCTGATGGCCCGCGGGGCGCTCTACGCGCTGCGGGAATCGGTGGCGATCCGCGCGCGCAGCAAGGGCGAGCGCGGCCTCGAGGCGGTGCTGGTGGGCCTGGTGAAGAAGGCCGAGGACGCCAAGCAGGGCGCGATGACCACGGCGGCCTGGCTCGACGCGGTCGGCAAGGAGGATCCGGACGCCGCGAAGACCTTCGACGCCCTCGTGGTGCGGGGCGAACCGGTGGAGCTGCCCGCCAGCGCGCTGGGGCCGTGCTTCCGCGCCGGCCGGGGCGAGTACGTGGCGTGGGACCCCGGCTTCGACGTGGAGGCGACGCGCATGTCGAAGGAAGGCAAGGTCGTCGGCGTGCGCTCCGGCGGACCCGCGGACAGGGCGGGCGTCAAGGAGGGCGACGTGGTCGAGTCGATGCACGCGCGCGAGGGGGACGCCGACGTGCAGGTGAAGATGGTGGTGGTGCGCGCGGGCGCGAAGGTCACGGTCGCCTACCTTCCCCGGGGCGCGCGGGGCAAGGGGCAGACGTGGACGCGGGTGATGGGGCGGCTCGAGGACGGCAAGTGCGGCGAGCTGCCGTGAGCATCTGAAATCCCCATCGGAGACGCGTCCGGGGCGGCCGGCGGCGGGCGAGTGGGGTCGCGTCGCCCGGCCCGCTGTCGTACAATCGAGGTCCGCTCGGGGGGGCGTCTGCGCATGACGGCGACCACGATGATAGAGAGGCATCACCACGTACTGCTGGAGCTTCTGGCGCCGGGCGGCGCCGCCGGCCGCCTCGAGGAGCGCATCGTGGCCATCCTCGACGCCGCGATGGCCGAGCTCGCCGTCGAAGCCGTGGCCCTCCGCGCGCTCGCGGCGCACGCGCTCGAGGAGGTGCGCGATCACTTCCAGGCCCACGCGCGCGCGCGGCTCGCGCTCTTCCGCATGGCGACGTCGCCCTCGGACTCGAGCGCGATCGATCAGGCCATGCGCGACCTGGGCGAGGCGTTCGTCGACCGCCCGCGGGCGCTGGTAGCGCTGCTCGGCAAGCACCTCGATCCCGATGCGCTGGCGCTGCTCGGCGCCGAGATGGAGGCGGTGGCGACGGCGGGGGCCGACGGACCGCGCCGGACCACGCCCTCGGACGCCGAGCTACGCTGACGGGGATGCCGTCCGATCATCACGGGTTCATCCCCTCCAGCGCCGAGGACGTGCTGCGCCGCCGGGTGAAGGCGGAGCTGCGCAAGCGCATGCGCGGGCTGCGCAAGGCCCTGCCGCCGTCGGCGTGCGCCGAGCGGTCGGCGCGGATCGTGGAGCGGCTGCTCGGACTCGAGCCGATCGCGCGCGCCGGCGCGATCGCGCTCTTCTGGCCCATCGAGGAGCGCCACGAGGTCGATCTGCGCGCGCTCGACGCGCGGCTGCGCGCGCGGGGCTCGCGGGTCGCGTACCCGGGAGTCGACCCGGAGACGGGCGCGATGACGTTCCGCTTCGTGGCGGACACGGAGGCGATGGAAGAGCAGGGCTTCGGCTTCCGCGAGCCGTCGCTCCGCCAGCCGGAGGCCGCGCCGGGCGAGCTCGACGTGATCGTCGTCCCCGCCCTGGCCGTCGATCCGACCGGCCACCGCATCGGCTACGGCGCCGGGTACTACGATCGGACCCTGCCGAGGTTCGCGCCGGCGACCACCGTGGCCGTGGCCTACGACTTCCAGCTGGTGCCGGAGGTGGGCGCGACCGAGGGCGACGAGCGGGTGGGCTGGATCGTGACGGACGCGCGCGAGATGCGCGCGCAGTAGCCGGGCCTTCAGTTCCCGTTGCGTCGCTTGCCGCCGCACTTCGCGCACACGCCGTAGAGCTCGTGCTTGTGGGTTCGCAGCTCGAAGCCGTAGCTCTTCGCCACCTTGTCCTGCAGCTCCTCGATGCGCGGCTCCTCGAACTCGACGATGTCGCCGCACTCGAGGCAGATGAGGTGGTCGTGATGCGTGGTGTCGTCGGCCAGCTCGTAGCGGGTGAGCCCGTCGCCGAAGCGACGCTCGTTGGCGACCCCGCACTCGGCCAGGAGCTTGAGCGTGCGGTACACGGTGGCGTAGCCGACCCGCGGATCCTTGCTGCGCACCTCGGCCAGGAGCTCCTCGATGCTGACGTGGTTGTCCGAGCGGAAGAAGGTCTCCACGATGAGCTTGCGCTGGCCGGTCGTGCGCAGGCCCTTGCGGTCCATGTACGTCTGCAGCAGCACCCGGAAGTGCTCGAGCTCCGCGGGTGCCCGCTCCGTAGGATGCCGTCCCACCGCTGTCCCCATGCGCGATTGTGGCGCATCCCGACGGGCGTCGCCACGGGGGACGCGCATTTGTTGCGCCGGCCGACGGATGACGCCGGCAGGGCAGTTGGGGTAAACGGGCATGGTCATGCCTCGAGCATCCTCCCGTGTCCCCGCAGCCGCTGCAGGCTCTGCGACGCCCGCGCGCCGCGCCGCGAACATCCGCGACGTGATGGACGGCCTGCGCCGCATCGTGCGCGATCTCCGGCTGAGCGCGCGCGACGCGGAGCGCAGCGCCGGCATCAGCGGCGCGCAGCTCTTCGTGCTCCAGGCGCTGACCGACGAGTCTGCGTCCTCGCTCAACGAGCTGGCCGATCGGACGCTGACCGACCAGAGCTCGGTCTCGGTGGTGGTCAAGCGCCTGGCCGATCAGAAGCTCGTGGCGCGGAAGCCGTCGGCGGTCGACGCGCGGCGCATCGAGCTGAGCCTGACCGCGGCGGGGCGGCGCCTCCTCGCGCGCTGCCCGGAGCCCACGCAGGCGCGCCTGGTGACGGCGCTGCGGCGCCTCGCCGCGGGCGAGCTGGCGAGCCTCACCGCGGGGATCGGCGCGCTGGTGCGAGGGATGGGGATCGAGGACGACGCGCCGCGCATGCTGTTCGACGACGAGGTCGCCGGCGGGGGCCGCCGTTCACGCGTCGCTTCCCGGATCGGCGGGGAGCCGTCCCGACGGCGGAATCCCCGGGGTGCGGCGTAGCCAGGCCGGGACGATGAGGCTGAGCGGCAGGACGCGCTCGCGCCGCTGCTCCTCCTCGAGGTGACGCACGCGCGCCTTGAGCATGTCGTGCAGCGTGATGCGCCCCAGCAACCGGCGCGGGTTCGCGCGGTCGACGACGGGCAGGTCGGTGCGCCCCGTCTCCGCCATGCGGTTGACGACCACGCGCAGCGGCTCGTCCGGGTACGCGGTGGTCGGCTCATGCATGATCGACGCCAGCGCGCGCGAGTGCCCGTTGGTGGCCGCCGCCTCGGACGCCCACTGCTCGAGGACCCACCGCGTCACCACGCCCATGAGCTGACCCGACGCGTCCACCACCGCGAAGAGGCTCTGCTGGCGGCGTGTGCCGCCGATCGCCTCGGCGATCTCGTCGTGCGTGACCGTCGACGGGATGGCGGCGATCTCGGTCTCCATCACCTCGCGCGCGAACAAGATCTCCAGCGGATCGGTCTCGTACTCGCGCGACAGGTGGAAGCCGCGGCGGCTCACCTTCTCGGTCAGGATCGAGCGCTTGAGCACCAGCACCGTGAAGGCGTGGGCGCACACCACGGCGACCAGCAGCGGCAGCATGACGTCCAGGTCGTGCGTCAGCTCGAGGACGAAGACGATCCCGGTGAACGGCGAGCGCATCGTGCCCCCGAGGATGGCGCCCATGCTGACGATGGGCCAGAAGCCGATGCCGGCGTCGGGGAACCAGTGCGACTCGATCCCGCCGAGCGCCGCGCCCATCATGAGCAGCGGCGCGAGGACGCCGCCCGAGGTGCCCGAGCCGAGCGACGCCGACCAGATCGTCCACTTGACGAGGATGAGGACCAGCAGCGCCGGGCCCACCAGCTTGCCCGTCAGCAGCTGCTCGATGGTGTCGTAGCCGACGCCGAGCGCGTGCGGGTAGATCAGCCCGCCCAGGCCGACCACCAGGCCGCCCAGGGCCGGCCACCACATCCAGTGGATGGGCAGCTTCTGGAACAGATCCTCGAAGGCGTAGACGCTCACCGTCAGCAGCGCCGACAGACCTCCCGCGAGCAGGCCGCAGGCGACGCACGCGGCGATGGTGGAGGGCGACAGAGCGGCCGGGTGCGGCGGCACGGGGAAGAGAGGACCCGCGCCGAGCAGGTGCGGGCGGACGACGGCGGCGGTGGCGCTCGCCAGGGCCACGGGGATGAGGCTCCGCGGCTTCCACTCGAAGAGCAGGAGCTCGACGGCGAGGAGGGCGGCGGCGACGGGCGCGGCGAAGGTGGCCGACATGCCCGCGGCGGCGCCCGCCACGAGCAGCGTCTTGCGCTCGGCCGCGGTGAGCCGGAAGAGCTGCGCGACCAGGGAGCCGAAGGCGCCCCCGGTCATGATGATGGGCCCCTCGGCGCCGAAGGGGCCGCCCGAGCCGATGGAGATGGCCGAGGAGAGCGGCTTGAGCAGCGCCACGCGGGGCTCGACGCGGCTGCCCTTGAGGAGGATCGACTCGATCGCCTCCGGGATCCCGTGCCCGCGGATGCGCTCGGAGCCGTAGCGCGCCATCAGGCCGATGACCAGCGCCCCGGCGACGGGGACGAGCACCTCCCAGGCCCCGAGGTGGTTGCCCGCCGGCGAGACCATCTCCGTGCTCCAGCGCTGGAAGAAGAAGAGATTGGTGAAGAGGCCGATCATGCGCAGGAGCGCCAGGGCGACGTAGGACGCCAGGACGCCGATGGCGATCGCGAGCAGGGTGATGGGAATCACGCGCTGCGTGGTGGTGAAGTCCCCCAGCTCCTGGTTGGTCTTCATCGCAGCAGCCCTTCGAGGGCGCTCAGCAGCGCCGGGGCGGCCGAGCGCAGCTCGCTGCGGTGGGCCAGCGTGAGCCGGCGCAGGACGCGCTCGCCGCGAGGCGTGACGTGCAGCGAGGCCTCCCGGCGGTCGACCTCTCCCGTGCGGCGTTCGACCAGGCCGCTCTCGACCGATCGCCTCGCCAGCTCGACGGCGCTGTTGTGCTGGATGAGCAGCCGGTCGGCGACCGCGCGGATCGTGGGCCGATCGGGCGGGCGCAGCGCCTTGAGGACCAGCATGAGCTGGTGCTGC
>DATBQU010000067.1:0-9758 GCA_036560665.1 Polyangiaceae bacterium
ATCAGTCGACGCCGCCGTCCCCCACGACCGCCCCGCCCTCGTCGTTCCCGCCCTCCGGGAACGTCCCGCCGTCCGGCGGAGGCGGCAAGAGGCCGCCGCTCGCCCACGTCGACGGCGCCGCGCACGGCCCGCCGTTCGGGCACGTCTGCACCACCGTCCCGGTGCGGAAGAACACGTCCGACATGTCCTGCGCGTCCGCCTGCTGCCGGAGCGCATCGTGCGGATCGGGCTGCGACGGGTCCGGCGGCGTGTTGGTGACGGGCGACGATCCCGGCGGCAGGCCGAAGTTCCACTCCACGATCCCGTTGCCCGAGAAGCCGCTGTCCGCGTCGGGGATGCCGTAGACCTCGCGGTTCACCGCCTTGAGGTTCTGCGCGCCCACCGTGCGCGCCAGGAAGTGCGCGCCGAGCGGCGTCACCTGCTGATCGCCGATCCCGTCGTGGATGAGGATGTTGTGGCTCGGTGTGTTGGGCAGAAGGTCGCTCGAGATGTACGAGATGTACCCGTCCGGCTCCGCGCGGTCCCAGAGCGACTGGATGATGTCGAGCCCGAGCTGGATGTCGAGCGGGTTCTGGTAGATGCCGCGGATGATGAGGAAGAAGCCGTTGAAGTCGGCGCTGCGGTCGAGAAGGATGTTGTACGGCGCCCCCGGCTCGCCCAGCAGCCCGCGCGTCACGTCGGTGGAGATGGCCATGTACACGCCGCCGGAGATCCCGCCCTGGCTGTCGCCGCGGTAGAAGCGCGTCGTGGGATCGATGGTCGGCTTGCCGTTGAAGATGGTCATCGGATCCTGCGCCATCTTGCCCATCATCATCCGCATCGCCAGCAGCTCGTTGAGGAACCCCTGGTGCAGCCGGTCGACCAGGTGCTGGAACTGCGCCAGGTCCCCCGCCAGCATGTTGGGCACGTAGGTCGAGCCGTCCTCGTCATCCATCCCGACGAGGTTCACCGCGATCTCGACGTACCCCTCGCGGTCGCAGGTCTCGGCCATGTAGCCGTCCTGCCCCTCGCCGCGATCACCGAAGAGGCCGTGCGCGTTCTGGATGATGGCCCCGGCCTTGCCGCTGTTCACGAGCGAGTTGGGGATCTGGATGAGGAAGGGGAAGTCGGCGGTGCCGTTCTGCGTCGGCAGCCCGTCCGCCCCGAGGTGCAGCGACGAGCCCGGGCCCGGCTTGTCGAGGTAGAGCGGCACCGTCATGTTGCCGACGATCCGCCGGCGGATGAACTGGTTGGGGTTCTCGGTGACGGTGGTGATGGTGTACTTGGGCCCGTCGGCGCCCACCGTGGCCAGCGCGTCGTCGCGCATCTTGACCATGTACTTGGTGGTGTCGTCCTTGCTCGCCGTGGTGAAGTCCCAGGCGATCTGCAGCGTGCTGGTGTCGACGCCCTGCGCCTGGAGCTTGCCCATGATGTCGGCGTAGAGCGCCCGCCGCGGGGCGACGGAGATGTCGTCGCTGGGGGTGTTGTCGCGCAGCGCCTGGAACACCGGGTTGGCGGGCAGCGGCGTGCCCGAGGGATCGACCACGTTGCGGACGGCGACGATGTAGCGCGTGGCGTCCTTGAGGCGAACCGCGGGCCGGATGAAGAACGAGCGCTCGTCGCCGTGGATGTCGTCGTTGTACGTGCCGTTGAGCGAGTCGTACTCGGCCCAGTGCGGGACCCGCGCGCCGGTGTCGGCCTCCATGATGATGGTCGGGCACGTCGGCGCCATCGACTGGTCGATGTGGTACGCGTCGGGCAGGCCCGTCGTCGTCCCGTTCTGCATGTACGTGATCATCGCGGCGCCCGGCGAGAACCCGTCGCGGCCGAGCCACGGCGTCTTGTCCATGTGCTTGCTGGGCGTGTACTTGGGCAGCGTGGTGTCGCCGAAGTACAGGTGCACGCCGGTCTTGGTCGTGGTGTCGGGCACCGTCCACACGCTGGAGGGGAAGGGGAAGCCGCACTCGCCGGGGACCATGGGATCGCAGTCGAGCTGGAGCAGCGGCGGCGCGTTCGCCACCGGCTGCTGGGTGGAGCCGCTGCCGGAGGACTTGGAGCTGCAGGCCGAGGCAAGCGCGACGGGGACCAAGAAGGCGAGGAGCACACGAGTATCCATGGGCGCCCGTTGTACGCGAAGCGCCACGCTCCTGCACGCGGAACGGGCCATGGGGAGACGCGACAAAGACTTCAGGCGAGGCGCTCGAGCGCCGCGCGCAGCGGCCCCGGGATCGGCGAGGGCTTGCGCGAGGCGCGGTCGACGAACACGTGCACGAACCACCCGTCGGCCGCCGCCTCGTCCTGCCCGTGCGCGAAGATGCCGACCGCGTAGCGCACGCTCGAGCGCCCGAGGTGCTCGACGCGCAGCCCCGCCTGCAGCTCGTCGGGGAAGGCCAGCGGCCGGGCGTAGCGGCAGTGCGACTCGACGCAGAGCCCGATGACCGGATCGCGCGCGATGTCGAGGCCGCCGGCGTCGATGAGGTAGCGGTTGATGACGGTGTCGAAGTACGCGTAGTAGACGACGTTGTTGACGTGCCCGTAGACGTCGTTGTCCATCCAGCGCGTCGGGATGACGAGAAAGTGCGGGTAGTGGGCGCGGGGGGCCGGCGGGTCCGTCATGGGTCATCCATACGACAGGGCGCCGCGGAAGAGCGCGCGCATCGCGGCCTCGTCGACCGCCATGGGCGCGTTGTCGACCAGGCGCCGCTGCGCGATGGCGCCGCGCGCCAGGGCGTCGACGTCCGCCTCGCCGTACCCCACGCCGCCCACGCCGTCGGGGATCCCGGTCGCCCGCATCCGCTCGAGCAGCGCGCCGGCCAGCACCTCGGCGGCGTCGTCGGGCCCCGCGCCGATCACGTCGGCGCCCATGGCCTCGGCCGCGGTCAGGTGCCGCACCGGCGACGTCGCCGCCGTGGCGCGGAAGACGGCTGGTGCGCTGACGGTCACCGACACGCCGTGCGGCACGAGCGGCTCGTCCTGCGGATAGCCCGGGCAGCGATAGTCGCGCACCAGCCCGGCCACGGAGTAGGACATGGCGTGCGGCAGGTGCACGCCCGCGTTGCCGAAGGCGATGCCGGCCAGCGTCGCGGCCCACGCCATGGCCTCGCGCGCCTCCGCGTCGCTGGCGTCGCTCACCGCGCGCACCAGGTACTTGCCGGCCACCCGCAGCGCCTCGAGCGCGCCCACGTCGCTCCAGGGGTTGCGCCCCTGGCTCATGGGCCGCGCGCCCGGGGCGGCGGGGCGCGCGCGCGCGGTGAAGGGGCGCGCCGTGTACGACTCGAGCGCGTGGCAGAGCACGTCGAAGCCGCTGGCCGCCACCACCATGGCCGGCAGCGACCGCGTGCAGGTGGGATCGATGAGGGCGAAGGTCGGGCGCAGACGCCGCGAGGCGATGGCCGTCTTCGCCTTGCGCGACAGATCGTCGAACACGGCGATGCCCGTGCACTCGCTGCCGGTGCCGCACGTCGTCGGGCAGGCCGCGTGCGGGGGCAGGGGACCGGGGACCGCCCTCGCCTCGCCGAGGGGCGCGTTGACGTACGCCGGGAAGTCCGCGGGGTACGTCGCGTAGAGCAGCGCGGCCTTGCACGTGTCGATGACCGAGCCGCCCCCGACCGAGACGTACCCCTCGAAGCTACCGGACCGCGCGAAGTCGGCGGCGGCGCGGAAGGAGGCGTCGGTCGGCTCGACGTGCACCTCGTCGTAGACCACCGCGTCGAGGCCCGAGGCGCGCAGCGAGCGCAGCGCAGCATCCACCGGCTCGAGGCGCGCCAGGGAGCGGTCGGTGAAGAGCGCGATCCGCCGGCAGCCGAGCGCTTGCAGGTGCGGCCCCGCGTCCGCCAGCACCCCCGGGCCGAAGGTGATGGCCGAGACGTCCACGGAGAAGGCCGACTCGTTGCCTTCGACGAGGGCGTAGCCGTGGCAGCAGGGCATGGGCCCGAGAAAAGCCCAGCCGGCGCGTGGTCGCAAGCCGGCGTGCGATCAGGAGGCTCCGGGGACCACCATCCGGATGGGCTGGGGTTCGATCGGCGCGTCCTCGCGGCTGCTCTGGAGGAGGGAGGCCATCGCCTCGAGCCTCCAGCTTCCGGCCTCGTCGACGAAGACGGAACGCGCGCGGGGGCGCAGCCCCTCGACCAGGGTCGTTCGTTCGTTCGCTTTCTTCGTTGCCATGCCCTGGGAAACGGCACGGTACAGCCCGGGGGATAAGGCCTGACCCCGTGTCGCGACGCGCCGGCGCCGTCGTGGAGGCTGGCCTTGGCTCGCCAGGGGGTGTAGTTCCAACGGCTTCGGGGCCTATAGCTCAGTCGGTAGAGCTGCGGACTTTTAATCCGTAGGTCGCGGGTTCGAGTCCCGCTGGGCCCACTCGTTCTTGCTGGGGTTTTCGGCGAGGAGGGCGCGCGGCGCTCAGGCGGCCGCCCGGGACCGCACGGCGCGCTGAAGCGCCTTCGCGATCCGGGCGATGCGATCGACGCTGTCGCGCGCGTCGTGGACGACCTGTTGCAGCTCGCCGTCGACCTGGGTGCGTGCCTCGGCGAGGATCTCGACGTTGATGGTGAGCGCCGCGAGCGCGCCGAGGATGTCGTGGCATGCACGCGCGAGATCCTCCGGCACGCGCAGCGTCGCATCCGGACCAGGAAGGACACCGCTCTCGTCGGGGTTCGTACGCGCCATGAAGCCTCCTCGGGCTCGGCGTGTGCACCCGCTGCGCCAGGTCAGGATCTCGGCTCCTTCCCTGCGGAATTGCCTGCGGATGCGCGTACGCGCCCGCCAGGCAGCACGCGCAATGTCTTCGCCGGGGTGCATGCTTGGCGTAGCCTCGCCGGCATGCGAGCCAACCGATCGGCAAGGCGTTCGAGGTCTGCGAGCCTGCGCATCCCTGCGCTCACCATCGCGTCTGCCGCGTCTGCCGCGTCTGCCGCGTCTGCCGCGGTTGCCGCGGCGGCGCTCGTCGTGGCCGGATGCGGCGCTGGCGGGGCGGCCGAGGCCATCCGCCCCCGGGACCCGACGGCCGCGGGCGCGCTCGGGGAGAGCGGCGCGGCGTGCCACAAGGTCGAGAAGTACGGCGAGCCCCTGGTGGTCGACTGGAAGCCGGACCAGCGCGGCGATCTCGAGGAGGTGATGCACGACGGCGTCGCGGTCGTCGCCTACAGCTGCGACGGCATCCGTCTGCTCAAGCAGTGCAAGCTCGAAGGGGCCTACGGCTTCCTGGGGATGACCAAGCGCGAGCAGGTGGTGCGGCTCCAGAGCGCCGACGAGCTGCGGGCGAACCTCCCCCTGAGCGGCCTCAAGATCGCCGGCGAGCTCGGGGGCGACATGGAGCGCGGCTCGACGCTGGACATCGCGCTCGTCACCGTCGGCAAGAAGCGCACGACGTGGAAGCTCCCCACCCGGGACGACCTGAAGGGCGACTGCGAGGGGGCGACCCACTTCGTTCGCGGCGCGGCCGTGGGCGCCTTCGCGCTCCAGACCGGCACGCGCGCGCAGCTGCGGACGGCCGCGCAGGTGTTCGGGGCGGGCGCGTCCGGGGCGTCCTCGAGCGGCCGGGACGTGAACGACAAGGAGGGCGATCCGACCGACTGCGCGCATGCCTCGCCGGACGCGCCGAGCGCGCCCGCGCAGTGCGGGGCCGCGGTGCGGCTCGAGCTGGTGGCCCTGGGGGAGCCGGTCAAGGAGCCGCCCCGGGCGGCCGAGAAGGAGGCAGCAGGGGACAAGCCCGCGCCGGAGGTCGCCGAGGAGCCGTGTCCGCAGGGCATGGTGTTCGCCGACGGCAAGTGCACGCCGCCGACCGAGGAGAAGCCCCACCAGTGCGAGCCGGGCGACAGGGACGCCTGCGCGAAGCAGTGCGACAAGGGGCACGCGGGCAGCTGCGGCGCCCTCGGCGCGATCCTGGAGCGCAGCGGCGAGAACGACAAGGCGCTCGCGGCGCTCAAGAAGGGCTGCGACGGCGGCGACACGCGGAGCTGCGTGAACCTGGGCGAGATGGTCCTGCGGGGACGCGGGGCGAAGGCCGATCCCGCCGCCGCCGCCCCGCTGTTCGAGAGCGGATGCAACCAGGGCGACGCCGTGGGCTGCGCCCACCTGGCGCACGCCTATCGCACGGGGCTCGGCGTCGTGCGCGACGACGCGCGGGCCGCGACGCTCATGCGCAAGGCGTGCGACGGCGGTCAGGCCCCCAGCTGCGGCGAGCTCGGGATGATGCTGCGCGCGGGCGAGGGGGTGGCAAAGGACGAGAAGGCGGCCGGCGCGGCCCTCAAGCGCGGGTGCGACGGCAGCGACGCGCGGAGCTGCAACGTGCTGGGCGAGTCGGCCGAGGAGCACGACGCCATCCTGGCCTCGATCCTCTTCCAGCGCGGGTGCTTCGCCTCCGACTTCAAGGAGTCGGCCCGGTCCTGCGCGAACCTGGGGCGCGTCCTGCAGACCGGACCGATGGCCAACGCCGACCGCGCGAAGTGGGCCTACGAGATGGCCTGCAACAAGCAGAACGCGATGGGGTGCGCGTCGCTCAAGCTAGCCTTCGGCGACGCCCGCCCGGTCTTCCCGGACATCGCCGAGCAGAACGAGCTGCAGGGGGCCTGCAACGGCGGCGGCGCCCGCGCCTGCGCGAAGCTCGGCGTGCTCCAGGCTGCCAGCGGCAACGCCATGGGCCGATCGACGCTCGATCGGGCGTGCATGATGAACGACGCCTGGGCTTGCGCGATGAAGAGCAAGGCGCACTGACCCGCCCTCGGCTCACGCGCCGGCTGCAACGAACTTCGCCGCCTCCCGCCGCCCGCGCGACGATGCGTCCATGAGGGATCTCGCGGCGGCGCTCATCGCCCTCGCCCTGGCGACCGCCGGCTGCGCGGGGCCGCGCGCCCTCCCCGCCGGAGCGCTGGCGGCGAGAGCCCGGGCCGGTGGCGAGCCGCCCGCCGGTCCGCGGGCTCGCGCGGTCGTCGCCTTCGCGGCATCGCAGGTCGGCAAGCGATACTGCTGGGGAGGGACGGGGCCGGAGTGCTTCGACTGCTCGGGGCTGGTGCAGCAGGCGTGGCGATCGGCGGGCGTGCGCCTGCCGCGCACGTCGGGCGCCATCGCGTCGGAGCTGTCCGAGGTCCCGCTCGACGAGGTGCGTCCGGGGGACATCCTGTGGTGGCCGGGCCACGTGGGGATCTACGCCGGGAATGGCTGGACGGTGGAGGCGCTCGACGCGCGCCACGGCGTGGTGCGTCGTCCCGCGACCGATCCGCATCGCGCCTACCGCCCCTCGAGCGCCAGCGACTAGGGGCTGTCCCTCGTTCTCATCCGCCCGAGAGCGCACGCCACGCCGATTCGAGGCGCGCGGCCCGCGCCGTCGAGGCCACCCGGAGCAGCGCGCGGTCGCGCTCCCAGCCGTCGCGCGTCGCCGCATCCGCTCGAGACCACGCGGCGCTCTCCAGCAAGCGCAGCGTGCCGGCGATGGCGCCGGCGAGGATTAGGTGAGTCTCGGATTGGAGGGGCGGCAGCGCGTTCACGCCCCGCAGGAGCACGACCAGGGCCACCGCCTCCTCGATCCACGCGCGAGGCCAGGCGCTCGCGTGGCCCGCGCCGATGGACCAGCCGAGCACGGCGGCCATCACGTGCGTGTCCTCGATGGTGCGAAACGGCTTGAGCACCGTCTCGTAGCCGTCGCCCGGGAGGAGCTCCGCGTCGTCCACGGCGACCGCGTCGAGGGTGACCTGCGTGTGGGCGATCTCCGGCGCGAGGGGCAGGGGGGCCGCGGGCGCGAGGTGAACGCCGCGGCGCGTGGCGGGGATGCGGGCGACGCGAAGCGTGTTGCGTCCGTCTTCGCGCTGCCCCGCGCTCGCCACCACGAGGAGCCGCTCGGCGTCGGCGCCCAGCGTCACCCACGTCTTGCGTCCGGACAGCGTCCAGCCGGGGCCGCCCGAGGCAGGCGACAGCGTCGTGCGTATGGCGCGCGGGTGGCCGCCGCCCTCCTCGGTGGCGCATAGCGCGGTGAGCGCGCCGCCGCGCGTGGCCTCCGGATCGAGGCGCGTCAGCGCCGCCTCGTAGCCGCACGCGAAGGCCCAGCCCACGCCGCCCGCGGCGAGCCCGCCGAGGGCCGCGCGTTCGACGGTGTCCGTCGTCGCGTCCCGCGCGGCGTGCTCGCGGAGCGCCTGGGCCGACGCGATGCGCTGCGCCGGCGCGCCGCGCACGAGCTCGCGCACCAGCCCAGGCGTCACTTGATCGCGCTCAGGTGGACGACGTACCACTCGCCACGCCACGAGATGAGCGACTTCACCTCGAAGGAGCGCGGCGCGCCGTCCACCTCGTAGCGGAGCCTGGAGCCGAAGACGCGGTAGTAGCCGATCTTGTTGTACTCCTCGCCGGGGTCCACCCAGCGCGCGCGCGGCTCGGGGACCTCCAGCGCGACGAGCTTTGCCTTCGCGGCGTCGTCGCCGAGGCGGGCGTGCAGCGCGTGGACGTCGTGCGTGTAGGCCGCCACGAGGCGGTGCTTCCAGTCGGCCGCCGGGTTGCCGATGTCCTTGACCTGCTCGTAGGCGCCCAGCGGAAAGAAGAAGGGCATGGCCCGCTCGGGGTCGTCCTCGACGACCGCCGCCCACAGCGCCGCCACGCGCGCCTCGAACGCGGCGCCCGACGCGGAAGGCTGGTCGTGCGTCTGGGGCAGGAGCGCCGGGTCGGCCGAGGGTGCGGGCAGGGCCGAGGACGCCGAGGCGACGGGAACGGTGGCCGACGCAGGCGGCGGCGAGGCGGTCTCGGCCGCTGCCGTCGAGGGCGAGACGTCGGGAGCGACGGGGGGATCGCGGCGGCCGCAGGCGATGGCCAGGAGCGGGAGGACGGCCAGCCGGGTCGAGCGCCGCATGGGGCCGGTCTAGCACGAGCGTGTAAGATCGCGGGCAGGGGGGCGTTCCTCCTGTTGACGATCGAGGGCAGCCTCGACGAAGCTACCCGCCGTCCAAGGAGACCGAGCATGCGAACGCTTTCGACCTGCACTGCCATTGCGTCGCTTTTCGTGGTGGTGGCCGCGTGTGGCCCCAAGCAGCCTGATCCCAACGCTGCCGCCCCGACCGCGACCGCCTACCCCGGGCAGTACCCGCCTGGCCAGTACCCCCCGGGTCAGTACCCGCAGGGGCAGTACCCTCAGCCGACGGCGACGCAGTACGCGCCGCAGCCCACGGTCGCCCCGCCCGCCCCCACGCCCACGACGGCCGGAACGATGGCGGTGCCCGGTCCGATCGCCTTCCAGTGCCAGAACGACGTGCCGTGCGGGACGCACCACTGCAACACGCAGTACGGCAAGTGCGCGTTCCCCTGCCAGTCGGCGGTCGACTGCATCACGCCCAACCAGTGCATCGCCGGCCTCTGCGTCCCGGCGCCCCCGCAGGCGCACTGAGCGCGGACCGACGCCCGGCGCTCGCTCGCGTTTTGCGGGCGCTCGCCGGGCGCTTGCCTCAGTACGACGTCGTCACGAAGTCCGTCTTCGGGCTGACGGGCCACTGCAGCCCGCGCACCGAGCGGTCGACGCACGCCGCGACGCCACCGCTCGGCGGGTTGGTGCTCACCGTCACGCCGACCGCTCGCCCCATCTTCACGGCGACGCGGACGGTGACCTTCATGTCGTCGGGGGCGCCGCAGCTCGTGATGAACGAGGCGTGGCGCAGGGGGGCGGCGAGCTGCGCGTTGGTGAGGTCGGGCTGGTCCTGGGCCTGGCCCATGGGGAGCGTTTCGTTGTTGCCATTGAGCACGCTCTCGAAGCTCTGGCCGCCCGAGTAGCCGCCGGCGCCGCCGGGACCGCCGCCGGCGCCGGGCTT
>DATBQU010000068.1:0-5833 GCA_036560665.1 Polyangiaceae bacterium
CTTCTCGCTGCAGTTCGCGCGGCGACTCGGGCCGTTCACCGGCCGCTTCGGCATCAAGGAGTCGACGGGCGGGATCGGCCTCGACCTGCACCTCTTGCAGGACCGCTTCGAGGTGGTCAACGACCTCTTCGGCTTCAGCGAGGAGGTGCAGCCGCGCTATCGCGTCTACATCTCCTACGAGTTCCTCAAGCGACTCTGGATCTACGGCGGCGTCGACCGCATCTTCCTGCCCAGCGCGCGCGACTATTTCCTGGGCCTGCAGCTGCGCTTCACGGACGACGACCTGAAGACGATCCTGCCCTTCTCGGGCAGCGCCGCGGGCGTGGCGAAGTAGTCGCCGTCACTGCCAGGCCAGGACGCCGCCCACGAGGAGCACCTCGACCGCGCGTAGCGTGTCGTTGGCCGTCGCCGTGCCGCCCTGCGCCATGGCTGTCAGCACGTCGCGCAGCCGCTGCGGCCGCTGCGTCACCTCGATGAGCCGCCGAGCCGTCTGCGGCCACGGCGCGGCGCGCAGCCTGGGGCGGGGAGCGGTGGCCGGGCCGAGGACGTCGTCGAATCGCGAGCGCCACGTGGTGAGCGGGACGTCCCCCGGCTCGGCCGCCTCGACGCCGGCCAGCACCAGGGCGGGCAGCTCGAGATCGAGCGGGAACTCGACGTGGGGAGCGGTCTGCTCCGCGTAGAAGGTGAGCTTGCCGCTGCCCCACTGGAACAGGTCGACCAGCCGGTCGCGGCCCTGATCGCGGATGGCGCGGAAGATGTCCAGAGAGGCGACGAGGCCGAGGGAGATGAGCGTGTCGCCCATGCGCCCGCCGTAGCGCGGCAGCACCGCCAGGGCGAAGTCGAGCTCTTCGCGGGAGATGACGCCCCGCCGGACCAGGTATTCCCCCAGGAGCTCGCTGGCGTTGTTCGACGAGACGTGGTGCAGCTTGCCCCCGACGAAGTACAGCTCCTTGCGGCCGCCGCCCTCGCTGCCGTCGGGCCGTGACCGGCGCGACTCGGTCGGTCCCTCGGCGAAGAGCACGCCGGTCGCCGCCGACTCGACCATCCGCAGCAGGACGGTGATCAGCGAAGTGGTCGACACGTCGTCGACGAAGTCGGGCGCGCCCACGCTCCCCAGGCGGTTGGTGGTCGCCGTCATCGCCGGCAGGAAGCGGGCGAGCTCCGCGATGGACTCGATGGGCGCCAGCCCGCGCCCCATGTAGTCGACCTCGTCGCCGCGCCCGACGTCGCCGGTGGCGATGGCCTCGACCAGCCGCGCGAAGGGCCAGGGCCCGAGCTTCGCGCCGCTCTGGGTGACGACGTGCGACGAGATGGGGGTGTACTCGCCGGTGGTCCTCTCGGAGTCGCGCTCGGCCTCGCCCTCGGCCGCGGCGTCGCGTGCCGCCACCGTCGCGCGGATCTTTCCGGCGCTCTCGCGTACGGCCTGGAGCTGCTCGGTCGACGGCGCCGACTGCACCCAGCGCACGACGGCGCCGATCTCGGCCCTCGCCGCCGCGGGGTTGCTGTCGAAGGGAGCCAGAGCCGCGGAGAACGCGGCCGCGGTCGGAAAGCGATGGGCCGGGTCGCGGGAGAGCGCGTGCTCGAGCACCTCGAACAGGCCCCTGGGTAGCGAGCCGCGGGCCTCCCGCAGCGAGTCGATGCGACAGTCCCGGATGGCGAGGAGCACGGCGAGCTGCCCGCTCCCCGCGAAGAGGGCCTTGCCGAGGAGCATCTCGCTCAGGACGACGGCCATGGAGAACAGGTCCGCCCGATGGTCGAAGGGCTCGCCCGCCACCTGCTCCGGCGCGAGGTATGCGAACTTGCCCTTCAGCATCGCGCTGCCCGCCGAGCGCATCGTGGCGCGGCTCGCCGACCGTGCGATCCCGAAGTCGCCCAGCTTCACCCGCCCGTCGTTGGACAGGTAGAGGTTCGAGGGCGTGACGTCGCGGTGGATGATCCCCATCGGCTGGCCGTTCGCGTCGTTGGCGGCGTGGACGCTCCCCAGCGCGCTGAGCACCTCCCGCGCGACGTGGGTGGCGACGCTCGGCCCCAGCCGGCGGCCGTCTCCCCCCAGCCGCCGGAGCAGGCGGTAGAGGTCGCAACCGTCCACGAGCTCCATGGCCAGCCAGGGCTCGTCGCCCTCGAGGCCCGAGGCGTACACCTTCACCACGTTGTCGTGGTGTACGGCGGCGTGCAGCGCCGCCTCGCGCTCGAACATCGTCCTGCCCTCGGGATCGACCACGAAGTGGGGGAGCAGGCGCTTGACGATGAGCTTGCGCGGCTTGGCGGCCGGATCGATGGGGTGCGCGACGTAGACCTCGGCCGTACCGCCCACGGCCAGGCGCGCGTCCAGCCAGTAGGGGCCGAACCTCACCGGTCCGCCCGACAGCGGACGCGGGACGCCCCTGGGACCCTGGGGCGGGTGAGGCGGCTGGTTTTCCCCTGACGACATCGCCCGCCAGAGTGTATCTATGCTGCGCGGTCGGAGCACAAAATGACGAGTCGCGTGCTGCGCCACCTCGTATTCGCCGTCCCCATCCTCACCCTCGGGCTCGCCGCATGCGAGGGGTGCCGTTCCTCGGCCCCGTCGGCGACCGCGGTGGCCTCGGCGGGGGCGGGCGCCGACGTGGGGCCGGTGACGGCGCGCATCTACCTCGTGACCGATCTGGCCGGGGCGCTCGAGCCGTGCGGCTGCACCAAGGACCAGCTGGGGGGGCTCGATCACTTCGGAGCATGGGTGAAGCACGAGCACGCCAGGGCTCCGTCGGCGGTCGTCGCCTCGGCCGGGCCCCTCTTCTTCATGGACGACAAGCTGGAGGGCGATCGCGCCGATCAGGATCGCATCAAGGCGCAGACGATCGCCCGCGTCCTGCACGGCCTCGACTTCGCCTCCTTCGCCCCCGGCGCCAACGACTGGGACGACGGGCCCGACGGCCTGCGCGGGCTGGCATCGACCTCGGGCGGCGCGCCACTGCTGCGCGACGGCACGGCGCTCGTTCGCGACGTCGGCGGTGTGAAGGTCGGCTTCGTGGGCTACGGCCAGGCGCAGGCCCCGGACCCCGCGGCGAACGTACAGGACGTGATCCGCCGCGGCATCGCGGACGCGGAGAAGCACGGCGCCAACGTGCTCGTCGCGCTCGTGGCCGTGGGCCGCGGCGAGGCCAAGCGTGTCGCCGACGCCGTGCCGGAGCTCACGGCCGTGGTGGTGGGCTCGCCGCGCTCGACCGGCGACGGCAACACCACCGCGCCCCAGGGTGAGCGGGTCGGTGACGTGCTGGTGGTGCAGGCGTCCAACCACCTGCAGAGCGTGGCCGTGCTCGACCTCTACGTGCGCGAGCCGATCGAGCCCGGGCACTTGATCAAGCTGGCCGATGCGACGGGCCTCGAGCTCGCGCGCAAGCGCGAGGACCTGGCGCGTCGCATCGACGAGCTGCACGTGAAGATCGCCGCCTGGGAGCGCGATCCGGGCGTCGCCCCCGCGGACGTGGCGGCGCGTCGCGACGAGCTGGCCAGGCTCGAGGCGGAGCGCGAGGCGCTCGACGCGAAGCCGCCGCCCGCCAAGGGAAGCTTCTTTCGCTACCGCCTGGAGGAGATGAGGGTGTCGCTGGGGAAGGACCCGGCCATCGAGGCGGAGCTTCTCGGCTACTACAAGTCCGTCGATGATCACAACCGCGTGGCGTTCGCCGATCGCGTGCCGCCCGCGGCCGGCTCCGACCAGGCGAGCTACGTCGGCACCGACGCCTGCTCGACGTGCCACCCGGGGGCGCGCGAGGTCTGGAACGGCACGCCGCACAGCCGGGCGTACGCGGCGCTCTCCTCGCAGTTCAAGGAGTTCAACCTGGAGTGCGTGAGCTGCCACGTCACCGGCTACGAGCAGCCGGGAGGCAGCACGGTCACCCACGTCGAGAAGCTCCAGAACGTGGGGTGCGAGGTGTGCCACGGCCCGGGCTCGCGCCACGCGCAGAACCCCACCGACAGGACGCGAATCGTCGGTCATCCGTCGACCGCCAGGTGCCTGGACTGTCACCACCCGCCGCACGTCGAGCAGTTCGATCCCGCGGCCAAGCTGAGGGAGATCCTCGGCCCCGGGCACGGGATGCCCCCCAAGGGGTGAGGCCCGCGTCACCCCACGGCGAAGAGGCCCGGCACGGCGTCGCCGGCCTTGCCCAGGCGGCACTCGTCGAACGCCCTCGCGTTGTCGGGCTGCTCGGGACCGACGTAGATGGTGCGGGCCCTGCCCTGCACCGCTGCGACGAACCCCGCCGCGGGATGGACCGCGCCGCTGCTGCCGATGGTGACGAAGACGTCGCACGCCTCGAGCGCGCGTGCGATGCGGTCGAGCTCGAAGGGGACCTCGCCGAACCAGACGATGTGCGGGCGGACGCGCGCGCCGCACGCGCAGCGCGGGACCGTCGCGTGCGAGGCTCGATCCCCGAACGGCGCCCGCTCGCAGGACTCGCAGCGGCTCTTGAAGAGCTCCCCGTGCATGTGGACGAGGCGCGTCGACCCCGCCTTCTCGTGCAGGTCGTCGACGTTCTGCGTGCACAGGAAGAGCCGCTCGCCGAGGGCCCGCTCGAGGTCCGCCAGCGCGCGGTGCGCGCCGTTCGGCTCGCAGGTCGCGGCCTGCGCCCGACGCTGCGAGTAGAAGCGCCAAACCACCTCGGGGCTCGCCGCCCAGCCCTCGGGCGAGGCGACCTCCTCGAAGCGGACCTTTTCCCACAGCCCGTTGGCGTCGCGGAAGGTGCGAATGCCGCTCTCCGCGCTGATGCCGGCCCCGGTGAGCACGAAGACGGATGCGTCCGGTGGCAGGCGCAGGGCGGGGAAGGCGTGGAAGGGGGCGACGTGGGGCATGGGCGGGGCGCGGGCGGGTGTGAGGGCCGGGGCGAGGCAGACATGTTAGCGATCGCGAGCGGTTACGCCCCCTTAGTTGCCGACCTGTCCGTGCGCGGGGTATGGATCAACCGTGAGTACCCCGAAACCGCCCGTCCCCGTCCCGGACGTCGCCCGCCCCTCGCGGCGCGACGCGCTGGTGCGGCTGGGGGCGATGACAGGCGTGCTGGGGGCCGCCGCGGTAGGGGCGCGCGTCGCGTGGGACAAGGGCGGGTTCGACGTCGTGCAGTCGAGCGCCGCCAGGCAGGTGCGCGACTACCGCGTCGCCGAGCGCGACGCCGAGCACGCCGAGCTGGCCGTGGCCCGTGCCGCCCCCAAGGAGGCTGGGGACGATTCGCCCGGGCCGACGGCGACGCCCGAGCAGCTGGTCCAGCGCGCCGTGGCCGCTCTCGGGGGGATGAGCAAGTTCGTTTCGCGCGGGGACGTGGTGGTCATCAAGCCGAACATCGGCTGGGATCGCATGCCCATCCACGCGGCCAACACGAATCCCGACGTGGTGGCGGCGGTCATCAAGCTCGCCTTCGACGCCGGCGCGAAGAAGGTCGTCGTCGCCGACGGATCGTGCAACGACCCCAACCGCTGCTTCCAGCGCTCGGGCATCTGGCGCGCCTCGTACGACGCGGGCGCCGAGGTGGTGCTGCCGCAGGAGCACCGCTTCCGTTCGATGCGCCTGAAGGGCGACGTCCTCGACGAGTGGCCGATCTTCACCACCCTCGTCGACGCCGACAAGGTCATCAACGTCCCGGTCGCCAAGCACCACAACCTCGCCAGGTACACCGCGGCGATGAAGAACTGGTACGGCGTCCTCGGCGGGCGCAGAAACCGCCTGCACCAGAGCATCGATCTGTCGATCGCCGATCTGGCGACCTTCATGCGGCCGACGCTGGTGGTGGTCGACGCGTGGCGCGTGCTGATGCGCAATGGCCCCCAGGGGGGCAACATCGACGACGCGCGCGACATGCAC